>NZ_JBIDAQ010000005.1:226289-450237 GCF_043202555.1 Streptomyces sp. NPDC048182 | reverse complement strand
CCACCCCTCCCGCGTAGCTGCGGGCAGTCGTGCCGCTGGGGCGGCACGGGTGGGCGCAGCGGCACCCCGCAGCGCCGGGCTGCGCCACGCCCCCCCCGTAGTGCCGGGTTGCGCAACGATGCCGGGTGCGGGTGCGTCGTGGCTGGTCGCGCAGTTCCCCGCGCCCCTGGGGCGTTGCCGTCACGTCGGACCACCGCGCGGCGGAGCCGCAGATCGATACAGCCCCGCGCCCCTGGGGGGTGCAGTCCCGCCGGCGTCCCGTTGCGACGGGTAAATGCCCGCGACGGGGGCCGCGGCGCAGACCTAGGGTGGGCGTATGAGCCGCCGTGACGACATCGACGTACGACCCATCACCGAGGACGAGTTCGCCGACTGGAACCGGGCCTTGGCCACCGGGTTCCTCCAGAACCCCGAGGTGGGGGAGGAGCAGCTGGCCGCGCGGCGCGGGGACTTCGTCCCGGGCCGGCTGCTCGGCGGCTTCGACGGCGCCCGCTGCGTCGCGACCTTCCGGTCCTTCGACCAGGAGCTGACCGCCGTCGGCGGCGCGGCCGTGCGGGCCGACGCCGTCTCCAACGTCACCGTCACCCCGACCCACCGCCGCCGCGGCCTGCTCACCCGCATGATGGACCAGGACCTCGCGGCGGCCCGCGAGCGCGGGGACGCCGTCGCGACCCTCATCGCGGCCGAGTACCCGATCTACCGCCGGCACGGCTTCGGCCCCGCCACCACCATGACCGAGTGGTCGGTCGACGTCCCCCGCGCCGGCCTCGACCCCCGCTGGGCGGCCCCGGAGTGCGGCGGGCGGATCGACCTGGTCGACGGGGAGGACGTCCGCAAGCTCGGCCCCGAGCTGCACGAGCGGCTGCGCCGGCGGCAACCCGGCGCGGTCAGCCGTACCGACCGGTGGTGGCAGGGCAGGACCGGGCAGCTGCGCCGGGACAGCGGCCCCTGGGTCGCGCCGTTCTTCGCGGTGTACCGCTCGGCGTCCGGCGAGGTCGACGGCATGGCGGCCTACCGCGCCGACGACCACTGGGGCGACGCCAAGCAGCCGCTCAACACGGCGACCGTGGACTGGCTGCTCGCCGTCACCCCGGACGCCGAGCGCGCCCTGTGGCACTACCTGTGCTCGGTCGACTGGGTCACCACGGTCAAGAGCGGCTGGCGGGCCCCCGACGACCTGCTCCCGCACCTCCTGCCCGACCCGCGCGCGGCCAGGATCACCACGCGGGCCGACTGGCTGTGGGTGCGCGTCCTGGACGTCGTGGCGGCGCTGGAGGCGCGGACATACGAGGGGGAGGGCACCCTGGTGCTCGAGGTCGCCGACCGGACGGGGACCGCGGGCGGGCGCTGGCGGATCGAGGCCGGCGCGGACGGGGCGGCCTCCGTCACCCCGGCCACCCAGGACGCGGACCTCGCGCTGGACGTCGCCGACCTCGCGACGCTGTGGCTGGGCGACGAGTCGGCCGTGCGGCTGGCCGCGCTCGGCCGGGTGCGGGAAGAACGAGCGGGCGCCGCCCGGCTGGCCGACGCCCTGCTGCGTACGTCCAGGCGTCCTTGGTGCCCGGACATGTTCTGACGCCTGTTCCGACGCCTGTTCTGACGCCTCCTTCCGCTGGTCGGGACGGGTTTCCGTAGCGTGTCGTACCGCCGCCCGCCGGGCTCCCGGCTCCCCTCCAGGAGGGGGCCCGGCACGCGGGTGAGGTGGGTCAGCCGGACTGGGCGAGCAGCATCACGAGGATCACCGCGCCCACCCCGCCGATCGCGGTGTTCTTCGCCTTGATGCCGACGGAGAGCGCGACGAAGGCGATGATGCCCATCGGCCCGTACTTCCACTGCACGAGCTGCTCGAAGCCGATGGCCAGAGCGGCGAGGACGATGGCGATGAGCGGCATGTCGGTGGTCCCCCTGTCACCTGGTGGCCAACACCTCGATGGCGCGACCACGTTGCTTGAGGCTGCTCAAGTTGGCTGCCAACTTCACTCTAGTTATAGCCACTTGGACGCGACTCATAACCACCTTCGACAGAACTGCCGGAAGATGGCGGGAAGTTGTAGGGTGCGGTCGTGGAGCCGGAACCTGCCCCTGTCAACGGGCGCAAGACGCCGCCGCGGCCCCAGCCGAGCCCGGTGGAGGTCGCCGACGAGCTGCGCGCCCGGATCAGGTCGGGGGCGCTCCGGCCGGGCCGGCGCATGCCCACGCAGGCGCAGCTCGCCGACGAGTTCGGGGTGGAGCGCGGCGCCGTCCGGCAGGCCCTGCGCATACTGCAGTCGGAACGGCTGCTGACCAACGTGTCCAAGGGGAGCCCCGCGACGGTCGCGCCCGACCCGGGGCGGGACCGGCCGGGCCCCGGCGCGGCGCCCCGGCCCACCACGGCGGCCCTCGCCCACCGGGTCGGGCACGCCTTCGCCGCCCGCGAGGTGCGGGTGGACGCGCTGTGCCTCACGGCGGTCTCCCTGACCCTCGCCATCGGCGAGCCCCTGCGCCTGGTCCACGAGGGGCGGCTGAAACCGGCCAAGGTCGACGTGCGCGTGCTGCTGCCGGCCCGGGACATCGCGCTGGCCTTCCCGGTGCCGGTGGCCGGCCTCGACGGGGACCGGGACGCGGTGCACGAGCGGTGGCTGGCCATGCGCAACGCCCAGGGGCAGGTCCTGCGGCACAACCTGCTCTCGCTGCGCGCCACCCACGGCGTGGACGTCAGCGTGTCCTTCCGGGCGCTGCCCTTCACCCCGCCGGTGAAGCTGTACCTGCTCAACGACGCCGAGGCGCTCTTCGCGTACTACACCGTCGGCCGGCGCGAGCAGGAGATCGACCGGCGGCCGACCGAGGTGTACGACGCCGAGGGCATCCACGCGCCGCTGTTCGCCTTCGCGAGCGGGACGGGGCAGGCGGGCGAGGTGGGTGAGGCGGGCGAGCGCGACGCCGCGTTCGTGCGGCAGTCGCGGCTCTGGTTCGACGCGCTGTGGGGCACGATCAGCACGGAACTCCGGCTCACGCCATGAGCGGCGCCCCGGCGACGAGCAGCGCGAGCAGCACGGCGCCCGCGGAGCTGACGGCCGGGCTCTTGGCCTTGATGCCGATGGTGAGCAGGAGCAGGCCGACCAGCCCCGTGACGCCGTACCGCCACTGCACGAGCTGCTCGAAACCGATGACGAAGACCGTGGAGAAGAGGACGAGGACGGGCATGACTCCCCCTTGCGGTACCGGGCGGTGACACCTCCACCAACTGAGCCAAGTTGGCAACCAACTATGCTTAACTTGTGCCCACTTGGCGGCTATCTCAAAACAACTTTCAAACAACTCCCCTTAGATAGAACGCAGTTGTAGCGTTTGGTCGTGACTCAGGAGAACGTGTCCGTGAACGGCGGCAGAAGGCTCTCGTCCCAGGAGATCGCCGACATCCTGCGGGAACGCATCCGCGGCGGTGACCTCAAGGCGGGCGACCGCCTGCCCACCCAGGCCGAACTGGCCGAGGAGTTCGGGGTGGAGCGCGGCACCGTGCGCCAGGCGCTGCGGGCGCTCCAGGAGGACGGCCTGCTGAGCAACGTCAGCAAGGGCAGCCCCCCGCGCATCGCCGAGCCCGCCCCCACCCGGGGCGAGCCGCAGCCGACGATGGTGGCGCTCGGCCCCCGCCTCACCGCCGCCTTCGCCGCGCCCCGGGTCCGGGTGGACGTCGTCTGCCACACTTCCGAGACGCTGATGCTGGCCCTGAGCGAGCCGCTCCGGCTGATCCACGAGGGCCGCATCCGCCCGGAGTCGATCGACTTCCGGGTCCTGATGCCCTCCCGGGACATCCCGCTGGCCTTCCCGGTCCTGGTCGAGCGCGCCGAGGACGACCCGGTCCACCAGCGCTGGCTCCAGATGCGCAACGCCCAGGCCCGGGTGCTCCAGCACAACCTGCACGCCGTGCGCTCCACCCAGAACATCGACGTGCGGATCGCCTTCCGCGCGCTGCCCTTCACCGCGCCGATGAAGCTGTACCTGCTCAACGGCGAGGAGGCGCTGCTCGGTTACTACCTGCTCACGCGGCGGGAGGAGGAGTACGAGAGCCGGACGCTGGAGATGTACGACGCGCTCGGCTCGCAGTCGCTGCTGTTCTCCTTCGCCGCCAAGCGGCCCGGCGGTCCGGCAGGCAGTCCGGCAGGCAGTCCGGTCGGCAGCCGGGACGCGGCGTTCGTGGCGGAGTCCCAGAAGTGGTTCGACGCCCTCTGGGAAACCATCACCACGAGCATGACACTTTCCTGATGACTTCTGACGAGTTAGGGCGCCTGGTGCGCGGCGCCCGCTGCGTGCTGTGGGACTTGGACGGCCCCGTCTGCCGGCTCTTCGCCGGCCACCCGGCCGAGAAGGTGGCGGCCGTCCTGGTCGGTGTGCTGGAGCAGCACGGCCTGGCCGGGCTGCTCACCGAGCGGGAGCGGGCCTCGGGCGACCCGCACGCGGTGCTGCGCGCGGTGGACCGGGCCCGCCCCGGGGGCGGGCTGGTCGCGGAGCTGGAGGAGCGGCTCACCGAGGAGGAGCTGCGCGCCGCCGCCTCCGCCATGCCGACCGCCTGGGCCGACCCGCTGATCCGGACCTGGACGGCGCTGGGCGTCCGCCCGGCCGTCGCGACGAACAACGCGCCCCGGGTGGCGCGCGCCTACCTCGCCGGCCGGGGCCTGCTCGACTGCTTCGGCCCGCACGTCTACGGCCGCACCCGACAGCTCCGTCAGCTCAAGCCCGACCCGCACACCCTGCTGCGCGCCCTCGACGACCTGGCGGCGGCGCCCGGCACCGCCCTCTTCATCGGCGACGCCCCCACCGACTGCGAGGCCGCCCGCCGGGCCGGCGTCCCCTTCCTCGGCTACGCCCGCGACGCGGGCAGGGAGGCGGCCCTGCGGGAGGCGGGGGCGGGGGTGGTGGTCGGGTCGCTGGAGGAGCCGCTGAACCTGCTGCGCGGGTAGGGCGCCTCAGGCGACCGACCTCGCGGCCTCCGCCAGCACGCGGGCCAGTTCGCGCGGGCGGGTGGCCATCGGCCAGTGGCCCGAGTCGAGGTCCACGTACTCGAGGCGGGCGGCGCGGGCGAGTTCGGGGCTGTCGCCGCCGGCTATCCACGCCTTGGCCTCGGCGGGGGTGAACTCGGGGCAGACGACCACGACGGGGACCTCGAAGCGCCGCTCGTCGGCCAGGCGTACGACTCCCCGGGCGACCCCTTCGGGCACGGGAACGGCGACGGAGGCGAGGCGGTGCCGCGTCTCCTCGTCCAGGTCGGCGGAGTCCGCTCCCGCGAAGGGGCCCCAGCCCGGGAAGGGCATGACGCCGTCCTCGACCGCGAAGAAGTCGGCGTAGGCCCGCCCGTCGGGGGCGGGGAAGCCGCCGACCAGTGCCACCCCGGCCACCTTCTCCGGGCGCCGGTCGGCGGCCGGCCAGGCCAGGCTCGACGCGGCGGAGTGGCCCACCACCAGCGGCCTGCCCGGCGCCGCGTCGACGGCGGCGACCACCGCCGCCAGCTGGTCGTCGAGCGTCGCGGAGGAGGTGCCGTCGCCCTGGCCGGTGGCAACGGGAAGCTCTGGCAACGGGAGGCTCTTGCGGCGGCTCGGGTGAGGGGCGCGCGGGCCGCGCATGGTCCCAGGGCCGGGGAGCCGTGCGGGGGGCTTCCGGTGATTCCCCGGCCCGCCTCGACCACCGTGGGATAGCGTGCCCTTCTCCTGTCCCACGAGCACCACCGGATCGGCTGAACGCACGCAATGACACCGGAGTTGGCGCCGTCCGCCTCCCCCAGGGGGCGGGCCGAGGCGATGAGCGGGGACTCGTCCGCGGTCCGGGGCCCCCTCAAGGGGTACCACCACGAGACGTACGTGCTCTCGCCCCCCGGCGGCATCGGCCGGGTCAAGCTGCGCAGCCCGCGCGCGACCGCCGAGTGGTTCGACCGCCGGTGCTTCGCCTCCGAGGAGGAGCTGCTGCGCGGCCTCGGGGGCCGGGTGGAGCAGGTGCCCGAGGTCGTGGACGTGGAGGGCCTCGGGATGCAGCGGTTCATCGAGGGCCGCACGCTCGGCGCGCACTGGTGGTGGGGCCGGCGGGTGCCCGAGCCGGTCCTCGCGCAGATCGTCCGGCTGTTCGGCCAGCTGGTGCCGATCACCGCCGAGACCCTGCACGTGGACCGGCGCTGCTCCCCGCTGGACGCCCCCGACGACAAGGACACCGACGGGTTCCTGGAGCGCCTGGTCGCCTTCGCCGAGGAGCAGGTCTGGGGACGGTACCGGGACCGCTTCGGGACGCTGTTCGGCGAACTGGGCGTGGGTGACGAATCGTTCGCCCACCTGCGCAAGAACGTGCTGGGCCTCGCCCCGCGCCCGTTCTGCCTGCTCCACGCCGACCTGCACCGGGAGAACTTCGTCATCGACCCGCGCGGCCGGCTGTGGACCATCGACTGGGAGCTGGCGATGGTCGGCGACCCGCTCTACGACCTGGCCACCCACCTCTACCTGATGCGCTACCCCGCCGGGCAGCGCGACCGCGTGATCGCCGACTGGCGCGACACGGTGGAGGCGGTCCGTCCGGGCAGCGCGCGCGGACTGGACCACGACCTGGGCCCGCTGCTGGACTTCAAACGCGCGCAGTCCGTCTACACGGACGTGGTCCGCGTCGCCCTCTCCCTCCGCGACCGCGGCGCCGCCCCGCGCTGGCCGTCCCTGCCCCGCGCGGCGGGCCGCCTGCACCGCGCCCTGGCCGCCGCGGCCGTACCGATGGGGCTGACGGACGTACCGGAACCGCAGCGGATCGGCGACGCCCTGGCCCGCTGGTGCCGGGCGGACGCGGCCGGACGGGGCGGAGCCTGAGGGGCCGGAGTCGGGCCGGCGCATCCCCAGGATGAGAATGGGCTGATGGGGCGGCCCGTCGCCCCCCGAACGAGAAGAACGAGGAGAAGCTCGATGACGACGACCACGGCCCACGCGAGCGTGCAGCACGACGACGAGCGGACGCGGGTCACCCGTTGGGACTTCCAGCCCGGCGAGAGCACCGGCCGCCATGTCCACGAGTACGACTACGTCGTCGTCCCCCTCACCGACGGCCGCACCGACGTCGTCTCCCCCGACGGCACGGTCACCCCGTCGCTGCTCAGGGCCGGCGAGTCCTACGCCCGCCAGGCCGGCGGCGAGCACGAGGTCGTCAACGCGGGCACGGCGCCGCTGGCCTTCGTGGAGATCGAGGTCAAGGGCCGCTAGCGGGCCGGCGGCGGCCGGCCCCGCGACGCCTCACGACGCCCCGCGACGGATTCCGTCGGGCGCGAGACGGCCGTGTCCGGTTACGGTACGCCGATGACCAGCAACGACCGGCCCGTCCCCGCCCGGGAGGCCACCGCCGCGGACGTCGACGCGATGGTCGACACCTTGACCGACGCCTTCTTCCACGACCCGCTGTGGGGCCCCGCCTTCCCCGACGAGGGGCGGCGTGCCGAGCAGGCCGCGGCGATGTGGCGCCGGTACGTCACCTCCGCGCTGCGTTACGACTGGACGCTCGTGACCCCCGGCGCCGAGGCCGTCTCCGTGTGGATCCCGCCGGGCGGCCTCGAACTCACCCCCGAGGAGGAGGACGGCATGGGCGACCTGCTCACCCGGGCCGCCGGCCCCGAGGTGGCGGACGCCGTCCTGGAGATCGGCGAACAGCTCGCGGCGGCCCGCCCCGACGAGCCGTTCTGCTACCTCACCCTGCTGGGCGTCCACGGCGACCACCGCGGCAGGGGCCTGGGCATGGGCCTGCTCGCCCACGGCCTCGACCGCGCCGACGCGCTCGGCGCCCCCGCGTACCTGGAGTCGTCCAACCCGGCGAACCTGGCCCGCTACGCGAGCGTCGGCTTCGTCCCCCGCGACACGGTCACCGTCGCCACCGGCCACGAGGTCACCACCATGTGGCGCCCGGCCCGCTGACCGGAGGGTTGCGTAGGCTCGCCCCATGAGCGAGACCGGGATGAGCGGGACCGGGCTGCGGGAGCGGAAGCGGCGCCGGACCGTGCGGGTGCTGTCGGACGTCGCCATCGGGCTCTTCCTGGAGAAGGGCTTCGACGCGGTGTCCGTCGCCGAGATCGCCGCCGCGGCCGAGGTGTCCAAGCCGACGCTGTTTCGGTACTTCCCGGCCAAGGAGGACCTCGTCCTGCACCGGATCGCCGACCACGAGGACGAGGCGGCCCGGGTGGCGGGCGACGACCCCGCACCGCTGGCCGCGCTGCGCCGGCACTTCCTGGCCGGCCTCGACCGCGGCGACCCGGTGACCGGCCTCAGCGACGACCCGGACGTCCTCGCCTTCCACGCCCTGCTCTACGGCACCCCCGCCCTCGCCGCCCGCCTCCACCACCACCTGGACCGCTCCGAGACCGCCCTCGCGGCCGCCCTCGGCGGCAACCTGGACGCCCGCCTTGCGGCGGGGCAGATCATCGCGGTCCAGCGAATCCTCGCCCTGGAGAACTGGCGCCGGGTCGCGGCGGGGGAGGCGGTGGGGTCGGTACGGGCGGACGCGGTCGCGTCGGCGGAGGGGGCGTTCGGGCGACTGGCGGCGGGGTGGCCGGGGCTGGCGGGCGTGGAGGGTGACGGGTCCAGCGAGGTGCCGCCCCAGGCTGGGCGGTGACATGACACCAGCGGAAGCGGGCCTCGTGTACCGATAGGTGACTGGGTTAATAACGTTACTCAGTTACGTTAGTTCGGGTACGCTCAGCGGAATGACCCCACCCCGCCCCGCCCTCCAGCGCGCCCTCGCCGAGGAGCGCGCCCATCACGTGCGCTGCCGTGCCGCCCTCGCCGCCATGGCCGACGGGGCCCGGGAGCGGGTCGTCGTCGGCGTTGACGTGTCCGCCTCCGGGGCCGACGCCGAGGTGCTCGGCCGGGCCCTGCGTACCCGGGACCGGGAGATGCGCGAACTGCCCGAGGGGCCGCTGTTCTTCGGGCGGCTCGACTTCGCGCCGGGTGGCGCGGCGGCCGGGGAGCATGCCGGGCAGTGCTACCACCTGGGCCGGCTGCGGATCACCGAGGACCCCGGTGCCCCGCCCCTCGTGGTGGACTGGCGCGCACCCGTCGCCCGGGCCTTCTACCAGGCGAGCGCGAGCGACCCGCACGGTGTCGCGATCCGCCGCCGGTTCGGCTGGGCGCCCGGCGCCCGCGGTGACGCGGCCGACCTGACCGGTCTGGAGGACGAGCACCTCGCGCGGGGCGAGTCCCGGGCGAGCGACATCGTGGCCCGCGAGATCGAGCGCCCCCGCGTCGGGCCCATGCGGGACATCGCCGCCACCATCCAGCCCGAGCAGGACGACCTGGTCCGCGCCGCCCTGTCCGACACCGTCTGCGTGCAGGGCGCCCCCGGCACCGGCAAGACCGCCGTCGGCCTGCACCGCGCGGCGTACCTCCTCTACACCCACCCCCGGCGGCTCACCCGCGCCGGGCTGCTGGTCCTCGGGCCCAACCCCGCCTTCCTCGCCCACATCGCCGAGGTGCTGCCCGCCCTCGGCGAGAGCGGCGTACGGCAGTCCACGCTCGCCGCGGAGATCGCCCGGCACCCGGTCACCGGCACCGACGACGATCGCGCCGCCGCGCTCAAGCACGACGCCCGGGCGGCCGAGCTGCTGCGCCGCACCCTGTACGCGCGCGTACGCGCCGACGCCGCCGCCGGCCTCGTCGTGCCGGACGGCTCCGCCCGCCTGCGGGTGCCCGCCGAGACGCTGGCCGAGATCGTGGTCGGGGTGCTGGCCGAGGAGCCGCCGTACGCGGTGGGCCGGGAACGGGTGCGGGCCCGCATCGTGCGGCACCTCCGGCGGGAGGCCGAGCGGCGCGGCGGGCCCCGCACGGCCGCCTGGACCCGCCGGGTCGAGCGGGCCCGCCCCGTCGGCGCCTGCCTCGACGCCCTGTGGCCCCGGGTGCGTCCGGAGGAGGTGGTCGCCGCGCTGCTCGGTGACGCGGACGAACTGGCGTGCGCGGCGGAGGGGTTGTACGACGCCGGCGAGCGGCAGGCGCTGCTGTGGGCGGCGCCCCGCTCCTGGCGCACCGCGCGCTGGTCGGCCGCCGACCAGGTGCTCCTCGACGAGGTCGCCGGGTTCCTGGAGCACCCCGCCGGCTACGGGCACGTCGTCGTGGACGAGGCGCAGGACCTCTCCCCGATGGAGTGCCGGGCCGTCGCGCGCCGGTCCGCCCACGGTTCGCTGACCGTGCTCGGCGACCTGGCCCAGGGGACCACGCCGTGGGCGGCGCGCTCCTGGGAGGCGGCGCTCGGGCACCTGGGCCGGCCGGGCGCCGCCGTGACCGCGCTGACCAACGGATACCGGGTGCCCGCGGCGGTCGCCGCCCTCGCCGGCCGGCTGCTCGCCCGGCTGGACGTCGACGTGCCGGCGCCCCGGTCCCCGCGCGCGGACGGCGAGTTGAGGCTGCTCCCGGTGGCGCCCGGCGCCCTGCGGGAAGCCGTGGTCGAGGCCGTGCGGCGGGCGCTGGGCCGGGACGGCTCGGTCGGCGTGATCGCCGCCGACGCGGCCGTGCCCGCCCTGCGCGCCGCCCTCGCCGCGGCCGGCGTCGCGGCGACCGGGCCCGGGGAGCCGGGCGCCCGGGTGGCCGTGATGCCGGCGAGCCTGGTCAAGGGCCTCGAGTACGACCATGTCGTGGCCGTCGAACCGGCGGCGATCGCGGAGGCGGAGGCGCGGGGGCCGCACCGGCTGTACGTGGTGCTGACCCGGGCGGTGTCCCGTCTGGACGTGGTCCACGCCCGGCCCCTGCCGTTCTGAACTCGCGCTAATCGGCCAGCAGTTCGGCGACCCGGCTGAAGCCATCGCCCCCGTGCCCGGCGGCGATGACACGCCGCGCGTGGCCCTCGATCAGGCGCATCACGCCCGCGTCGACGCCGTGCGCCTCGGCGGCGTGCACGATGTGGGACATGGTGGAGGCGGCCGAGGTGATGGGGTTGATGCCGCCCGCGTAGGTGCCCGCGTCGATGTCGGCCGCGAACTCGGTGAACAGCGGCGGCAGGATCGCGGCGATGCCGGCGGCGAACGGGGCCAGTTCGGACGCGGTCACGCCCTCCGCGCGGGCCAGCGCGACGGCGTGCGTGAAGCCCGCCATCGCCGTCCAGAAGACGTCCAGCAGCGCGAGGTCGAAGGCGGCGGCGCGGCCGGCCTCGGCGCCGAGGCGGGTGTGCGTGCCGCCGAGCGCCGCGAGGGCCGGGCGGTGCTCCTCGTACAGCTCCTCCGGGCCGCTGTAGAGGAACACCGCCGACTCGGTGCCGATGCTGGGCGCCGGCGTCATGATCGCGCCGTCCAGGTAGCGGATGCCGTGCGCGGCGGCCCAGTCGGCGGTGTCGCGGGCCCGGTCGGGGGTGTCGGCGCTGAGGTTGACGAGCGTGCGGCCCTTCAGGGCGGTGCTGACGGCGTCCTGGCGCAGTACGGCGTCGGAGGCGTCGTAGTTCACCACGCAGACCACGGTCAGCGGGGAGGCGGCCACCGCCTCGCCGGCCGAGGCCGCCGCGCGGGCGCCCCGCGCGGTGAGGTCGTCGGCGTGGCCGGGGGTGCGGTTCCAGACGGTGGTGCGCAGCCCCGCCGCGAGGAACGCGCCGGCCAGCGCCCGGCCCATCGGGCCGAGGCCCAGGACGGTCACGGCGGCGGGGTAGCCGCTGTTCTCGGACATGCGTGAACTCCCGTAGATTGAGGGTGAGTCGAGCGAAGAACCGGGGTGGGGTCCGACATGGCGCAGCGCCGTCACGATCCGAACGTCTGCGGCGTCACCGCCGCGATCTCCGTGATCGAGGGCAAGTGGAAGACCTCACTGCTGTGGCTGCTGGAGTCCGGCCCGCACCGCCCGGCGGAACTGCGCCGCCGGCTGCCCGGCCTCACCGAGAAGGTGCTGACGCAGGCGCTGCGCGAGATGGAGTCGGACGGCCTGGTGGACCGGCGGGTGTTCGACGTCCTGCCGCTGCGGACGGAGTACTCGCTGACCGCCTTCGGCCGCGAACTCGCCGAGGCCCTCGCTCCTCTCTCCGACTGGGGCCACCGGCGGCTGGACCGGATGTCCGCCGCCGTCTCCTGATGCCTCCTGCTGTCTCCCGCTGTCTCCTGACGTCCACCCGCCACACCAGCTTGGGGTGGGCGGCGGGTGGTGCCAAGTACGCACAAAAAGGTGGGTACGGCGGGGGAGTACGGCTCAGCCGGTGAAGGGCTCGGGGCCGAGCCGCCCCCAGGCCACGAAGGCCGCCAGCACCAGATAGCAGAGGTTCAGCCCGGCGAACGCCAGCTCGCCCCGGCGGCCGTGCGTGACCATCGCGCCGACCATCAGCAGCACCCAGCACACCGCGGTCACCGCCACCAGCGCCGGCGCCACCCCGAGCACCGCGGGCAGGATCAGGCCGGCCACGGCGAGGAGTTCCAGCACGCCGATGGACCGGACCAGGCCGGTGCTCACGTCGCCGACCCAGGCCCCGCCGTGGGTCGAGGCGAGCTTCTCCAGGGGCAGGAACGTCTTGATGGTGCCGGCGGCCAGCGCCACCGCGGCCAGCAGTCCGGTCACGATCCACAACGCGATGTTCATCGTTCACTCCATGCTCGAGGCGCGCCCCGTCTCATCGGGGCACGCCCCCTTAACTCGGGACGTGCCCCCGGGACACCGCGGCGGCCCCGGCTGTGACAGCCGAAACCCGGTTGAGCCCAGGTCCCGATGCCGGAAGGCTCCGGGGTCATGGAGTTCTTCTGCTACCACCGCGACCGCCCCGGCTCGATGCCGCTGCGCGACAAACTGCTGGAGGCGCACTGGTCCTACATGGACGGGTACGCGGCGGAGATGATCGCCCGCGGCCCGACCCTGGCCGGCCTCGGCGACGACGACCCGGCGACGGGCAGCGTGCACGTCCTCGACCTGCCGGACGCCGCCGCGGCCCGCGCGTTCGCCTTCGACGAGCCCGGCTACCAGGCCGGCGTCTACCGGGACGTGCTGCTGCGCCGGTGGCGCAACGCGCTGGGCCGCACCATGTGGGACTTCCCCGGCGGCCGTACCGGCGGCAACCGCTACCTGGTGCTCGGCCTCGGCTCGGGCGAGCCCGCCGACCTCACCCCGCCCCCGGCCGGGGACGACCTGATCGCCTACGGCCCCCTCCTCTCGGACGACGGCACGGCCTGGCTGGGCACGGCGGCCCTGCTGCGCGCCCCGGACCCGGCCGGGGCGCGCTCCGTCCTCACCGCGGAGCGCTACGCGGACGTCGAGGTCCACGACTGGTGCTTCGGCGGCCGTCCGACCTGAGCGGGTCCGGCCTGCGCTCCCCTCAGACCCCCAGCATGATGTGCGGGTTCTCCACCCCGGCGAGCCGGGCGAAGGCCAGGACGTACTCCCGGGTGTTCGCCTGCACCCGGCGCAGGTCGGCACGGCACTCGGCCGCCCGCGGCCAGGCGGACTCGGGCAGCTCGGGTGCGGTCTTCTCGAACTCGCCGAGGTCCGGGTGCCACTTGGACAGGAAGGGCCGTATCTCCCGGTTGAGCAGCGTCACCGCCAGGCTCTCGACCGTGAGCCCCTCCGCGCCGGTCGAGGGGCGGCTCGCCTTGAGGATCTCCCGGGTGGTGGCGAACAACCCGTACAGCGAGGTCAGCGACTCCCGTATCCGCCCCTCGTCGTCGTGGAGCTGCTGCGTGGAGGTCCGGGTGACCGTCTCCACGAACAGCTGCCAGGCCACCTGCTGGGCGTCGTTGTTGACCACGAAGGTCAGCTCGCTCAGCTGCGGCACGGTGATGCGCACCTCGGTCAGCCGCGCCGTGCGCCGGTAGAGGTCGAGGCCCAGGACGACGAACACGCCCAGCACGGCCCCGCCGATCGCGAAGGCGTACCCGCTGTTGACCTGGCTGAGCCCGTACAGGGCGACCCCCGCGCCACAGCCCGCCAGCGCGGCGACCACGACGCGTAACGCGCGCCCGGGGCGGCCCCGGACGACCCGGGTCACCGGGCCTCCGGCGAGGCCGGGGCCGGGGCCGGGCGGGCCAGGCGGCGCAGCACCTCGCCGTGGAGGCGCGGGTTGCAGACCACCGCCGTCCCCCGGTCCGGTGACGGCCGCCCCTCGACGTCGGAGAACACCCCGCCGGCCTCCTCCACGATGATCTGGCTCGCGGCCAGGTCCCAGACGTGGCCGGTGGAGTCCAGGGCGATGTCGAAGGTGCCGTCGGCCACGCCCATCTGGCCCAGCCAGCCACCGGAGCCGAACGTCCAGCGCACCGCGCCCGCCAGGTCGGCGAGCTGCTCGAGCCGTCCCAGCTCCCGCCACGCCTCGATCTGGGAGAAGCTCAGGTGCGCGTCGGCCACGTCGTCCACCGACGAGACCCGCATCGGCTCCCCGTCCGCCCAGGCCCCGAGCCCGCGGGCCCCCCACCACCGCTGCCGGAGGGCGGGAGCCGCGATGACACCGACCACCGGCCGTCCCTCCTCCACCAGCGCGATGAGGGTGGCGAACGCGCGGTGGCCCCGGGCGTAGTTGTTGGTGTGGTCGATGGGGTCGACGACCCACATCCTGCGCGGCCCGGCGGTGTCCTGGTGCAGTTCCTCGGCCAGCAGACCGTCGTCGGGGCGTTCCCGCCCGAGCAGGTCGGCCAGCGCCCGCTCCACGGCGAGGTCGGCCTCGGTGACGAGGCTGCGGTCCGCCTTGACGCGGGTGCGGGCCTTCAGGAAGTGGGCCATGGCGATGTCGGCCGCGATGTCGGCCATCTCGTGCGCCAGTTCCAGATCGGCGGCGTACGAGGACGTCCCCGAAGGTGCCGCTTCCGTCGCTTCCCCCACGTCCCCCACGTCCTTCCGTCTTCCCGCCCGGCCGTCCCGCGGTCCACCGGTCTCCTGACGAAGAACACATACCCACCGGCTTCGCGGAACGTATCATCGGGTGCGGGCGAAGTCCCCGCTGAGAGAACGCCGTTGTCCGACGCCCGCCGCCTGCCATACGTAGCCGCTCGGAGATTCATGGCGATGGCTCATCCACATGCTCAGGACTCGCCCGACAAGGACTTCTTCATCAGCTACGCCCGGGCCGACGAGCGGTGGGCCGAGTGGATCGCCGGCGTGCTGGACACGGCCGGTTTCGCGGTGGCCTTCGATCTGCGCGACCTTCCGGCCGGGCGGTCTGCGGTGCAGTGGATGGACGACGCCATCGCCCGTAGCGAGCGGATCCTCGCGGTCATCAGCCCGCACTACTTCGACCGCCGGTCCTTCGTCGGGGCGGAGTGGCCCACGGCCTTCAGCGACCGGCGGCGCTGGGACGGCAGGATCGTCCCGGTCGTGGTCGAGGAGTGCGAGGCCGAGCTGGCCGAGCACCCCCTGCTCGGCCACCTGACCCCGCTCCGCCTGACCGGCCTGCCGGAGGGCCGGGCGAGGACGGAGCTCGTCGCCCGGCTGGAGAGCAGCCGCGCGGCGAGGTATCCGGGGTTCGGCGGTGGCCAGGGCTTCCGTGGTGGCCAGGAGATCGGTGGTGACCAGGGTTTCCTTACTGGCCAGGGGAGTGGTGGTGACCAGGGCGGCCGGCCGGACCCCCGGGCCGACCGCCGTCGTGCAGAGTGCTTCCGGATCGGCCCCCTGCGCACCACCTGGCGGCTGGTCGAGGGCGACGGCGAGGAGGCCATCACCCGGGAGAACGTCCGGCTCTCCATCACCCCCGAGTTCGTCGAGCTGCCCGAGGAGATGGCGGCCTGGCGCGACGAGATCGCGGCCGAGCAGGCGGAGCGCCGGGCGAAGGGCCTGCACGCCCTGTGGAACGGCAAGTGCTACGCCGTCGAGGGCCTCGGCGTCAGCCGTACGGTCGGCGAGGAGGCCCCCGAGGTGTGCCTGCGGCTCCGGCACGCCGACTACTACACCTTCCTGGCCACGCAGCAGCTGGACCGCCCCTTCGCGGACGGCACGACACCCCGTGGCCGCTATCTGTCCGCCGAGGACCCGGAGGACGCCCCCGCCTTCATGAGCTGCAGCTTCGGCACGAACGTCGCCGTCGTGACGCACGATCACCAGGTGGTGTTCTCCCGCCGCAGCAACCGGGTGGGGTCGCTGCCCGGCCTGTGGAGCTCCTCCGCCAACGAGGCGCTCTCCAGGGACCTCGACGCCCGCGGGCGCACCCCGCCCGACCTCTACGACGTGGCGAAACGCGGCCTCGCGGAGGAGCTGAACATCCAGCCGGACGAGTACCGCATCCGGCTTCTCACCTTCGGGATCGACGTGGAACTGCAGCAGTGGGGCGCCTTCTTCATCGCCGAGCTCAGCCGGCTGTCCGCGGCACAGCTCGGGGAGCGGCGCACACAGGGCGTGCCGGACCGCTGGGAGCACGATCACCACGAGTACGTCCCGTTCGACGTCGACACCGTCCTCGGCCACCTGCTGAGCGAGGACCGGCGCGGCCTCTGGACCCCGGGTGCCCCGGGGCTCTTCTACTTCGCTCTGGTCAACCGCTTCGGCAAACGGACGGTGCAGCGCCGCACCGCGGCGCTGCTGCGTCGCCTCGACCTCGGCGGCCGACCACCGTTCCCGCCGGCGGCGCCGTAGCTCCCCAGGGGGTACGGCCTCACCGACCGCGCTCCACCACGTCGGCGACGACGCAGCTGACGTTGTCGGGACCGCCGCGGCCGTTGGCGAGGCTGATCAACTCCTCCACGGCCGGCGCGGGTTCGGTGCCTCCGGAGAGGACACGGCGTACGTCGTCGTCCGGGACGACCGCGGAGAGGCCGTCGGAGCAGAGCAGGTACCGGTCGCCGGGGTGGGCGTCGTGCAGGCGCAGTTCGGGGGTGCCGTCCGCGCCCTCGCCCAACGCCCGTACGAGCAGGGACCGCTGAGGGTGGGAGACGGCCTCCTCCTCGGTCAGCCGGCCCTCGTCGATCAGCGACTGCACCAGGGTGTGGTCGTGGGTGATCCGGAACAGCTCCCCGCCGCGCAGGAGGTACACGCGCGAGTCGCCGACGTGGACGAGGGCGAGCTGCGACCCGGTCAGCAGCAGCGCGGTGAGCGTCGTGCCGGTCGCCCCGCCGACACCGTGCACGGCGTGTTCGGCCAGTTCGTAGGCGTCCTGGAGGACGTTGAGGAGGCCGTCCGCCGGGACGTCCCCGCTCTCCAGGCGCCGCAGCGCCTCGACGGCGACGGCGCCGGCCCGCTCGCCCCGGCCGCCGAAGCCGTCGGCGACGGCGAGCAGGCGGTCGCCGGCGTAGGCGGTGTCCTGGTTGGTCTCGCGGACCAGGCCGCGGTCGGACAGGGCGGCGTAGCGCAGCGCGAGTCCGGGGGTGTCGGTGGCCGGGTGGTGGGTCATGGCGGGGTCCTTCCGTGACAGGTGGTCGACGAGGAAGGCGGCCAAGTCGCGCCGGGCGGCGGTGTCGGCCTCGACCCGCGCCCAGTAGGCGCGGATCTCCCGGGCCGCCGGGGCCGCCTCAAGGGCGCAGACCTGCCGGATGCGGGCCAGCGGCATGCCGAGCCGGCGCAGCCAGGCCACCATGCGGGCCTGTTCCAACTGCGCCGGGGCGTAGCGCCGGTAGCCGGTCGCGGGGTCGACCTCGGCCGGTGTCAGCAGCCCGAGCGCGTCGTACAGCCGCAGCGCCTTCGGCGACAGCCGCGACGCCTTGGCGAACGCGCCGATGCCCAGCAACTCCATGAACCATCCCTCCTCGTGCCGGGCACGGCGCCCGGCCCCACCGATGCTGGGCTCTGCCCGAAGGGCAAGGTCAACCCCTGACGTGCAGCGGAGGCTACGACAGGTCGTACGCGGACCAGTCGGCCAGCGTGCGGTAACCGAGGCGCTGGTAGAGGGCGTTGCTGGCCGGGTTGGCCAGGTCGGCGAAGAGGACGACGTCCCTGGCCCCCGCGGCAAGGGCGGCCCGGCTCACCTCCGCGGCGGCGGCCCCCGCGTAGCCTCGGCCGCGCAGGTGGGCCGGGGTGTAGACGACGTCCACCTGCACCTGGCCGCCGATCAGCGGATTCATCCCGGCGACGGAGACGGGGGTGCCGTCGGGGGCCTCCCAGAGCGTGTACCGCTTGTCGGCGTACCGGGTGCCGCCCCAGGTGCGGGCGTCGACGGTGACGTCCTCGCCGACGGCCTTCGCGAACTCGCCGCACCAGTGGATGGCCTGGTCGAGATCGTCGTCCCCCAGCAGCCGTCCCCGCCCCGCCGGCATCGGCTCCGGCGGGGTCAGCGTGCCGAGGCGGTACAGCCGCAGCCGCGTGTCCCGGAGCCTCGCCCGCGCCCCGGTCCGCCGCTCCCACGCCTCGGCGAAGGCGGTGGCGGTGCGGTGGTCGGCGCTCACGGACGGCGGGGCGTCCCCGTCGTCGGCCAGCCGGGCGGCGAGCGAGTCGGCCTGCTCCGCCGTGAGCGGGGAGAGCCCCAACCCGCGGGGCGGCAGCCGGTAGAAGGTGCCGTGCACCGCACCGCCCCGCTCCAGCACGCCGAACCGGGCGGCCCCGGTGCCGGGCGCCCCGGCCCGCACCCGCTCGGCCCAGGTCGACTGCATCACGTGCGCACCGGGCCGCGAGTGCAGGAAGCCGCCGGCGCGGGCGAGGAAGTCGTGGACGTCGTCGGTGAGATACCAGTCATCGCTCGGCATACGTCCGAGCATCCCACCGGACGCGCCGCGCAGGATCGGGCCCTAGGATCCCCTGCACAGTGACCGACGGACCGAGGTCCCAGGCAGCCGGGGCGCCGCTGTGGCGTGACCGGAAGTGCGTGCTGCTCGCCTCGGCGCGGAGCGTCTCCGTCCTGGGCAACGGCTTCGCACGGGTGGCGCTGGCGTTCGCGGTGCTCGCGCTGCCGGGCGCCGGCGCGGGCCGGCTGTCGCTGGTGCTGGCCTGCCAGGCGGTGCCGCAGCTGGTGTTCGTCCTGGCGGGCGGGGTGATCGCGGACCGCGTCTCCCGTGCGCGGCTGATGGTCCTGGCCGACGTGCTGGGCGCGGGGGCGTACGGGGGCCTGGCCGCCATGGTCCTGACCGGACACGCACCGGTGGCGGCGATGTGCCTCCTCGCGGTGGCCGCCGGCACGGCGACGGCGCTGTTCGCCCCGGCGATGGACGGCCTGATCCCGCTGATCGTGCCCGCCGGCCGCCTGCAGCGGGCCAACGGCCTGCTCCGGGTCGGCACCAACACCGCCATGCTGCTGGGCCTGGCGCTGTCCGGCGTGACCGTGGCCCTGGTGGGCGCCGGCTGGGCCCTCGCGCTCAACGCGGCCTCCTTCGTCGTCAGCGCGGCGCTGACGGCCCGCCTCGACCTGGCCGCACGGCCGCGCCGCAAGGCGTCGGGCTGGGCCGAACTGCGGGACGGCTGGCGGGAGTTCGCCTCCCGGCAGTGGCTGTGGGTGGTCGTCGCGCAGTACGCGGTGGTCGTCGCCGCGCTCAACGCCAACGTCGGGGTGCTCGGGCCCCTGATGGCCGAGCAGCGCCTCGGCGGGGCGCGGGCGTGGTCGGTACTGGTGGCGGCGCAGGCCGTGGGGACCGTCGCCGGTGCGGGTCTCGCCGGCCGGGTACGGGTGCGGCGCCCGCTGCTGGTGGCCGTACTGTGCACCTTCCCGGCCGCCGTGCCGATCGCCCTGCTCGCCGCCGGCGCCCCCTTGTGGCCGACCGCCGCGGCCATGTTCGGCGCGGGGGTCGCGGGCGACGTCTTCGGCGTGCTGTGGACCACCACCGTCCAGCACGAGGTCCCCGAACGGGCCCTGTCCCGGGTGAGTTCCTACGACTGGTTCGGCTCCCTGGCCCTCGCCCCACTCGGCCTCCTCGTCGCCGGCCCGGTCGCCACGGCGGTGGGCACGGGCCCGGCCCTGGCCGGCTGCGCGACCCTGGTGACCCTGGCCACCGCGGCGGCCCTGCTCTCCCCGCAGGTACGCACCCTGCGCCCCGGTCGGCGGCCGGCGGACGGCGCCGCCGAGGGCACGCGGAGCGAAACGCCGTCGACGCGGGCGCCCGCGCGCGGGATCCTCGACGCGGACCGCACCGAGGAGACCAGTTGACCACCGAGTACCAGCGGAAGCTGCGCGAGCGCTACACCGCCGCCCCCGTCGTACCGGCGCCCGAGCCGTGGCGGGCGGTGGCGGCCCGCCCCGTCGGGGGCCTCCTCGGCGTCGGCTTCGCCGTGCACCCCGACAGCGGCCACGACCTCGCCATGGTGGTCTCCCACGACGGGCACGCGCTCTTCGACGCGGTCACCGGGGAGCGGATCGCCCGCGACAGGGACCCCGCCCCGAAGACCAGCACGCCCCAGGGCCACCCGGACCTCGCCTGCCCCGGGCTCGGCCCGGTCGCGGGCGTCCCGGGCTCCACAGGGGGCCGGCGGCACGTCTTCCCACCCTCGGCGGGTAACAGCTCACCGAGGGTGCGCGAACGTCGACGGACGAGAGGGCAGGGGTGGGGGCGGCCGACTGGGTGGTGGACGAGAAGCGTCTCGCGGAGTCGGTGCCGGACGGTGAGCGACTGGTGGCGGGCTGCGGGGTCACATACAGACGCGGCCGAACCGTCCTGGGCGCACGGCGAGCGTCGCTGCTGCTCACCGACCACCGCCTGCGGGTGCTCCGCCACCGCGGCAACGACCCCCGCTACGCCATACGCGGCGTTCCCTTCGGAGGGCTGGTCCCTTCGGCTCCGGAGCGGCGGAGGGGCCGAGGTCACCCGGGGGTGCCGAGCGGCGGGTGCTCGAGCACACGGGGCCGGTACTCGACCAGCTGGGTGCGGCCGTCGAAGGTCCGGTGCCCGATCATCTCGAGGGCGACGTCCGGGTAGCCGTCGTAGATGCGTTCCGCACCGGTGGCGCCGGTGATCACCGGGAACATCACGACCCGGAAGCGGTCGACGAGCCCGGCCCGCAGCAGGGACCGGCACAGGCTGAGGCTGCCGATCGTGCTGAGGATCCCCGACCCGCTCGCCTTCAAGCCGCGGACCGCCTCGACGGCGTCATCCCGGACGAGCGTGGAGTTCGCCCAGGTCAGAGGCTCATCGAGCGAGGAGGAGAACACCACCTTGGGCGCTCGCGAGAGCTGGTCGACGGACGCCTCCTCCTCGGCCCGGAACTCGTCCTGGCCCTCCGGCACCTCACCCGCGGCGAAGCCCGACATCAGACGGTAGGTCTTCGCGCCCATCAGGTAGGTGACCTCGGGCTGCTCACCGAGCCACGCGAGGTACTCCGGACCTTCGAGGCCCCAGAACCCGGGCCATCCCTCCCCGGACGCACAGCCGTCGAGGGAGGTGATGAAGTCGACGAGAAGCTCCGACATGACGGTGTCCTTTCTCCGATGCACCTTTCTGCGATGCACACGAGCCCTGACGTGCCACGAGCTTGGACCGCCCCGGGGCCGCAAACTCATCGGGATCGCTGGCGCCGAATCCGTGATCGTATGGATCAACGGCACTCACGGCGGCTCCGGAAGGTGAGATACCGGCCGAAGACTTCGCGGCTGTCGGGAGTGAAGCGCCAGTTCACCAGGGCCGAGCGGAGCTCCGGCTCGGTCAGCCGGCCGTGCCAGGCGACCTCCTCGGGATCGGGGACCACGGCCTCCACGGGCTCCCGTATCACGGCTTCGTGCACGCCGAGCCAGTGAGGACTCAGGCCGCTGCGGTTGATGAACGTGAACAGCAGGCGCGGCAGCGCACGAACACCCAGCTCCTCGGCGGCGCCCTGTTCATAGAACTCGCCTACCCGCACCGCGCCACCGACCACGGCCTCGAAGAGCCCCGGGAAGCGCGCCAACTGCTCCGACCGCCGGTGGACGAGGATCCGGCCCCGCTGATCACGACACACCGTCACGGCAACCCGGTGCAGCCAACCCTCCCGGACGGCCTGCCGACGGCTGACCACCCCTGTCACACGATCCTGGCCGTCGACACGCTCCACCCACTCATCCACGCCGCACACCCCGGCAGGGCCCACCGACAACACCGCCTCCCGGCGCCTTGCGAGCACCGGTGACGCGCAGGCGGGATGTCACTGGTGCTCCTCGGAGAGGAAGCGCCGGATGTCGGCGGCCAGGGCGGTCATCTGCTCGCCGGCTTCCAGCCAGGTGGTCACCGAGGCGCTCCAGCCGCCGGCGGCCCGTGGCCAGGGTCGCACGGTCCAGGTCAGCCCGACATGGCCGCCGGACCGGAAGACGGCCGACACCGTCAGGTCTCTGTCGTCGGTCTGCCAGCTCCGTTCGTCGGCCCATCCCCGCTAGTCCGCGGCCAGTTCTTCCAGGAAGGCGGTGAGACCACTGTCGCCGACCCAGACGATGACCTCGTCGAGCCGAGCGGTCAGGCCGGGGGCCCGCAACTCGAAGCCATAGCGCACGGAGCCCGCGCCGGAGCTGAACCGGCCGCAGAAGGTCACACCGACCGAGGCGTTGTCCCGACAGCACACCCGCGCCCGTGGCCAGGCTGTGAAACGCCGGTGGACCGTCTGCCAGGAAGCACCGAAGGCCGGGGGCAACTGCCGCCAGGCGCAGCCCGAAGTGGCGACGAAGATGATCGCAGCCGACACCGCACGGTCATCACACCGCCGCCGGCCACCACCTTGGGCTCGTACAGGCGGCTCCGGCGCCACGCTGTCGAAGACCTCCCACAGCCCGTCCGGCACCAGACGCTCAACCATGTCCATGGCGGGAGCAAAGGGCCAGAGCCAATCGAGACACCGTCTAAGCTTGTTCTTTATCTTCCGGCCGCATCGTAGGGCGGGGTCGGGAGGTTCCAGACGGCGTCTGACCGGGCGACGATCTTTCGAAGTTCGCGGGCGCTTCGTAGCGACAGGACCTGCATCACGGTGTCGAGGAGGGCCCGGGCTTCGAGAGGGTTGCCGCAGCAGTACCAGTGCACGTTGCCCCACTCGTAGTCGTGCCACAGGGTGCGCTCGGGCTGGTGGACGTAGTCCTTCCACAGACTCACAGCCGCGCTGACGTCGCCTGGCTGCAGATAGTTGCGGGTGTGCTCAAGACGGATGATCTCGGAGACTGCACGCGAAGACAGACCGTCGATGACCGGCCTTGTACCCGTGGTCCGGTGGCTGCCGGGGACGCCGGCACGGATGTGTCCTGGCCGTCTACGCGGCATGGACCTTTCGGTTCGTCGTCATGCGGTACATGGTGCCACGGCCTCGAATAGCGTCTCGAACGGATTCGCTCACCTGGGGATTCGCCGGACGTTGGGGCGACCTTCGTCTGATCATGCGCTCCGACCAAGGTGCCCGTGACCGAGACGAAGGCCGTGAGAGTGAGTCTGCTGCCCGACTCTGTCCGGAGGGAAGCGTCACGCTTCCGGGGCGAGTTCTACGGGTGCCTGACCGCGCGGCGCGACGAATTGTTCGAACTGGCTGACGCAGTGCTACGTGCGGACGGTGCCGGCCAGCCTGCCGCTGCCGCGCTTCGGCGACGGCCGCATGGTCTTGGCGGTCGACGTGTCGCCGTGGCTCCGCTCGGACGCGCCATGCTCGGCGGAGCGTCTGTTCTGCCACTACGGCCGCGCGAAACGGCCTCGCAGTTCATCCCGGGCCGGCCTTACTCGTTCGTCGCCGCACTGGAGCCGGGCGCCACGTCCTGGACCGCGATCCGGGACGCGGTCCGGCTCGGCCCGGCAGACGACGCGACCGCTGTCACCGCCGCCCAATCCGAGAGGTCGTTGAACGACTCATCGCCGCTGGCCGTTGGCAGGCCGGGAACCCGGACATCGTGATCGTCAGCGGTGCCGGCTACGACGTCACCCGCCTGGCCTGGGTCCTGCGAGACCTGCCCGTCGAGCTGGTCGGCCGAGTCCGCTCCGGCAAGGCCGAGACCCAGGCATGGGACCGGGTCCACCCCCGGCTCACCCACCGCTCCTCATGGCTCGACCGCGACGGCGACCTTTCCCTGGTCGAGGGCACGTTGATGCGGCTTAAGGTCGACCACCTGCCGAAGGAACGGGACGCTCCGCCACTGTGGTCATGGTCCTCCAAGACCGGTGCCACCCCCGACGACGTGGACCGCTGGACCTGGATCCTGATCGTCGCCCACACCCAACTCCGGCTCGCTTGGCCCCTCGCCGAAGACCTCCGCCGGCCCTGGGAGAAACCGACCACCTCCGACCAGCTGGCGCTGGGAGTCACCGTCAGTGGGAGTGTCCCCGGCACGCACTCTTGCAAGCGGTGTGCTTGCAATAGTTAGCAGGGTCCGGCATGGTGGAAGGCATGGCATCGCTCAACGTCGGCAATCTCGGGGAGTACCTGCGCGAGCAGCGGCGCACCGCGCAGCTGTCGTTGCGGCAGCTTGCCGAGGCGGCGGGGGTGTCGAATCCGTATCTGAGCCAGATCGAGCGCGGGCTGCGCAAGCCGAGCGCGGAGGTGCTCCAGCAGGTCGCCAAGGCGCTGCGCATCTCCGCCGAGACGCTGTACGTGCGGGCCGGGATCCTCGACGCGGAGCGGGACGGGCAGCAGGGCGGCCGGGACGGTGCGACGCGCGCGGCCCTGCTCACCGACCCCTCGCTGAACGAGCGGCAGAAGCAGGTGCTGCTCCAGATCTACGAGTCCTTCCGCAAGGAGAACGGATTCGGTGCCGACGACCCCGAGCTGGTGCCCGACCCTCAGTAGCGAGCATTCCGGGAGGACCACGACCATGGCCATCACCGACGACCTGCGCAAGACGCTCACCGACCCCCGGCCGCTGTACTTCGCCGCCGGCACCGCCGACCTGGCCTTCCAGCAGGCCAAGCGGGTGCCCGTGCTGGTGGAGCAGCTGCGTGCCGAGGCCCCGGCCCGGATCGACGCCGTGCGCAACACCGACCCCAAGGCCGTCCAGGAGCGCGCCACGGCCCGGGCCAAGGAGGCGCAGGGCAGCCTCCAGGCCAAGGCCAACGAGCTGTTCGGCTCCCTCGACACCGACTTCCGCAAGCTCGGCGAGACCGCCCAGGACCTCGCCCTGCGCGGGGTCGGCGTCGCCGCCGAGTACGCCGTGAAGGCGCGCGAGACGTACGAGAAGGTCGCCGAGCGCGGCGAGCAGGCCGTACGCACCTGGCGCGGCCAGGCCGCCGAGGGCATCGAGGACGTCGCCGAGGGCGTGGAGGACCTGGCCGTGGCCGTCGAGCCGCCCAAGCCGAAGGCCACCCCCGCCGCGCCCGTGGCCCCGGCCGACCCGGCGCCCGTGGTGACCCCCGCGACCGCCGCGGCGAAGAAGACGCCGGCCGCCCGCAGGTCCCCGGCCCAGGGTCAGGCCAAGAAGAAGACCACGCCGCCCGCCAAGTAGGGCGGGCGGGCGCAGGGCGGGCCGGGCACCCTGGGGGTGTCCGGTCCGTTGTGCGGGTACGGTGACCGCGTAAGGACGACCCGGAACTGGGGTGGACGTTGTGCTGATGCAGGGGTTCGCAGGCTTCATGGGGCTGCTGAGCATCGCCCTGATCCTCTTCAGCGCCTTCGCGCTGATCGACGCGGCGCTGCGCCGGGAGGACGCCTACCGCGCGGCGGACAAGAAGACCAAGCCGTTCTGGCTGATCATCCTCGGGCTCGCCCTGGTGGTGAACCTGGTCTTCGGCATCCTGTCGTTCCTGCCGATCATCGGCCTCGTCGCGACGATCGTGTACATGGTCGACGTACGCCCCGCCCTGCGCGGCCTCCCCGGCGGTGGCCGCAACACCCGCCGCGGCTCCAGCAGCGACGGGCCGTACGGGCCGTACAACGGCGGGCGCTGAGCCCGCCGGGGGGGGGCTACGGCAGCCGGTCCAGGAGCAGGACCGCCACGTCGTCCGTCAGCTCGCCGCCGTTGAGCGTGCGCACCTCGTTCACCGCGGTGCGCAGCAGCGTCTCACCGGTCAGCCCCGCGGCGCGCTGGCGGCGGATCATCTCCACCATGCCGTCCTGGCCCAGCCGCTCCTTGCCCTCGCCGGTCCGGCCCTCGATCAGGCCGTCGGTGTAGAGCATCAGGCTCCACTCGGCGCCGAGCTCCACCTGCGTGCGCGGCCAGCGCGCGCCGGGGAGCAGGCCGAGCGCCGGGCCGTTGTTGTCGTACGGCAGCAGCCGCGCGGGGCGGCCGGGTCCTGACACCAGGGGCGCCGGGTGGCCGGCGAGGCAGAGGCCGGCGCGGCGGCCGTCGGGGGCGATGTCCACCGTGCACAGCGTCGCGAAGATCTCGTCGTCCGCCCGCTCGTGCTCCAGGACCTGCTGGAGCGTGCCGAGCAGCTGGTCGCCGCAGAGCCCCGCCAGGGTCAGCGCCCGCCAGGCGATGCGCAGCTCCACGCCGAGCGCCGCCTCGTCGGGGCCGTGCCCGCAGACGTCGCCGATCATGGCGTGCACCGTGCCGTCGGGCGTGCGGACCACGTCGTAGAAGTCGCCGCCCAGCAGGGCGCGCGAGCGGCCGGGGCGGTAGCGGGCGGCGAAGCGGAGCGAGGAGCCGTCGAGGAGGGGCGTGGGCAGCAGGCCGCGTTCCAGGCGGCGGTTCTCCTGCGCGCGCAGCCTGCCCTCGGCCAGGCGGCGCTCGGCGGAGTCGGACCGCTTGCGCTCCACGGCGTAGCGGATCGCGCGGCTGAGCAGCCGGCCGTCCAGCTCGTCCCGGAAGAGGTAGTCCTGCGCGCCCACCGCTACGGCCTCCGCGCCGCGCTCGGCGTCTCCGGCGGAGGTCAGCGCGAGCACCGCGTGCCGGGGGGCGAGGGCCAGGACGTGCTTGAGCACGGCCAGCTCGTCCGCGTCGCCCTCGGCCGTCAGCGCCAGGTCCAGCAGGATGCAGTGCACGTCGTCCGTCAGCAGCCGGCCGGCCTCGGTGAGGTTGCGGGCGGTGCGGACGCGGATCGGATTGCCGGACTGGTCGAGCAGGTCGGGCACGATCGGCGAGCCGGCGGGGTCGTCCTCGATCAGCAGCAGGGTGAGGTTGGCCGGGGCGCCGGTGCCGGGGGTCCGGGTCTCGCGCTTCTGAGTCGGGATGGCGTCCTTCAGGGTCGGGTTCTTCGGATCGGTCGGGTTCGGGTCCGTCGGGTTCGGGGTCTGGTCGGGCGAAGGGGCTTCGCCCGGGAACGCGGCCTGCGCCTGACCACACTCCACGGCCGGGATCGCTCTCTGCCGCGGTACGGGTACGGGCATCGTCTTGGTTCCTTCCCTCCCCCCGAGGGCATGGCGGAGCGAGGGGCCTCGGACCGCCGACGGGTGACCATAGCGGGTGCGGACGCCGCGGCGGAATGGTGTCCGCTACGCCGCGCGGCCGGGAGGCCGTGCCATATGCCGCCGTATGCGGCGCAGTTGGACATCGCGTGGGGGGTGAGGGGATGACGAAGGTCACGCGGCCGGGGGTGGGCCGGGCCGGTGCGGGTGGGCGGCGTCACATGACCCCGCTCACCCGGGCGCCGGGGCCGGCGCAGCCGCTCGGTACGGCCCACTCACCGGGCCGGAGGCCACCGCTGTCCCGGCCGGCTGGCCGCGCTGACCCGGCCGGAGGCTGCCGCTGACCCGCCCGGTGAGCCCCGCTGGCCTGCCCGGCTGCCCCGCTGACCCGGCCGGAGGCCGCTACTGACCCGGTCGACGAGCCCCGCTCACCCGACCGGCTGTCCCCACTGACCCGGCCGGAGGCCGCCGCTGACCCAGTCGGATGCCGCCCTCGCCCCGCCCGGCGAGCCCCGCCGGCCCGGCCGGAGGCCGCCGCTGACCTGCCCGACAACCCCGCCAACCCAGCCGCCGACCCCGCCAACCCAGCCGACGCCCCCCCGGCTCACCCGGCCGGCAGGCCCCCCGCGTCCGGCCTGACCACCCCGAGTATCGGCATCGTGCCCGCCCCCGCGATCGTCACCGTGCGGCCCGGACGCGGGGCGTGGACGATGGAGCCGTTGCCGATGTACATGCCGACGTGGCTGGCGTCGTCGAAGTAGATGACCAGGTCGCCGGGGCGCATGTCCGCGACCTCGACGTGCTTCAGCTGCCGCCACTGCTCCTGCGAGGTGCGCGGAATCGCCTGCCCGGCCGCGATCCACGCCTGGGAGGTCAGCCCGGAGCAGTCGAAGGAGTCGGGGCCCTCGGCGCCCCACACGTACGGCTTGCCGACCTGGGCCGTGGCCCAGGTGACCGCCTTCCGGCCGCGCTCGGTGGCCGCCGCGTCCAGGTCCTTCAGGACGCCCGTGCCCAGCCACGCGGTCTGCGCGCGCGCCGCCGCCTCACGCTCCAGGCGGGCCAGGCGCTCCTTCTCCGCCTGCGCGAGATCGGACTCCAGCTTCTCGGCCGCCGCGATCTGCTTCTCGACCTTCTTCCGGGCGCCGGCCTTGGCCTTGCGGTTGGTCTCCAGCTTCTTGAAGCGGGCGTCCGCGTCCGCCGCGTACCCCTTCAACTCCTCCTGCGTGCGGGCCAGGTCGCCGAGCAGGCCCTTGGTGGCGCGCTGGCCCTGGATGACCCTGCCGCTGCCGTCCAGGAACGCCTCGGGGTCCTGGCTGAGCATCAGCTTGGCCTCGTCGGGCAGCCCGCCCGTGCGGTACTGCGCGCGGGCCGCGGCGCCGGCGCGCGCCTTGAGGTCGTCCAGCTTCGCCTGGCCCTGGACGATCTTCTTGGCCAGCTCCACGATCTCGGCGGACTGCTGCTCGGCCCGCTCCTCCGCCGCGTTGTACTCGTCCGTGGCCGAGGCCGCCGCGCGGTACAGCTTCTCCAGCTTCTCGCGCACCGCCTCCAGGTCCTTGCCATGGCCGGGATCGGGCGTGGGTGCGGGGGTGGGTGTGGGCATGGGCGTCGGGACGGGCGCGGCGGGGATCCGCGGCGGGGACACGGGGTCGGCGAAGGCGATGCCCGGTGCCGCCAGCAGGGTGACCGCGCAGACCACGGTCACGGCGGCCGTCGTCCATGCCCGCTTGCCCGTACGCATGCCTCGTCCCCCCGCTGTTTAACCTGTCAGTAACATGGTCCGGTCAGGGGATCGTGCCACGACGGCGTCGAAAGCGACAGAGGCACTTCCGACTGTTCCCCCGCTGTTGTGACGAATGCCGCGCGGAGATCGTTCCCGTTCAGCCGCGCGGCGCCAACGCCCCCCACGCCACGGTGACTTCCCCCTGCCGCCACCGCACCGGACCGTCCACCACCGGCCAGTCGGCCGTCAGCTCCCGCACCGCCCGCTGCCAGCGCTGCCGGGCGCCGTAGGAGGCGTAGGGCGCGGCGGCGGCCCAGGCCCGGTCGAAGTCGCGCAGGAAGGCGTGCACCGGCTCGCCCGGGACGTTGCGGTGGATCAGCGCCTTGGGCAGCCGCTCGGCGAGGTCGGAGGGGCGCTCCAGGGAGGCCAGCCGGGCCGCGAAGGTGACCGTGCGGGGCCCCTCGGGACCGAGCGCCACCCACACGTGCCGCCGCCCGATCTCGTCGCAGGTCCCCTCCACCAGGAGCCCGCCCCGGGAGTCCGGGGTCGCCGGCGCGAGCCGCGCGCACAGCCGCCGCCAGACGTCGGCGACCGCCGCCTCGTCGTACTGGCGCAGCACGTTCGCCGCGCGGATCAGCTGCGGGCGCCGGGCGAGCGGCACCTCGAAGCCGCCGCGGACGAAGTCGAGCCCCTCGCGCGCGTAGGGCGCCGCCGCCGCCACCCGCGCCGGGTCGATCTCGATGCCCACCACGCGCGCGTGCGGCGCGACCCGGCGCAGCCGGTGCAGCAGCTCGACGGCCGTCCAGGGGGCGGCGCCGTAGCCGAGGTCGACGGCGACCGGCTCGGCGGCGCGGCGCAGCTCGGCGCCGTGCGCGGCGGCGATCCAGCGGTCCATGCGGCGCAGCCGGTTCGGATGGGTCGTCCCGCGCGTGGTCGTGCCCACGGGGCGGGCGGCGGCCGGGCGGGGGGTCATGGGTACGAGGGTATGCGGGCGGCCGGGGCGGACCGGCCACGCGCCAGGAACTCGAACGGTTGACCGATAGTCGGCAATGATTCGGCAAAGGTGCGCGGAGCGGGAAGGGTGGCGGAAATGGAGTGAAGCACTCCGGCGTTCCAACGGTCCGGAGGGCGGTACCCGTCCTCCACCGGCATGCCCGCAGCGAGGAAGGACGGCTCGTGAGCCAGTACGTCAGCAGGCTGGGGCGTCGCTCACCGACGGCCGCCCCGCGGCTGCGGCTGCACCGCAGGCCCCGCCGCGTCGCCATGCTCTCCGTGCACACCTCGCCGCTCCACCAGCCCGGCACCGGCGACGCCGGCGGCATGAACGTCTACATCGTCGAGCTGGCGCAGCGCCTGGCCGCGATCAACATCGAGGTCGAGATCTTCACCCGCGCCACCACCGGCGCCCTCCCGCCCACCGTCGAGCTGTCCCCCGGCGTCCTCGTCCGGCACGTCGACGCCGGCCCCTACGAGGGCCTCGCCAAGGAGGAGCTGCCCGCCCAGCTGTGCGCCTTCACGCACGGCGTGATGCAGGCGTGGGCGGGCCACCGCCCCGGCCACTACGACCTGGTGCACTCCCACTACTGGCTCTCCGGCCACGTCGGCTGGCTCGCCGCGCAGCGCTGGGGCGCCCCCCTGGTGCACGCCATGCACACCATGGCCAAGGTCAAGAACGCCAGCCTGGCCGACGGCGACACCCCCGAGCCCGCCGCCCGCGTCATCGGCGAGACCCAGATCGTCACCGCCGCCGACCGGCTGATCGCCAACACCGCCGAGGAGGCCGACGAGCTGGTCAGGCACTACGCCGCCGACCCGGCGCAGGTCGCGGTCGTCCACCCCGGCGTCAACCTGGACCGCTTCTGTCCGGCCGACGGCCGCGCCGCCGCCCGCGCCCGCCTCGGCCTGCCGCAGGACGCGCTGATCCCGCTCTTCGCCGGCCGCATACAACCCCTGAAGGCCCCCGACGTGCTGCTGCGCGCCGTCGCCGTGCTCCTCGACGAACGCCCCGAGCTGCGCTCCCGCATCGTCGTGCCGGTCGTCGGCGGCCCCAGCGGCAGCGGCCTCGCCAAGCCGGAGGGGCTGCAGAAGCTCGCCGCGCGGCTCGGCGTGGCCGACGTCGTGCGGTTCCGGCCGCCGGTCGGGCAGGAGCAGCTCGCGGACTGGTTCCGGGCGGCGTCCGTGCTCGTCATGCCGTCCTACAGCGAGTCCTTCGGCCTGGTCGCCATCGAGGCGCAGGCCGCGGGCACGCCGGTGCTGGCCGCCGCCGTCGGCGGCCTCCCGGTCGCCGTGCGCGACGGGCACACCGGGCGCCTGGTGCACGGCCACGACCCCGCCGCCTACGCGCGCGTGCTGGCCGATTTCGCCGACCGCCCCGAGCTGACCGCCCGCATGGGCGACGCCGCCGCCCGGCACGCCCAGTCCTTCGGCTGGGACGCCGCCGCGGCGTCGACGGCCGACGTATACACAGCCGCCGTGCAGGCCCACCGGCGTCGCGTACGCTCGCACCATGGCTGAGGCGGAGCGGAGCGAGGAGACGGCGGCGCGCGTCCTGGAGGACGCCCTCAAGGACGCCGAGTTGGAGTGGGAGAGCCCCGACCCGGGCGCGTACGTCGTCACGCTCCCCGGCACCCGCAAGCTGTCCACCACGGTCTCCCTCCTCGTCGGCCGGCACAGCCTCTCCCTGAACGCGTTCGTGGTCCGCCACCCGGACGAGAACGAACCGGCCGTCCACCGCTGGCTCCTGGAGCGCAACCTCAAGCTGTACGGCGTGAGTTACGCCGTCGACCGCCTCGGCGACGTCTACGTCACCGCCAAGCTGCCGCTGGCCTCCGTCACCCCCGACGAGATCGACCGCCTGCTCGGCCAGGTCCTGGAGGCGGCCGACGGCGCCTTCAACACCCTCCTGGAGCTGGGCTTCGCCACCGCCATCCGCAAGGAGCACGCGTGGCGCACGGCGCGCGGGGAGTCGACGCGGAACCTGGAGGCGTTCAGCCACCTCATCGAGCGCTCGGCCGACTGACCCTTTCCGATACGGCTGTTCCGATACGGCTGTTTCCGAGACGGCTGTTCAGGCCCCGCCGGCCCGGTACCGCCCCGGTGTGACGCCGACCAGCCGCCGGAAGTGCCGGGTCAGATGGGCCTGGTCGTAGAAGCCGGTCGCCCCCGCGACCTCGGCCGGCGCGGCGCCCCCGAGGAGCAGCCGCCGGGCCCGGTCCACCCGGCGGGACATCAGGTACTGGTGCGGCGCGATGCCGTAGGCGGCGCTGAACGCCCGTACGAGATGCGCCGGATGGGCGCCGAGCAGCCCCGCGGCGTCCGCGAGGCCGAGCCCCTCGACGACCCGCGCGTCCAGCAGCTCGCGCAGGCGGCGGGCGAGGGCGGGGTCGGCGGCGGGGCGCTGCGGGGTGCCGGGTGCCGCCGCTGTCAGGTGGGTGCGCAGCCGTTCCCCGATCAGCGTCAGCCGGCTCTCCGCCTCCAGGTCGTCGCCGGGGCGGGCGAGCGCCGCGTGCAGCTGCGCGACGCGCCGCCGCAGTACCGGGTCGCGCAGGTCGGGGCCGTCGACGGCGGGGCCGATGAGGTCGGCGCCGAGCCGGGTGTCGTCCAGGTAGACGACGCGCTTGCGGAAGCCGCCGGGGGTGGCGGGGGAGCCGTTGTGCGGGACGTGCGGCGGGAGCAGGGTGACGGTGTCGCCGGGGGTGCCGTGCTCGTGCCGGTCGAGGTCGTACCGCACGGCGCCGTCGTCCACGATGAGCAGCGTCCAGGCGTCGTGGACGTGCATCGGGTAGGCGTACTCGGTGAAGCGGGCGTGGAAGACCTCGACGACGCCGGGGACGGGGGGCCGCCAGGCGGTGACCTGCTCCTGGTCCTGTCGCACGGGGGCCATGCAAAGAACGTACAAGACCTCTCCGGGCCCCGGCCGCCAGTCTCACCGTATGAACGACACGAGCCCCGCCCCCGCCGCGGCCCCCGCCCCCACCGCTGAAGCACCCGTCCGCTTCGACACCAAGATCGCCGTCCTGCTCCGCGAGGACCTGGAGACCTGGCAGCGCCTGAACGTGACCGCCTTCCTGGTCAGCGGCCTGGGCCGGGAGTTCCCCGAGGTGATCGGGGAGCCCTACGCGGACGCGGACGCGGTCGGTTACCTGCCGATGTTCCGCCAGCCGGTGCTGGTCTTCGAGGGCACGAAGGAGCAGGTCAGGACCGCGCACGGCCGGGCCCTGTCCCGCGCCCTGCCCCGCGCGGTCTTCACCGCCGACCTGTTCGCCACCGGCAACGACCGCGACAACCGGGCGGCGGTACGGGCCGTCCCGACCGCCGACCTGGACCTGGTCGGGATCGCGGTGTACGGGCCGAGGAACGCGGTGGACAAGGTGCTCAAGGGGGCGCGGATGCACCCCTGACCGGGCCGTCAGGCGGTACTGGCCTCGGCGGCGGGGACCACCGGTGCGAGCGTCGCGGGCGCCGGCTCCGCCGGGAGGCGCCGCATCAGCACCCCGTACCCCGCCCCGGCCGCCGTACCGACCACCGCGCACAGCCCCCACAGCCACTCCGCGCCCCAGCGGTCGATGACGAAGCCGGACATCAGCGGGGCGACGAGGGCGGCGAGGGACCAGGAGAGCGTGTAGACGCCCTGGTAGCGCCCGCGCCCGTGCACGGGGGAGAGGCTGACGACCAGGCCCGTCTGCGTCGGCGCGTTGACGATCTCGGCCAGCGTCCACACGCACACGGTCAGCGCGAAGACGCCGACCGATCCCGCGAACGCGGTGAGCCCGAACCCGTACCCCGCGAGCAACGAGGACACGACGAGCAGCCGGCGCGGATCGCGGTGCTCGATGAACCGGGTCACCGGGATCTGGAGCACGACGATCAACAGCCCGTTGACGGCGATGGCGAGGCCGTAGTCGGCCGGCGCGAACCCGGCCGAGCCCATGGCCACCGGCAGTCCGACAGAACCCTGCTGGAAGACGACGGCGACGAGGAAGGACAGCCCGACCACGCCCATGTACCGACGGTCGCGCAGCACGGTACCGAGCGAGACGGGCACCTCGTCGACCGACTTCTCCTGCTGCTGCCGGGGCCGCGACTCGGGCAGCTTGACGAAGACGACGACGGCGCAGACCAGCGTCATCCCGGCCTCGATCAGGAACCCGGCGAGGTAGCTGTACTCGGCGATGAAGCCGGCGGCCATGGACGACACGGCGAAGCCGAGGTTGATCGCCCAGTAGTTGAGGGAGAAGGCCCGGATACGGTCTTCCGGGCGCACGATGTCCGCCATCATCGCCTGCACGGCGGGCCGGGAGGCGTTGCTGGCCATGCCGACCAGGAAGGCGACGGCGGCGATGGCGACCGGGTCGCGCACGAAGCCGAGCAGCGCGACGGACAGGGCGGTGGAGGTCTGCGCGATCAGCAGCGTGGGCCGGCGCCCGAGCCGGTCCGCCATGACGCCGCCCGCGAGCGAGGAGACGACGCCGCCGAGCCCGTGCAGCGAGGCGACGAGCCCGGCGTAGGAGGCGGAGTACCCGCGGTCCAGGGTCAGGTACAGCGCCATGAAGGTGGCGACGAAGGCACCGAGCCGGTTGACCAGGGTGGAGGTCCACAGCCACCAGAACTCACGGGGCAGCCCGGAGACGGACTCGCGCGTGGCGCGCCGCAGGGCGGTGACGGACATGGAACCCCCGGGGTAAGTGGCTGAGCGGGCGAGCACAACTTACGAGTCGGGAGTCTCCGGGGACCACTCGTTTAACACTTCCCGTCAATCCGTCAATCGTCCAGGGGTCGACCACTGGCGCTGCGGGCCACGGTCTTGGATTACGCTCGAAGCCATGGCCGACGCACTGTACAAGCTGATCCTCCTCCGCCACGGCGAGAGCGAGTGGAACGAGAAGAACCTGTTCACCGGCTGGGTGGACGTCAATCTCACCCCCAAGGGAGAGAAGGAGGCGACGCGCGGCGGCGAGCTGCTCAAGGACGCCGGCCTGCTCCCCGACGTGGTCCACACCTCCCTCCAGAAGCGCGCCATCCGCACCGCGCAGCTGGCCCTGGAGTCCGCCGACCGCCTCTGGATCCCGGTCCAGCGCAGCTGGCGCCTGAACGAGCGCCACTACGGCGCCCTCCAGGGCAAGGACAAGGCGCAGACCCTCGCGGAGTTCGGCGAGGAGCAGTTCATGCTCTGGCGCCGCTCCTACGACACCCCGCCCCCGGCGCTGGACCGCGACGCGGAGTACTCCCAGTTCTCCGACCCGCGCTACGCCACGCTCCCGCCCGAGCTGCGCCCGCAGACGGAGTGCCTGAAGGACGTCGTCGTCCGCATGCTCCCGTACTGGTTCGACAGCATCGTCCCCGACCTCCTCACCGGCCGCACGGTCCTCGTCGCCGCCCACGGCAACAGCCTGCGCGCCCTGGTGAAGCACCTCGACGGCATCTCCGACGCGGACATCGCGGGCCTGAACATCCCCACGGGCATCCCGCTCTCCTACGACCTGGACGCCGACTTCAAGCCCCTCAACCCGGGCGGCACGTACCTCGACCCGGACGCGGCGAAGGCGGCGATCGAGGCGGTGAAGAACCAGGGCAAGAAGAAGTAGCCCACCTCTGCTCAGCGAGCCCCTTGCCTGCGGGTTCTCCGCTGGTAGGGGGCTTGTTGCTACCTCTGGGGCGTCTGGGGCGCCGTTCAGGTTGCCGGGAGCTGGTAGGCGAGGACGTAGGCGTCGGCTGCCATCACCGTGTCGCAGACCTCCACGGCCCGGCCCTCGGTGTCGTAGGCGGTGCGGACGAGATGGATGACCGGCACGCCGGGGGCCAGGCGGAGCGTGCGGACCTCATCCGGTGAGGGCATCCGGGCGCGGATCTCCTCCTCGAAGTGGTCGAGGCGGTGGCCCAGCTCTTCGAGTCGGGCGTAGATGCCGCCGGGTCCGGGGTCGGGCTCGGCGATCGGGGTGCCGCGGGCGATGTCGAGCGGCAGGTAGGAGGTGGCGAACTCGACCGGGCGCCCGTCGAGCAGATACCGGCGCCGACGCGCGAGGACCCGCCGCACAGACCCGAGCCGCGTGGAGACGTCCTGGCTCGCCTTCTCCTCCTTGACCTCCAGGCTGTCGACCTGGGGATGGCTGCCGGCGGCGTCGGCCTCCGCGATGAACGCGGACTTGCCCTGCTCGCGGTGGCGGCGGGCGAAGCGGTCGGAGGCGAGCCGCCGCACGGGCGGCCGAGGCCGGACGAAGACACCCCTGCCGTGCTCGGCGTGCACCAGGCCCTCGCCCGTGAGGATCGAGAAGGAGTTGCGGACCGTCATCCGGGAGACCCCGTAGTGCTCGACCAGCTCGGCCTCGGAGGGCAGCTTCTCGCCCTCCCTGAAGCGCCCACGACCGATGGCCTCGCGCAGTTGGTCGGCGATCTGCCGGAAGACGGCACGATCGCTCGTGGGGTCCAGAGCGCCGAGAGCGTTCGAGAGAGAGCCCACGATGACTCCTTTAGATATCTAGACGAGTGGGTGAGTGTTGTCGCTAGGGTGGAGAGCCTAGCCAGCCGAGAGGTCACGAGGAACGTGAGCAGTGAACGCCCGCACTCCGTGAGCGTCGCCGGAGTCATCGTGGACGACGACGGCCGTGCCCTGCTGATCAAGCGCCGCGACAACGGCAAGTGGGAGCCCCCGGGCGGCGTCCTCGAACGCGAGGAGACCATCCCCGAGGCCCTCCAGCGCGAGGTCCTCGAAGAAACCGGCCTCAAGATCGCCCTCCCGGCGACCCTGACCGGCGTCTACAAGAACATGACGGGCCTGATCGTCTCGCTGGTCTTCCGCTGCGAAGCCGTCGACGGCACCCCCACCACCGGTGACGAGACCCGCGCCCTGCGCTGGGCCACCCGCGAGGAGATCACCCAACTCGCCGACGAGGCTTACGCGATCCGCGTCCTGGACGCCCTCGACGCGACGACCCCGCCGGCCGTCCGCGCCCACGACGGCGTGAAGCTCGTCTAGCCCGAACCCGCTGCACATGGCGGCCCACCAGCATGGAGGTAGTTGTATGGACGAGTGTATGAGTGGACCTCGGTCTGGGGTCTCAGTTGCCCGGGACTACCGGAAGAGGTGAGCCGGGCCCGCCGCTGGACCCGCGACGTCCTGCGAGGCTCGCCCCTGGCCGAGGACGCCGAGCTGATCGTGAGCGAACTGAGCGCGAACGCGATCCTCCACACGGCAAGCGGCCAGGCGTCCGGCAGCTTCCATGCGAAAAGTTTGGGGCTCGAAGAACTTCTGCTGCCAATTCTTTACTTCAATGTGCCAGAACTCAAAGAAGCGGACGGTGCAGACGAGGTAGTGGCTCTGGTGGCCCAGCGTCAGTATGAAGACTGGACAAAGCTCCGACTTGAGGACGAGGATTCACCGGCCTATAGGAAGGCGGTGAATCGACTAGCGGTCCGCCTTGTCGAAATTCTCGAAAGGACCGCAGACGTTGAGCCCCCTCCAGTCACCCTGACCGAAGATGCGGATCCAGATGATGAACCAGGAATGTTGGAGTTGATGGCCAACGCAGAAACGGCTTTGCCCAGCTGGGCGAATGTGATGGAGCAGTTCGGGGAAACTGCGCAGGAGATTGGCGAACGGGTTATCCTCGCACATGACGAGATGACTGAGGCGGATGCCAGGGAGGCAGGCTTCGCCGGCCGACTCCATATCGCTCAGGCACTGGCTGAAGAATTAGAGGAACCGGTAGACAAGATGGGGGAGCTCGGCCGTCAATACTCTGCCGACCTCTTGGCCGTCGACCCAGGAGTTCTGGGCATCATTCGACTTGTGGAGGCTGAGGGGATAACGGCCGAGAATGCTGATCAGGTGCGGGAATTCTTCGATACGGTAAAAACCACTGCCAGGCAAATCCGCAATATGGTGCGAAGTGTGCGGGAATTTTCTGAATCGCTCGATGGAATGTCAAGCCTGAGTAAGTCTATGCGTGCACTAGTAAAGAAGATGCGAGCATCCCTGCAGGCGGTCGTGGATGGTCAAGCTGTATTGGATGAGTGGGAACGCCGCATCGACGAGGTCTCTGGGCTGATCCATAAATCACAACCTGACCAGTCTGTGACCGGATGATAAACAAACCGCCTGACGCTACTCCCGTGCCACATTGCCGGCGAGCGTGCCCTCAAATGCCTGCAGCTTCCCAAGCTGAGGGCGCGAGCTCGGATGCCGGCGCCCCGCACCTAGCTGATGACCAGCCCTGTGATGCCGAAGGCGAGTGTGAGGACGAAGCAAATCAGACTCACTGCCGTCGCAAGATGGGGGACCTCGCCAGTTCGACGGAAGTTGGACATTATTGCCGTTAGACCAGAAGGCGCAGGTCGCGACGATGACGGCTGGGATGAAGAGTGGCGTGCCGTGACACACATATGCGGCGCCCACTGCCAGCCCAACGAGAACTATCAGCACTTTTCCCCCTGCAGTTGCGTGGGCTCCCCAACCCCGCGTGGTGGTCACAGAGTAGGGAAGTACCGGGCAGTAGTGACCGGCTTCTGGCAGACGCGCGCGAGATTGGTTCGCCCGGGCGCCCGTGGGCCGTCCGAGGTCGTTCGCCAGTGGCCAATGACGACCAACGACGACCACCAGGCGCACGAGCCAACCGCCCCTGACCAGCAATAAACCGAGCTCTCCAAGATCCCAGGCAAGACCCAGGGCAAGAAGAAGTAAGCCTGCACGACCAGACCCCCTACCGGCGGTTCGCCGCCGGTAGGGGGTCTGGTCGCATCCACCCGGCGTCGCGGATGCCTCGACGCTGACCGCCCAGACCGGGGGAGGGCAGCACGTGCCGGTCGGCGGCGTCTGTCTCATCGCTGGTCAGGAATCCTTCGACGACCGGCGCCAGTTCGTCGGACAGTGCATGGCACCGTCAAACGGCAGCGTGTCGCGGGTCACCGACCCCGTGGGGCAGCGGAATTGGCCGACCTCCGGGTCGTGCCACACGTAGAACATGGCTACCCCGGTGAAGCCCAGCGTGTGGATGCAGCCCCGCATGGCCGAGGCGGTTCCTTCAAAGGGTGGCCACCACGTCGGAGACGGACAGGACAGCGACCGTCGGCCCTCCTCCGCCGCACCAGCCGCCGGGTATTCGTCTCACATTCCTTCGGGCGGTCAGCCGGTTCCAGTACCAGGGGTTCGTCCGCCACTTCGGCGATCCAGGTCAACAGCACCACGGCAGTATGCCCGCGCAGTCCGCCTCTCCGGAGTGGATCGGCACGGCTCGGGACACACGCGCACCGTTGCCCCGGGGCCGGAGGCGGAGTGGATGTCGTACGTCTTCGGCTCGCCCTCGATGAGCTCGCCGCAGCAGTCGCACCTCACGCGCGGCGCCCTCCCCGTACGAGTCGGTACAGGGCCCGGCTGGTCTCGCAGAGCTCGGGGGCGTCCGCGCACTGCTCGCAGAGCGGGGCGTGGTCGAAGAGGGCGCGGTGGGCGTGCTCGGCGGCGTGGCGGCGGCAGGCTCGCGGCCACCAGCGGCCGGCGGGGCCGGTTCGCTCGCCGAGGTCGACGGCGTCCTCGTTGGTCAGTTGCTCCGTTCCCCAGACGCACACGGCGCCCCGGATCTGATCCGAAGTGAGGCGCGGGAAGGGCGGGAGGGTGAGGGCCCTGACCTCGGTCGCTTTGCTGGGTGGTACTCCTGCGGTCACCGTCGACTCCTCGCGTGTGTGCGGTTGTCGAGGCTTCGAGCGCACGACATTCCGCTACGGATCACACTCCCCCCGTCGCTCACCGTCACGCGATGTCCTTTCGGGCGTCGCTGGGGCGACCCTCTGGGCGTCATTTCGGTGTCATTCCCCGCTCGCGACGGCTACCGTCGATCACATGGCAACTCCGAACGGCAACCTTCGAGCGGTCCGCATGGGCCTGCTCATGTCGCAGGACGACTTCGCCCGCGCGCTCCGCGACGCCGGGCAGCGCGCCGGGCAGCCGAACGACGCGTCGAAGCGGCTCGTGCAGCGCTGGGAGTCCGGCACCACGGCCGCGCCCCGACCGGTCTACGCCCGTGCGCTGGAGACCGTGACCGGTCTTCCGATCGAGAGCCTTGGCTTCCCGCCGCAGCCGCTCGCCCGGGTCTCCGGGGACGGACGCGGCGGCCACGACCTCGTGGGCTCGCCCGTCGGCACACCCACCGGTGGCACGTCGCCCAACCCGCAGACCGCGCCGCGCGGCAATCACACCGGGGTCTGGCTGTCCACCTACGAGTACGTCTCCAGCGGGCGCGGGGACCAGGTCTTCACCGGCAAGCACTACGTCGTGCTGCTCCAGCACGGCAACCGGCTCACCGGGCGCAGCCTGCCGGGTGCCTCGCTGAACCCGGACAGCCCTCTCACTCTCGACCTCCAGGTGGAGGGCAGCACGGTGACCGGCACCTGGACGGAGCAGACCGCCCCCGACGGCTACTACCGCGGCGCCCGTTACTTCGGCGCCCTCCAGTTGCTGGCCGAGCCGACCGGCCGTCGTATGGCGGGCAAGTGGGTCGGCTTCGGGAAGGAGTTCGACGTGAACACCGGGCCGTGGGAGCTGCGCCTGATGGACACCTCCACGGCGAAGGCGACGCTTGCCGAGTACGACCGGCCGCCTGAGTGAGGCCCAGGTGGTGTGCCGGCTATGCGCGGAGCAGGCGGGGGAGATCTGTCAGCCGGTCGATTCGCCAGTCCGCGGTCGCGGTGACGTCCGGTGCGTCGGCCCAGAGGTACCCCCATGGGCCCCGGCGGAGGTGTGCCGTCCGGAGGCCCGCCGCCGCTGCGGGGAAGATGTCGTTCGCCGGGTGGTCGCCTACGTAGAGGGTCTCCGCCGGAGTCGACTGAGCCGCCTCGATCACCTTTCGGAAGAACTCCGGCTGCGGCTTCGCCACGCCCCACTCGCCGGAGGTCGCCACCAGGTCCGCCGGTAGGTCGAGGGCCCGGAGGAGTTCGCCCGCGCGGGCCGTCTGGTTTCCGGCGACGATCACGCGGGCCCCGAGGGCGCGCAGCTCCGTCAGGGCGGGGCGTACGTCGTCGTACAGGTCGCTCTCGTTGAGGTGCTCGCCGCGGCCCGCCGCCTCCCGGGCGCGGTACTCCGCGGCGATGTCGATGCCGGGGCGGGCGAGGTGGAGGGCGGCGGCGTTGTCCTGGCCCCGGGCGACCACCGCGCCGACGAGCGCCGACACGGTGTGGCGTGGGATGTCGAGCCAGTCGGCCCACGACGCCCAGTAGCGGTCGTCGCGGACCAGGGTCTCGCCGATGTCGAGGACGACGGTGCGCAGCATGGGAGCGACGGTATCCGCGCGGGCGAGTTCGTGGAGCGCGTGTGCTCGCCATGTACCCAGGGGCTAGAGTGCCGCCTGTGCCGGGAATGTGCGGCACGTCACACCGGGGGGTGGGATATGCACGAGCTGAGCAAGGGCGCCAACGTCGGGCTGGCGAGCCTCAGCGAGAGTGTCGACAGCGTCATCGTGAGTCTGCGGTGGGGCAGTCAGAGTGGTGAGGGGGATGCCGATGTGTCCGTCCTGCTGCTGACGGGGGACGGGAAGGTCCGGGGGGACGGGGACTTCTACTTCTACAACAACCCCGTCGCCGCCGACGGCAGCGTGCAGTTGCTGGGCAAGACGCCCACGGGCAGCGGCAACGAGGACCGGATCGGGTTCGATCTCACCGCCGTGCCCGAGGACATCACCCGCGTCGTGATCGCCGCCAGCCGGTACGGGGACGCTCACTTCGGCGAACTGGACGACCTGGAGCTGACGTTGGCGGACGCCTCCGGCGAGACGCTGCTGCGGTTCGCGGTCGACGGGGCCGGGACGGTGAGCGCGCTCGTCTTCGGGGAGCTGTACCGCCGGGGCGGGGAGTGGAAGCTGCGGGCCGTCGGGCAGGGTTACGGCAACGGCCTGGCCGGCCTCGCCACCGACTTCGGCGTGGACGTGGACGACGCCGCCGAGCCCGAGGAGACCGCCGGCCAACGGGTCGAGGAGCCCTTGCTGGACGCCGTACCGGCGCCCCGGCCGCCCGTCGAGCAACCGGCCGTGCCGAAACGGCCCGCCCGCCCCCGTACCGCCAAGAAGAAGGTCACCCTCCCCAAGACCGCCAAGAAGTCGCTGGCCGAGAACGAGTCCTGGCGCGAGGCCCGCCTCTTCCCCGTCTCCGCGCTCAAGAGCGACCGGGACCGCGAGACGCGGGCCACCTCCGTCCTGCTGTCCGTCATGACGCAGGTCCCGGAGTTCGGCCGCCGCCTCACCGCGGCGTTCGGCGCGCCCGCCGGGCGGACGGAGACCTTCACCGAGGTCTCCCTCCCGCACGGCGACACCCCGCGCCGCCCCGACGGAGTCATCCGCGTCGAGCGGGCCGGCAAGCTGTGGACGGCCCTGGTCGAGACGAAGACCAACGGCAACGCCCTGCGCCCCGACCAGGTCCAGGCCTACATGGACATCGCCGCCCGGCGCGGCTACGAGGCGGTCATCACGCTCTCCAACGACGTCGCCCTGGAGGGCACCCCGCTGGTCGACGTCAAGACCGACGGCCGCCGCAAGCACAAGGTCGCGCTGTGGCACCTGTCCTGGGCGGAGGTCGCCCACCAGGCGCAGCTCCTCATCCGGCACGAGGGTGTCGGCAACGCCGCCCACGCCTGGCTCCTGAAGGAACTCCTGCACTACCTCCAGCACGAGAACTCCGGCTGCCACGGCTTCCAGAACATGGGCGCCGCCTGGGTCCCCGTACGCAACGGCATCGACGACGAGACCCTCTGCCAGGGCGACCCGCGCACCCTGGAGGTCGTGGAGAGCTGGGAGCGCCTGATCCGCCAGGTCTGCCTGCGCCTCGGCGGCGAGCTGGGCCAGCGAGTGCTCCCCGTGCAGCGCGCCAAGCGCGGCACCGAGCCGGCGGTCCGCCGCACCGCCCTCGCCGACCGGCTCTGCCACGAGGGCCGCCTCCAGGCCGAGCTGCGCATCGACGGCACCCCGGGCGTCCTCACCGTCACGGCCGACCTGCGCACCGGGCGGCTCCGCACCTCCATCGAGGTCCCCTCCACCGAGCAGGGCTACCCCCTCACCCGCGCCAAACGCCTCGTCCGCCGCCTCGCCGAGGCCCCCGCCGACCTGCACATCGAGACCCTGGTGGACGACGAGGCGGGCGGCCCCCGCGGCACCCTGGAACGCCTGCGCCCCGAACCCGCCGACCTCCTCCCCAAGAACGGCGCCCGGATCACCGGCTTCCGCCTCACCCTCCTCAAGGGCATGGGCAGCAGCCGGGGCAACGCGGAGTCGGGCTTCATCCGCAGCGTGGACGAGGCGGTGCACCGGTTCTACGGGTCGGTGGTGACGCACCTGGAGGGGCCGGGGGCACCTCGGGGAGCGGAGGCGCTGAGGGAGGCCGGAGCGAGATGACGGCTGGTGGGACCGGGCGATGAGTGACAACTACCTGACGGTGATACCGACCGACCCCCACTGGCAGCCCGGCGAGGAGGCGGGGGAGCGTGCCGCGGGTGTGCTGGGCGGGATGCTTCCCGACGACGACGCCCGTCGCGGCCTGGAGGCGCGGTGGCACGACGTGGTCCAGGTGGTGGACTGCGGGTCCAACCTGGAGCGGGTCCGCTGCCCGCACTGCAAGGCGGACCTCGCCTTCGACTGGTGGGGCGAGGCCGTCTCGGAGCGCTACGAGCGGGACTTCCCCACGCTCCTCGCCACCGTCCCCTGCTGCGGCGTCGACACCTCGCTCAACGACCTCGCCCACGCCTGGCCGATGGGCTTCGCGCGCTTCCGCGTCGAGGTGCTGTACCCCGGCCGGGCGTGGCTGACGGACGCGGAACTGGCCGCCGTGGCGGAAGTTTTGGGGCATCCGGTGCGGCAGATCCTCAGCCACTACTGAAGTCGCCCCCCGGCGAGGTCGGTGGTGTCCGCGGGCGGTGGCGGCTGCACGGTCACCGGCCGGTTCACCTCCAGGAAGGTGATGGTCAGATCGAGGGGGCCGGTGGCGGCGCGCAGGCGCAGGCGCCTGGTGCGGTGCTCGTCGTCCGTCCAGAGGTCCACGGTGAGTCGCTCGTCCACGCGCAGCAGGATCAGCTGGTCGAGGAGATCGACCAGGTGTTCCTCGGCCGCCCCTTCGACGGTGGGGCCCTTCAGGGCCCGCAGCCCGTCTCCGGTGACCGTCCCCCGGTAGTGGAAGGTGCCGGTGCCGTCGATCGTCTCCCGGCCCGTCCCGCGCACGTCCCGGGAGGCGGTCAGGAACGTGGACTGGAGGACGGGACTCGCTTCGAGCTGCGTGGCAGCACCCCGTAGGACCTGTTGTCCAGGCTGCCCCGGCCCCACACCCCCGGCTCGGCGCGGACCCACGTCCGGCCGGCCGCCTTCCCGGGGGCGAGGGCACCCGCGTCGGCGTACATCGCCCCGTCGACGAACCGCACCTCGCCCGGTCCCCGCCCGCCGAGGGCGGTCAGCCGCATCACCATGGCCGACGGCCGCGTGCGCAGGGACACCTCCGCCGCCACGGCTCCCTGTCCGGGCACCGTGCCGGTGACCCGGTAGCGCAGCGAGGTGATGCCCCGGGCGTACCGCTCCGCCCCGGCCACCGCCGCCTCGGGGGTCTCCCCAGGCGGTCGCGGGGAGTCGTGCGCGGAGGTGCCGCTCCCGCACGCGACCCCTCCCGCCGCGAGCAGCACGACGGCGAGCGCCGTCCGAACCCCACCACGCGCCATGGAAGAGCGCACCGGTCCCCCCGGGTCGTCGCGACGCCGGCACCGGCGTCAGGACGGCCACCGTACCGGTGGTGCCGGTGAGGTCAACCCGCCTCCGGCGGGGACACCGGCTGGATGTCCGCCGCCTGGAGGGTGTCCGCGTGTTCGCCGGTGACCAGGTAGACGACGCGCTTCGCGACCGCGACCGCGTGGTCCGCGTAGCGCTCGTAGTAGCGGCCGAGCAGGGTGACGTCGACCGCCGTCTCGATGCCGTGCTTCCAGCGGTCGTCCATCAGGTGCTGGAAGAGGGCGCGGTGCAGGAGGTCCATCGCGTCGTCGTCCTGCTCCAGCTGGAGGGCGAGGTCGACGTCCTTGGTGATGATGACCTCCGCCGCCTTCGCCATCAGGCGCTGCGCGAGCTGGCCCATCTCCAGGATCGTGGCGTGCAGGTCGCCGGGGACCGCGCGCTCCGGGTAGCGCAGCCGGGCCAGCTTGGCCACGTGCTGGGCCAGGTCGCCCGAGCGCTCCAGGTCGGCGGACATCCGCAGCGAGGTGACGACGATCCGCAGGTCGGTGGCGACCGGCTGCTGCCGGGCCAGCAGGGCTATCGCCCGGGCCTCCAGGTCGTGGTGGAGCTCGTCCACCTTCCGGTCGGCCTCGATCACGTTCTCGGCGAGCTTCAGGTCGGCGTCCAGGATCGCGGTCGTGGCGCGTCCGATCGCCGACCCGACCAGCCGGGCCATCTCCACCAGACCGTCGCCGATCGAGTCCAGTTCCTCGTGGTACGCGTCCCGCATCAGGTTCCCTCTCGTACGTTCGGAGCGGCAGCGGTGCCGGGAAGCCGGTGCCGGGAGGTCCCCGGAGCCGGGCGCTGCCCACGCTGCCACGTTCCGGCTCGTACGCGTCCGTTTCCGGCATCCGAAATGAACCATCCCTGGCTCCCAGGTGAACTCTGGGCGACGAGTGTTCGAGGTCGCACCCGGATGGCTGGGGCGGGACCGCGCCCCGTGCCTAACCTGGTCGCATGGACGTGAACGCGGCGCTCGCCGCATCGGCCGCGATCGCCGGGGTACTGACCGGTGTCATCGCCATGCTGGCGTTCCGCTGGAGCGAACGCGACCAGAAACGCCCCACCCGCACCTCCCTGCACACCGACCCGGTGCTCCCACCCGGCGTGGACACCGTCCTGTCGGTGCTCCGCTCCTCCGCGGTCGTCCTCGACGAGGCCGACGCCGTGGTCAAGGCCAGCTCGGCGGCGTACGCCCTCGGCCTGGTCCGGGGCGGCCGGCTCGCCGTGGAGCCGATGCTCCAGATGGCCCGGGACACCCGGCGGGACGGCGAGATACGGCAGGTCGAGCTGGACCTGCCGAGGAAGGGGACGGGACGCGGGGAGGCCCTGGCGGTCTCCGCGCGCGTCGCGCCCCTCGGGTCGCGCCTGGTGCTGCTCCTGGTGGAGGACCTGACCGAGGCCCGGCGCATCGAGGCGGTGCGCCGCGACTTCGTCGCCAACGTGAGCCACGAGCTGAAGACCCCGGTCGGCGCGCTCTCCCTGCTCTCCGAGGCCGTCATGGACGCCTCCGACGACCCCGAGGCGGTGGAGCGGTTCGCCGGGCGCATGCAGATCGAGGCGACCCGGCTCACCAACCTCGTGCAGGAGCTGATCGACCTCTCGCGCGTACAGAACGACGACCCGCTCGACGACGCCGAGCCCGTCCGGGTGGACGAGCTGGTCGCCGAGGCCATCGACCGGTGCCGGCACGCGGCCGGGACCAAGCAGATCACCATGGCCAGCGGGGGCACCGCCGACCTGTACGTGCACGGAAACCGCGGCCAGCTCGCCGCCGCCCTGGGCAACCTGGTCGAGAACGCCGTCAACTACTCACCCGCCCGCACCCGCGTCGGCATCGCGGCCCGCCGCATCAACGTCGCGGGGGGCGACTCGATCGAGATCGCCGTCACCGACCAGGGCATCGGCATCTCCGAGAAGGACCGGGAGCGCGTCTTCGAGCGCTTCTACCGCGTCGACCCGGCCCGCTCCCGCGCCACCGGCGGCACCGGCCTCGGCCTCGCCATCGTCAAACACGTCGTCGCCTCGCACGGCGGCGAGGTCACCGTCTGGAGCGCCGAGAACCAGGGCTCCACCTTCACCCTGCGGCTGCCGGAGTCCAGCGCCTCGCGCGAGCGCGCGGCACGCGGCGCCGACACCCCTCCCGCCGTAACCATCGAATCCCCGTACGCTTCGCTTCCCGCTCCGGAGGTCCTTCCGTGACCCGTGTGCTCGTCGTCGAGGACGAGGAGTCCTTCTCCGACGCCCTGTCGTACATGCTCCGCAAGGAGGGCTTCGAGGTCGCCGTCGCGACCACCGGGCCCGACGGGCTCGACGAGTTCGAGCGCAACGGCGCCGACCTCGTCCTCCTCGACCTGATGCTGCCCGGCCTGCCGGGCACCGAGGTCTGCCGCCAGCTGCGCGGCCGGTCGAACGTCCCCGTCATCATGGTGACGGCCAAGGACAGCGAGATCGACAAGGTGGTGGGCCTGGAGATAGGGGCCGACGACTACGTCACCAAGCCGTTCTCCTCCCGCGAGCTGGTCGCCCGCATCCGCGCCGTACTGCGCCGCCGCGGCGAGCCGGAGGAGGTCACGCCCGCCGCCCTGGAGGCGGGGCCGGTGCGGATGGACGTCGACCGGCACGTGGTGACCGTCGGCGGCACCAAGGTCGACCTGCCGCTGAAGGAGTTCGACCTGCTGGAGATGCTGCTGCGCAACGCCGGCCGGGTGCTGACCCGCATGCAGCTCATCGACCGGGTGTGGGGCGCCGACTACGTCGGTGACACCAAGACCCTCGACGTGCACGTGAAGCGGCTGCGCGCCAAGATCGAGCCGGACCCGGGCGCGCCGCGGTACCTGGTGACGGTGCGGGGTCTCGGCTACAAGTTCGAGCCGTAGGCCGAGACCGGCGCCGCACGCCGGTGACGACGAGCCGAAGGGCGGGACCTCGAGAGAGAGGTCCCGCCCTTCGGCGTGGGCTGCGTGCGCTACGCGCTCACTCGCCGGTCGCGGCCTCGCCGGAGGCGTTCTCGGACGGCTTGTCCGACGGCTGGCCCGAGGGCTCCTCCGACGGCTTCCCGGACGGCTTCGGGGCGCCCGCGCCCGGCGCCGCCGGGGTCTCGCTCGGGCCCCAGGAGGAGAAGTAGCTCTCGGCGGGGACGACGAACGCGCGCAGGCTCACGTCGCCGGTCTCGCTGAAGCTGAAGGTGATCCGCTGGGCGTTGCCGTCGTTGACGGCCATGCGGCTGCTGGGCAGCACCGCGGCGGCGTTGTCCTTGCCGCCGAGCGTCAGGTAGCCGCCGGCCGGGACGGTGACGCCCTGCTGGCCCTTGGCGGGCTTCAGCTCGGCGGTCTTGTCGATGCCGTCGACGCGGATGCCCTCCAGCGTCTGGGCGGTGCGGCCGTTGTTGTACAGGGTGGCGGAGACCACCGCCGGGCCGGTCGACTTCAGGTCGGGCTGGGTGACGACGATCGCGTTCTGGACCTTGATGTCACCGACCGTCGTCGCCGCGTTGTCCGGCTTGATCTCCAAGGTCTCCGCGTTGTGACCGGCGCCGCACGCGGCGAGCGAGGCGATCGAGAACGCGATGGCGGCGGCGGCGAGTGCGCCGCGTCGAAGGCTGCTGCTCACGGCGGCGGCAACTCCTAGGACTCGAGCGAGGCGGCGGCCGGATAAAGCCGCCCTAAGTGACTGTCAGCGGCCTCAGGTTACCGAGCCGTTCCCGGGGCGCCGCACCCGACCCTCCTCCGAGCCGCCCGGCTTCGCCCGGCAGGCGGTAGCGGGGTGGTGGCCGGGCGGTGGCGGAGGACGGTGGTCCGCCATTCATATAACTCGTCGCTCGCCGGTGAACCGTCGATGCGCGAATTCTGCGCGAAGGAAATCGAGGCCCGGCGAAAATTGATCATCGGAGACCGGTCCCGACCGTCCGGGCGGGTGAGCGGTGATCAATTGCGGATTCGGCCGTAACTGTGACGCGGTCATCGAACGGAGTAACGTAAGTCGCACATCCGGAAGCGGACATACCGGGATGTTTCACCGATCGCGGTAGTCGTCGGGCGCCTGTGACGTGCGTGTTTCAGTCCGCCCGGACAGCCGCTCCCACCTGCGGATACCGTCGCGCGGTCGCCCGGCGCAGCACGTTCCTGTTGCTGTTGTCAAGCCCCGAGATATGCCCTGACCTGCGAAAACGCCATTCAGAAGACGCCGTATCCGTGTTACCCTGGATAGCCACGGAAGGGGTACCTGTCACATGACGTTCAAGGTTGGCGACACCGTGGTCTATCCCCATCACGGGGCCGCGCTGATCGAGGCTATCGAAACTCGCCAGATCAAAGGCGTGGACAAGACCTACTTGGTGCTGAAGGTCGCCCAGGGCGACCTGACGGTACGTGTGCCAGCGGACAATGCGGAGTTCGTCGGCGTGCGTGATGTGGTCGGTCAGGACGGGCTGGACCGGGTCTTCGAGGTGCTGCGCGCGCCGTATGCCGAGGAGCCCACGAACTGGTCGCGTCGTTACAAGGCAAACCTGGAGAAGCTCGCCTCCGGCGACGTCATCAAGGTCGCGGAAGTGGTGCGCGACCTGTGGCGCCGGGAGCGTGAGCGTGGACTCTCCGCAGGTGAGAAGCGCATGCTCGCCAAGGCCCGGCAGATCCTGGTGAGCGAGCTGGCCCTCGCGGAGAACACCAACGAGGACAAGGCGGAGGCCCTGCTCGACGAGGTACTCGCCTCCTGAGGCCGCCGGAGCCGCCGGAACCTCTCGGTCCGGCGCTCGGTTCAGCGCACTGAATGCCGCGGTGCCCGATGACAGCATCCCTGTCGCCGGGCGCCGCGGCATTTCGTCGTACGCTCTTGTCGCCCTGACCGCGTCGTCGTCCTGGCGTGCCGGGCCCGGGCTGCCGGCTCGACCGGTGTCACGGAAGGGTCCGGTCGGGGCGTCGCGCCCGGCACGGTGATGCCCTACCCACCCAGGCCGAGCACACAAACCTGACAGGAACCGATGTCTGACGAATCGCGTCCCGCCCCAGCGCCCCACACCCCCGCGCCCACCGCCGCGGTGATCCCGGCCGCCGGTCGGGGCGTGCGCCTCGGACCCGGCGCGCCCAAGGCGCTGCGCGCGCTGGGGGGCACGCCCATGCTGGTCCACGCGGTGCGGTCGATGGCCGCCTCGCGCGCGGTCTCCCTCGTCGTCGTGGTCGCGCCGCCCGACGGGGCCGGCGAGGTCCAGGGGATCCTCGACGCCCACGCGCTGCCCGAGCGGACGGACGTCCGCGTCGTGCCCGGGGGCGAGACCCGGCAGGAGTCCGTACGGCTCGGTCTGGACGCGCTGCCCCCCGAGTACGGCGTCGTCCTCGTGCACGACGCCGCCCGGCCGCTGGTGCCGGTGGACACGGTGGACGCGGTGATCGAGGCGGTACGGGGCGGGGCGCCGGCCGTCGTACCGGCGGTGCCGCTGGCCGACACGGTCAAGCAGGTCGCGCCGGCCGGGGTGCCCGGGGAGCCGGAGCCGGTCGTCGCCACGCCCTCGCGGGCGGTGCTGCGGGCGGTGCAGACGCCGCAGGGGTTCGACCGGGAGCTGCTCGTGCGGGCGCACGCGGAGGTGACGGACGAGGTCACGGACGACGCGAGCATGGTGGAGCGGCTCGGGGTGACGGTGGTGGTGGTGCCGGGGCACGAGGAGGCGTTCAAGGTGACGCGGCCTCTCGACCTGGTGCTGGCGGAGGCGGTTCTGGCGCGGCGGAGGTTGAACGATGGGTTCTGAGGGTTCTGAGGGTTCTGGGGGCTTTTCGGGGGCCGGTGGTGAGGTCTTGTTGCCGCGGGTCGGGATCGGGACGGACATCCACGCCTTCGAGGACGGGCGGGAGCTGTGGTGCGGGGGGCTGAAGTGGGAGGGGGAGGGGCCCGGGCTCGCCGGGCACTCCGACGCGGACGTCGTCGCGCACGCGGCGTGCAACGCCCTGTTCTCGGCGGCGGGGCTGGGGGATCTGGGGCAGCACTTCGGGACGGGGCGGGCCGAGTGGGCCGGGGCGCCCGGTGTCGTGCTGCTGGCGGAGGCGGCGCGGATCGTGCGGGCGGCGGGGTTCCGGGTGGGGAACGTCGCGGTGCAGGTCGTCGGGGCTCGGCCCAAGGTCGGGAAGCGGCGGGACGAGGCGGAGGCGGTGCTGTCCGAGGCCGTGGGGGCGCCGGTGTCCGTTTCGGGGGCCACGACGGATGGGCTGGGGTTTCCGGGGCGGGGGGAGGGGCTGATGGCGGTGGCCACGGCGTTGGTGGTGCGGGTGGGGTGACGGTGGGTCGGGCGGGGTGCGGCGCCGTTGGGGGGGGGGGGGGGGGGGGGGGGGGGGGGGGGGGGGGGGGGGGGGGGGGGGGGGGGGGGGGGGGGGGGGGGGGGGGGGGGGGGGGGGGGCGGCGTATGTGCCGGTCGATCCGTCGTATCCGTCGGACCGGGTGGAGTTCGTGCTGCGGGACGCGGGTGTGCGGGTGGTGCTGGGTGACGCGGGTGCTCTTGCGGGGCTGCCCGCGGGGGACTGGGCGTGTGTGGAGTTGGGGGACCGGCCCGAGGCGGTGGGGGAGGTGCCGGCCGCGGTGTCTCCGGCGCCGGAGGATCTCGCGTACGTCATCTACACGTCCGGTTCCACCGGCACCCCCAAGGGCGTCGAGGTCGAACACCGCTCGCTGGACAACCTCGTCGACGTCGTCCGGCAGGTCATGGACCTGCGCCCCGGCGACCGGCTGTGGCAGTTCGCGTCCTTCGGCTTCGACGTCTCCGTCGGCGACCTGGTGGCGGCCCTCACCGGCGGCGCCACCCTGCTGATCTCCCCGGGCGGGGAACGCCGGGTCGGCGACGGGCTGCGCGAGGCCATGGACGCCCTGGCCCCCACCGTGCTGTCCGTGCCGCCCAGCGTCCTCGCCGGACTCGACCCCGCCGCCCTGCCGCACCTGCGCCGGGTGGTCGCGGCGGGTGAGGCACTCCCGCCCGCCCTCGCGGCCCGCTGGAGCCGGACGGCCGAGGTCGTCAACGCCTACGGGCCCACCGAGGACACCGTCTACGCCACCAGCCACCGCTGCGACCGCGCGGACGAGGCCCCCATCGGCCGGGCCGTGCCCGGCACGACGGCGTACGTCCTCGACGAGCACGGCCGGCCCGTCCCCGACGGCGAACGCGGCGAACTCTGCGTCGGCGGCGCCGGGGTGGCCCGCGGCTACCTGGGCCGCCCCGGCCTCACCGCCGACCGGTTCGTGCCCGACCCGTTCGACGGCCGCCCCGGGGCGCGGCTGTACCGCACCGGCGACCTGGCCCGGCGCCGCCCCGACGGCGTCCTCGACTACCTGGGCCGCGCCGACCAGCAGGTCAAGGTGCACGGCCACCGCATCGAGACCGGCGAGGTCGAAGCCCGCCTCACCGAGCACCCGGAGGTCGCCGCCTGCGCGGTGGCGGCCGTCGGCGAGGGCGCCGAGCGGCGCCTGGTCGCCTTCGTGGTCCCGGCCCCCGGTCGCCCGGCGCCCAGGCCCGACGACCTCCGTGCCCGGCTCGGCGCCCGGCTGCCGGCGTACATGGTGCCGTCGGCGTTCGTGCCGCTGGCGGCCCTGCCGATCACCGCCAGCGGCAAGACCGACCGCGCGGCCCTGCCGGACCTGGCCGGATCCGCCCGGCACACCGCCCCGGCCGACGCCCCGCCGCCGGCCGCCGACGCGGACCGGCCGCCCGCCACCGAGACGGAACGCACCCTCGCCCGGATCTGGGCCGAGGTCCTCAAGGTCGACCGGGTGGGCACGGAGGACGACTTCTTCGACCTGGGCGGGGACTCCCTGCGGGCGGTCCAGATCGCCTTCCGCGCCCAGCGGGAGCTGGGGCTCACCCTCAGGCCGGTCGACGTCCAGCTCCACCCCACCGTCGCGGAGCTGGCCGGCCTGGCCGGGCCCCGGGACCGGACCTGAGCCCCGGACGCACCACGTCCACCGGGCACACCCCGCACACGGAACACACCACGTACGCCGACACCAAGGAGAAGGCCGACATGTTCGACGACGCGCTCGACCTGGAGTACAAGGTCGTCCTCAACGACGAGGAGCAGTACTCGATCTGGCCCGCCGACCGCGAGAGCCCGGCCGGATGGCACGAGGCCGGTCAGCGGGGTCCCAAGTCCGACTGCCTCCAGTGGATCGAGGCCACCTGGACGGACATGCGCCCGCGCAGCCTGCGCGAGGCGATGGACGCCTAGCCGCCCCGCCCCGCCCGCTGCATCCCGCCCCGCCCCGGGCCCCCGGCGCAAGCCCCCGACAGAAGCCACCGCCCCGAAAGACGACGGCCCGCTGCCGTCCGGATGTGTGGAGGACGACCCTTGCCACGCGACACCGCTTCCCTCGCCCACCCCCCGCACGACACCACGCGGCCCTCCGGGGCCCGTCCGGTGCGCCTTCCGGTGTCGTACGCCCAGCGCCGCCTGTGGTTCCTGTCCCAGGTGGAGGGCGCCGGGGCGACGTACAACCTGCCCTGGGCGACCCGGCTCTCCGGCCGGATCGACCCGGGCGCGCTCCGGGACGCGCTGCGGGACCTCGTCGTACGCCACGAGGCGCTGCGCACCGTGTTCGAGGAGGTGGACGGCGTCCCCCACCAGCGCGTCCTGAGCGTGGCCGCCGCCGGGGACCTGCTCGACCTCACGACCTTCGAGGCCGGCGCGGCAGCGGCCGAGGCGGCCGGGGCGATCGACCGGGCCGCCTCCCACACCTTCGACCTGAGCGCGGAACTCCCTTTCCGCGCCGCCCTGTTCCGTCGCGGACCGGAGGACCACGTCCTCCTCCTCGTGCTGCACCACATCGCCGCCGACGGCTGGTCCCTCGGCCGCCTGACCCGCGACCTGGCCACCGCCTACGCCGCCCGCCGCCAAGGCCGCCCGCCCGCCTGGCGGCCGCTGCCCCTGCGCTACGCCGAGCACACCCTGCGCCGGCGCGCCGCCCTCGGCGACGAGAGCGACCCGGACAGCGTGTTCGCCACCCAGATCGCCTACTGGAAGGGAGCGTTGACGGGTCTGCCGGAGGAGATCGCACTCCCGGCCGACCGGCCCCGGCCCCCGGTACCCGGCCGCCGCTCGGGCGTGGTCCCCTTCGAGATCGGCGCGGACACCCACCGCGCGCTCGCCGCGCTCGCCCGCACCTGCCGCACCAGCGTCTTCTCCGCCTTCCACGCCGGGCTCGCGACCCTCCTGCACCGGCTCGGCGCGGGCCCGGACATCCCAGTCGGCTCCGTCGTCGCGGGCCGCACCGACAGTGACGTCGAGGACCTGGTCGGATGCTTCGTCAACACCGTGGTGCTGCGCACCGACTGCTCCGGCGACCCGTCCTTCCGGGACCTGGTGCGCCGCACCGGGCGCGCCGACCTCGCCGCCTGGGCACACCAGGACGTGCCCTTCGAGAGCGTCGTGGAGGCCGTCAACCCGCCCCGCGTGGCCGGGCGCACCCCCCTCTTCCAGGTCGGGCTCTCCGTACAGGACACGGCCGGGCCCGAGGGCCCCGGCGGCGCCGGCCGGGCGGAGTGGCCGGGAGTGCGTACGCAGCCGTACCCGGTCGGCCCGCAGCAGGCCAAGTACGATCTCAGCTTCGGCATCACCGAGCGGCGGTCGCCCGACGGGGAACCGGCCGGTGTGCACGGCGTGGTGGAGTACGCGGCGGACCTGTTCGACCACGCGAGCGCCGAACGGATCGCCGGCTGGCTGGTACGCCTCCTGGACCGGCTCGTCGCCGACCCGGACCGAGCGGCCGGCCGGGTCAGCCCGCTGTCGGCCGCCGAGCGGGACGCGGCGCTGCGCGGCGGGCAGGACCCGCACGAGGCGACGGGCGCCGAGGCCCCCGCCGCCGACGTGCCCGCCCTGTTCGCGGCCCGCGCCGCCCAGGACCCGACGGCCCCCGCCGTCACCGACACCGGCACCGGGGTCCGCCTCGACTACGCCGGGCTCGACGCCCGCGCCGACCGCCTGGCCCGCCGCCTCACCGCGCTCGGGGTGCGGCGCGAGGACGCCGTGGTCGTCGACATGGAACGCTCCGCCGCCCTGGTCGTCGCCCTCCTCGGCATCCTCAAGGCGGGCGCGCACTACGTGCCGCTGCACCCGGACCACCCGGCCGAGCGGGTGGGGCTGATGGCCCGCGAGACCGGCGCGCGCGTCGCCCTCACCGACACGGACCGCGACGGCACCCGGCTGCCCGCGCACCTGACCGTCCTGCCGGTCGGGCCCGCGGGCGCCCTCGCGGACACCGCACCGGACATCGCGCCGGACACGACATCGGACAGCGCACCGGAGGCCGCGTCCGGCCACCCCGACGCCACCGCCTACGTCATGTACACCTCCGGCACCACCGGACGGCCCAAGGGCGTCGCCGTCCGCCACCGCGACGTCGCCGCGCTCGCCGCCGACCCGTGCTGGCGCGGCGACGCGCACCGCCGGGTCCTGCTGCACTCCGCGCACTCCTTCGACGCCTCCACCTACGAACTGTGGGTGCCGCTGCTGAACGGCCGGACCGTCGTCGTGCACCCGCCGGGCCCCGTCGACGCCGCGTCCCTGGCCCGGGTCACCGCCGGGCAGGGCGTCACCGGCCTGTGGCTGACGGCCGCCCTGTTCGACCTGGTCACCGAGGAGCGCCCGGAGTGCCTGCGCGGCGTGCTCGACGTGTGGACCGGCGGCGACGTGGTGCCCCCGCACGCCGTCCGCCGCGCCCTGGCGGCGTGCCCGGGACTCACCGTGCACAACGGGTACGGCCCCACCGAGACGACCACGTTCGCCGCCCGGCACGGCATGGACACGCCCGACGCGGCGCACGGACCCGTCCCGCTGGGCGGCCCCATGGCGGGCAACCGCCTGTACGTGCTGGACAGCGCGCTGGAACCGGTGCCGACCGGTGTGACCGGCGAGTTGTACATCGCCGGGTCCGGCCTCGCGCGCGGCTACGTCGCCCAGCCCGCCCTGACCGCCGACCGGTTCGTGCCCTGCCCGTTCGGGCCGCCCGGCGAGCGCATGTACCGCACCGGCGATCTGGCGCGCCGCACCGGGGACGGCCTGTTCGCCTTCGTCGGCCGCGCCGACGGGCAGGTCAAGATCCGCGGTTTCCGTGTCGAGGTGGGCGAGGTGGAGGCCGCGCTGACCGCCCACCCGTCCGTCGGGCGGGCGGTCGTGACCGCCGAGCCCGACAGCGCGGGCGGCGGACGCCGGCTCGTCGGCTACCTCGTCGCCCGGGACGGCGCCGCCGACCCGCCCCCGGCGAACACCCTCGCCGACGAGGTGCGCCGCTTCGCCGCCGAGCGGCTGCCCGCCTACGCCGTGCCCTCGGCCCTCGTCGTCCTGGACGCCCTGCCGATCACCGCCAACGGCAAGGTCGACCGCCGCGCCCTGCCGGCGCCCGCCGTCCCGGCCCCCGGCGGCCGCGCACCGGCCGACGAGGCCGAACGCCGCATGTGCGAGCTGATCGCCGGCATCCTGGGCGTGCCCACGGTCGGCCCCGACGACGACTTCTTCCGCTCCGGCGGCCACTCCCTCGCCGCGATCCGGCTGACCCATCGTGTCCGCGAGGCGTTCGGCGCGGACCTCGCCATCGGTGACGTGTTCCGCACGCCCACCGCCGCCGGCCTCGCCGCCCTGCTCACCGGCGCCCGCCCCCCGGCCCGCGACCGGCCGCGCCCCGGCCCCCGGCCCGCCCGCGTCCCGCTCTCCCACGCCCAGCAGGGCCTGTGGTTCCTGTCGCAGCTGGAGGAGCGTCCCGGCTCGTACGCCGTTCCCCTCGCCTGGGCCCTGACCGGGCCCCTCGACACCGACGCCCTGGCCGCCGCGCTGCGCGACCTGGTCGTGCGGCACGAGGCGCTGCGCACCCTCCACCCGACCGCCGACGGCGTCCCCCACCAGAAGGTGACGGCCCCCGGGGACATCGGCGAGAGGCTGCGCCTGGAGCACACCGAATGCTCCCCCGGCGACCTGCCCGCCCACCTCGCCCGGGCCCGCGTCCACGCCTTCGACCTCGCCACCGAACTGCCGCTGCGGGCCCGCCTGATCCGCACCGGCCCCCAGGAGCACGTCCTGGTGCTGCTGCTCCACCACATCGCCGCCGACGGCTGGTCGTTGGGCCCCCTCGGGCGCGACCTGAGCGCCGCCTACGCCGCCCGCCTGGCGGGGCGGGCCCCCGACCTGCCGCCGCTGCCCGTGCAGTACGCCGACTACACGCTGTGGCAGCGCGACCTGCTCGGCGACCCCGCCGACCCGGACAGCGCGTTCGCCCGGCAGACGGCGTACTGGCGCGAGGCGCTGCGCGGCCTGCCCGAAGAGACGGCTCTGCCCGCCGACCGGCCCCGCCCGGCCGCGCCCACCCACCGCGCCGGGCGGGTGACCTTCGACGTGGACGCCGCCCTGCGCGAGGGACTCGCCGCGCTGGCCCGCGACGCCGGGGTCACCCTGTTCGTGGTGGTGCGCGCCGCCCTGACCGCGCTGCTGCGGCGGCTGGGCGCCGGCGAGGACATCGCGATCGGCACCCCGGTGGCGGGCCGCGCCGACGCCGCCCTCGACGACCTCGTCGGCTGCTTCATCAACACCCTCGTCTTCCGCGCCGACCTCAGCGGCGACCCCACCTTCCGGGACCTGCTCGCCCGCGGCCGGACCGCCGACCTCGCCGCCTACGCCCACCAGGACGTGCCGTTCGAGCGGGTCGTGGAAGCCGTCAACCCGGCGCGGGAGGCGGGCCGCAACCCCCTCTTCCAGGTCGGCGTCCAGCTGGAGCAGACCGCCGACGCCGCCGTGGAGCTGCCGGGGCTGACGGTCCGTCCCGTCCCGGCCGACGGCGACACCGCCAAGTACGACCTGAACATCGGCATCGCCGAGACCCCCGCCGGGCTGCGCGGCGTCGTCGAGTACGCCGAGGACCTCTTCGACCGGGCGACGGCGGCGACGCTGGCCGAACGGTTCACCCGGGTCCTGGCGCACGTGGTGCGCGAGCCCGACGCACCGCTGTCCCGCCTCGACATTCTCTCACCGCACGAGCGGCGGACGCTGACGCACGACTGGAACGACACCGCGCTCGGCGTGCCGGACCGCTCCGTCGTCGAGGTGTTCGAGGACCGGGCCGCCGCCGAACCGGACGTCACCGCCCTGGTCTGCCACGGCACCCGGCTCACCTTCGGCGAGCTGAACGCCGCCGCCAACCGCCTCGCCCGCCTCCTCGCCGACCGCGGCGCCGGCCCCGAACAGCGGGTGGCGCTGGTACTGCCGCGCGCCGCCTCGATGGTGGTGGCCCTGCTGGCCGTCCTGAAGACGGGCGCGGCGTACGTGCCGGTCGACCCGGACTACCCGGCGGAGCGCATCGCCTACCTGTGCGCGGACTCGCGGGCCGCCCTGGTCGTCACCGAGACGGCCGCCGCCGGGCACGTCCCCGCGACCGGCACCCCCCGCCTCACCCTCGACGCCCCGGACACCCGTGCCGCCCTGGCGGAGCAGGCCCCCCAGAACCTGACGGACCGCGACCGCCGCGCCGCCGTCCACCCGGCACACCCCGCCTACGTCATCTACACCTCGGGCTCCACCGGACGCCCCAAAGGTGTCGTCGTCGAACACCGGGCCCTCACCAACCTGTTCGCGGCGATGCGCGACCGCACCTGCCCGGCGATGGGGCAACCGCACCGGCGGCGGCGCCGCGTCGCGCACACCACCTCGTGGTCCTTCGACGTGTCCCTGGACGGCCTGTTCTGGATGGTGGCGGGCCACGAACTGCACCTGATCGACGCCGACACCCGCTTCAGCGCCGACCTCCTGGTCTCCTACCTCCACGCGCACGACGTCTCGGTCCTCAGCCTCACCCCCACCTACCTGGCCCAGCTCCTCGACGCCGGGCTCCTGTCGGCCCACTCCGCCGTGGACCTCCTGCTCATCGCCGGCGAGGAGGTCCCGCCCGGCCTGTGGCAGCGGCTGCGCACCCACCCCGAGGTCCGGTCCGTCAACCTGTACGGCCCCACCGAATCCACCGTCTACGCCCTCACCGCGCCCGTCGCGGACTTCCCGGAACCGGTCATCGGCACCCCGATGGGCAACCTCCGCGCCCATCTCCTCGACGCCGGACTCGGCCTCGTCCCGCCCGGCACCGCCGGCGAGCTCTACCTGGCGGGGGACGGCCTGGCGCGCGGCTACCTGGGCCGGCCCGCCACCACCGCCGAGCGCTTCGTGCCCGACCCGTTCGGGCCGCCGGGCTCGCGGATGTACGCCACCGGGGACCGGGGCCGCCGCCGCGCCGACGGCCAGGTCGTCTACCTGGGGCGCACCGACGCCCAGGTCAAGATCCGCGGCCACCGCGTCGAACTCGGCGAGGTCGAGGCGGCCCTGGCCGGGCACCCGGGCGTCGCCCAGGCGGCGGCCGTGGCCCGCCCCGGTCCCGGCGGCGACAAGCGGCTGCTCGGCTACGTCGTCCCCGCCCCGGGCACCGCCCTCGACGGCCCCGCCGTCCTCGACCGGCTCGCCGAGACGCTCCCCGCCCACCTGCTGCCGAGTGCGGTCGTCGTCCTCGACGCCCTGCCGCTGACCGGCAACGGCAAGACGGACCGCGCCGCCCTGCCCGAACCGGACTTCGCCGCCGGAGCCGGCCACCGCGAACCGGCCACCGGCACCGAACGCCTGTTGTGCGCCCTGTTCGCCGACATCCTGAGCCTGCCCCGGGCCGGTGCCGACGACGACTTCTTCCGCCTCGGCGGCGACAGCATCCTGTCCATCCAGCTCATCAGCCGCGCCCGGAAGTCCGGCCTCCTGCTGCGCCCCAGGGACATCTACCGGCACAAGACACCGGCCGCCCTCGCCCGGATCGCCCGGCGGCCCGCCCCCGACGACGCACCGCACGAGACCCGGTCCGCCGAACCCTCGCAGGGCCGCGCCCCCCGCACCCCGATCATCGACTTCTACCTGGAGACCCTGCGCGGCGCCGAACCGTTCTGCCAGTCGGTCCTGCTGCGCACCCCGGCCGCGGCCACCGAGCAGACCCTGCGCGACGCGCTGCGCACCCTGGTCCGGCACCACGACACCCTGCGCCTGCGCCTCACCCAGGACACGGGGACCGCTCCCGACCGGCAGGCCGCCCCTGATCCGCGGGCCGCTCCCGCCCCGCACGCCGACTCCGGTCCGCGAGCCGCCACCGACCCGCACGCCGACACCCGACCCGTGCTGGAGGTCCTGCCCGCCGACCTCGCCGGCACCCTCACCGACCTCGTACGCGTCGACTGCCAGGGGCTGAGCGAGGCGGACCTGCGCGCGGTCCACGCCCGGGAGAGCGAGCGCGCCGCCCGGCGGGTGGACTCCGTCACCGGGCGGATGGCCACCGCCACCTGGTTCGACGCCGGACCCGGTGAGGCCGGGCAACTGCTGTTGCTCATTCACCACTTGGCTGTTGACGGGGTCTCCTGGCGCATCCTCTCCGGTGACCTGGAACGGGCCTGGCAGGCGGCCCGGGACGGCCTGCCCACCACGCCCGCCGCCGTCGGCACCTCCTACCGCGCCTGGGCCCAGGCGCTGCACACCGAGGCCCGCACCCCCGCACGCCTCGCCGAACTGCCGTGGTGGGAAGGGGTGCTGGCCGATCCGGGGCCACTGCTCGCGCACCGGCCGGTCGATCCCGGCCGCGACACCTTCGGCACCGTCCGCCACCACACCACCTCCCTGTCCGAGGCGACCACCCGGGCCCTGCTCGGCCCGGCACCCGCCGCCCTGGACACGACAACCGACACGCTCCTGCTGGCCGCCGTCGGCGCCGCCGTCGCCGCATGGCGGCACGACACCGGGCGGCCCACCGGCCCGCTCGTCGTCGAGCTGGAGGGACACGGCCGGCAGGAGTTCCGCGACGACCTCGACCTGTCCCGTACCGTCGGCTGGTTCACCGACTTCCTGCCGGTGCGGCTGGCCCCCGACCGGGACCCGGCCGCCGCCCTGCGCGACGCGCACCGCGCGCACACCGCCACCCCCGCCGACGGCCTCGGCTACGGCCTGCTGCGCCACCTCAACCCCGCGACCGCGCCACGCCTGCGCCGCCTGCCGCCCGCCCAGATCGGCGTCAACTATCTCGGCCGGTTCACCGCCGCGGCGGCCCGAGACTGGACGCCGGCCCCCGACTCCGTCCTCGACAGCGGCGTCGACCCGGCGACGCCCGTGTCGCACAGCCTCGAACTGTCCGCGCTGGCCGTGGCGGACGGGGACACGGTCCGCCTGGAGACGACCTGGAGCTGGCCCGCCAGCCTGTTCGACGCGTGCGACATCCACGCGCTGGCCGCGCGATGGGACCACGCCGTCGAGACGCTCACCGCCGGCGCGGCCACCGGTACCGGCACCGGACCAGCGGCCCGCCCCGGGCCGTCCGCCCACACACCCGCAGACCACGCACCCGCAGACAAGGGGTCCGCATGACCGCCGTCGACACCGCGTTCCAAGAGATCACGCAGGCCCAGCTCCTGCCGAGGATGATCCGCCTGGGGGACAACCTCTACGGCGCCTCCTTCTCGCTGATGAAACTGGTGCCGGCCCGCCACATCCTGCTCAAGGCCGTCGAACGCGGCGACCTGGGCCCCGACACCGAGATCGTGGAGACCACCTCCGGCACCTTCGGCCTGGCCCTGGCCATGCAGGCCGCCCTGCTCGGCCGCCGCCTCACCCTGGTCAGCGACCCGGTCCTGGACGCCAACCTGCGCCGCCGCCTCCTCGACCTCGGCACCCGCATCGAGATGTGCGAACAGCCCGCGCCCGTCGGCGGGTACCAGGAGGCCCGGCTGCGCCGGCTCGCCGAGGTCCGCGCCGAGAACCCCGACACGTTCTGCCCCGAGCAGTACACCAACCCGGACAATCCGGCCTCGTACGCGATCGTCGCCGAGCACATGGCGGCCACCGTCGGCCCGGTCGACTGCGTGATCGGCCCGGTCGGCTCCGGCGGCTCGATGTGCGGCACCGTCGGCGCGCTGCGCTCGGCGCGCCCCGGCGTCGCCGCCGTCGGCGTCGACACCCACCGCAGCGTTCTCTTCGGGCACGACGACGGCAGCCGGGCCCTGCGCGGCCTCGGCAACAGCCTGATGCCCGCCAACCTCGACCACACCGTCTTCGACGAGGTCCACTGGTGCACCGTCGGCGAGGCCTACGCCGCCACCCGCCGGCTGCACCGCGAGCACGCCCTCTTCCAGGGCCCGACCAGCGGAGCCGCGTATCTGGTGGGCCGCTGGTGGGCGGCCCGCAACCCCGACGCCCGCTGCGTCGTGATGCTGCCCGACGAGGGCTACCGCTACCAGGAGACCGTCTACGACGACACCTGGCTCGCCGCGCGGGGCCTGCGCCCGGACGTCCTGCCGCAGGCCCCGGCCGAGGTCACCGACCCGACCGTGCCGGCCACCGCGTGGAGCCGCTTCGCCTGGCGCCGGCGTGCCTTCGAGGACGCCACCGGCCGCAGCCGGCCCCGGCGCGCCGTCGAGGCGGGAGCCCTGCGATGAGCACCGCGACCGCGCCGGGCCGGCTCACCACCACGGTCGGCCGCCGCACCCAGCGCCTCGTCTACGGGCGGCCCACCCCCGAGGAGATCGGCCGCGAACTCGCCCTGACGAGCACCGTCGACCGGGCCCACCTGGTCATGCTCACCGAGCGCGGGCTCGTCGGCCCCGAGGACGCCGCGGCTCTCCTGGCCCGCATCGAGCGGTTGCGCGCCGAGCAGTTCGCCCCGCTGCACCACGCGCCCACCCCGCGCGGCCTCTACCTCGCCTACGAGAACCACCTGATCGCCCACCTCGGCGCGGAGGTCGGCGGGCGGCTGCACACCGGCCGCTCCCGCAACGACCTCAAGGCCACTGTCCAGGCCATGGACCTGCGCACCACCCTCGCGGGCCTGGGCGGCGAACTCGTCCGCCTCCAGGCCGTGCTGCTCGCCCGCGCCCGCGCCCACCGGGACGTGCTGATGCCGGTGCACACCCACTACCAGGCCGCGCTGCCCATCACCTACGGCTACTACCTGGCGGGTATCGCACTGGCCCTCGGCCGTGACATCACGGCGCTCGACGACGCGGCCCGCGGCCTGGACCGCTGCCCGATGGGCGCGGCCGCCGCCGCGGGCTCCGAACTGCCCATCGACCCGGCACGGGTGGCCGGGCTGCTCGGCTTCGCCGGACCGGCCCGGCACGCCCTGGACGCGGTCGCCAGCCGCGACACCGCGCTGCGGGCCCTCGCGGCGGCGGCCGGGGCGGCGCTGACCGTGTCGCGGCTCGGCACAGACCTCCAGCTGTGGAGCACCACCGAGTTCGGCTTCGTCACCTTCCCCGACCGGCTCGTCGGCGGCAGCTCCGCCATGCCGCAGAAGCGCAACGCGTTCCTGCTGGAGCACGTCAAGGCGCGCGCCGCGACGGCCATCGGGGCGTGGACGACGGCCGCCTCGATGACCCGCTCCACCCCGTTCACCAACTCCATCGAGGTGGGTACCGAGGCGATCGGCGCGACCGGGCCAGGACTGCGCGCGGTCGCCGACACGGTGCAACTGGCCCAGAGCCTGGTGCTGGGCGCGCGCCCGGTCCCGGAGCGGATGCTGCGCCGCGCGCAGGAGGGCTTCGTGGGTGCGACGGCGCTCGCCAACCTGCTGGTGGGGGAGGGGGTGCCGTTCCGCACCGCGCACCGCGACGTCGGCGACGCCGTGCGCCGCGCCGTGGAACGCGGCGACACCCGGCTGACGCGCGCGGACCTGCCGCCCGAACTGGCCGACACCGAACTGTCGTTGACGTTCCTGACGATGCGTCAGAGGGCGGGCGGTCCCGGCGACTTCGACGCCGTGTTCGCGGACGCCCTGGCGGACTGCCGGGCCCACGCGGACCGCGCCGCCCGCCGCCGCGCCGCCCTGGCCACCGCCGGCGCCGCCCTGGACGAGGCCGTCGCCGCGCGCCTGACCCGCCGCCCGGCCCCCGCCGCCGGGGGTGCCCGCCGATGACCGGCACCCCGCACCCCGCGCCGCCGCCCGTCCTGGCCCTGGTGGAGAGCAACACCACCGGTTCGGGGCGGGAGTTCGCCGCCGCCGCCCGGCACCTGGGCCTGCGGCCCGTCGTACTGACCGCCCGCCCCGAGCGCTACCCGTACCTGGCCACGGACGGGGTCGACCACCTGCCCGTCGACACCGAGGACCCGGCCGCCGTGCGGAAGGCGGCCGATGAACTCGTCGGTGCGCCGGGCGGGTTGAGCGGTGTCACCTCCAGCTCCGAGTACTACGTCGCCACCGCCGCCGCGACGGCCGCCGCCCTGGACCTGCCCGCCCCCGACGCCGACGCGATCGCCCGCTGCCGCCGCAAGGACCTCCAGCGCGCCGCGCTCGCCACCGCCGGCCTCGCCCCCGGCTTCCGCACCGTCACCGGCCCGGACGCCGCCCTGGACGCGGCCCGCGCGCTCGGCTATCCGGTCGTCGCCAAACCCACCACCGGCTCCGGCTCGGTCGGCGTACGGCTGTGCCCCGGCCCCGACAGCCTCCACCGGCACGTGACCGGACTCCTCGCCGCCGCCACCGACGAACGCGGCCGGCCGGTGCCCCGCCGGGCGCTGGTGGAGCGCTACGTCGACGGCCCGGAGTACTCCGTCGAGACCTTCGACACCACCCCGGTCGCCGTCGTCGCCAAACACCTCGGCCCCGCACCGCACTTCGTCGAGACCGGCCACGACTTCCCCGCCGACGTGCCGGGCGCGCTCACGGCCGCGCTCGCCGACGCCGCCCTCGCCGCCCTCGCCGCGCTCGGCCTCGGCTGGGGCGCCGCCCACACCGAACTGCGTGTCGGCCCGGACGGACCCGTCGTCATCGAGGTCAACCCCCGGCCCGCGGGCGGCATGATCCCGGCCCTGGTCCGCCTCGGCAGCGGCTTCGACCTGGTGTCCGCCACCGTCGCACGGGCCGTCGGCCGCTCCCCGGACCTGAGGGCGCGGCCCAGGGCCCGTACCGCCATCCGGTTCGCCGTCGCGCGGGAGGCCGGCACGGTGACCGCGCTCGGCGGACTCGACGCCGCGCGCGCCGTCCCCGGCGTCGCCCACGCCGAGTTCACCACGGCTCCCGGCGAGCGGATCACCCTCACCCACTCCTTCCGCGACCGCGTCGGCTACGCCCTCGCCACCGACCCGGCCGACCTCACCGACCCCGCCGGTTCCGCCGACCCGGCGGCCCCCACCACCGCCCGCACCGCCGCGGACCGCGCCGCACACGCCGCGCGCCTGCTCACCGTCACCACCGCACCCGAGAGGACGCCATGAGCGAGACCGCCACCCCCACCGCGCCGACCGAGCGGACTCCGGCGACCGTCATCGGCCGCTGGACCACCCCCGGCCCGGCCCCGGCCCCCGGGACCGGCCAGGTGAGTGTCCCCGTGCCCGAGGAACTGGCCCGCGCGGTGCGCGACCTCGCCGCCGCCGAGGGCGTCGCACCGCAGGCCGTTCTCCTCGCCGCCCACCTGAAGGTGATCGCCGCGCTCGCCTCCGAACGCGAGATCGTCACCGGGCTGCGACCGCGCCCCGGCGCCCCGGCGGCCCGCTGCCACGCCGTCCTCGCCGACGGGCCGTGGCGCGCCGTGCTGGCCACCGCCCAGGCCGCCGTCACCGCGGCCGAGGCCGCCCCGGGCGCGGCGGAGTCGTCCGACGACCCCGCCGAGACCCTCCTCGACCTCGGTGCGCCGCACGGCGGCCCGGACCCCGACGACACGCCGGAGCCGCACGTCGTCCTGCGGGTCGCCCACGTCACCGGAGCCGACGGCCCCTCCCTGCGCGTCACCCACCGCCAGGAGGCGCTGCGGCGCGACTTCGCCGAGCGGGTCGCCGGCTACCAGCTGACCGCCCTGCGGCTGCTGACCGCCGACCCGGACGCGGGCCACCACGAGCAGAGCCTGCTGACCGCCGAGGAGGCGGCGTACCAGCGCGACGCCCTGGCCGGGCCACAACACCCCCTGAGCGAGAGCACGTTCGCCGAACTGTTCCAGGCGCAGGTGGCACGCGTGCCCGACGCCGTCGCCGCCGTCCACGGCGACCGGGCCTGGACGTACGCCGTACTGAACCGCCGCGCCAACCGGATCGCGCACCGCCTCCTCGCCGCGGGCCTCGCCCCGCAGGACGTGGTCGCGGTGGCGGCCGACCGCACCCTGGAGTGGCTGTCCGCCGTACTCGGCGTGCTCAAGGCCGGCGGCGCCTACCTGCCCGTACGCCCCGACTTCCCCGCCGCCCGCGTCGCCACCCAACTGGAGCGCAGTGACTGCCGGTTCGCCATCGCGGAACCCGCCGCCCGGGCTCTGCTGCACACCGCCGCTAAGGAGGCCGGCCGCGACTGCGCGATCCTGCTCACGGAGTCCGAGTCCGACGCCGGCACCGGATCCGGCACGGTCGCCGACACCGACCCGGGCCTCCCCCTCGCCCCCGACCACCTCGCCTACGTCTACTTCACCTCCGGCTCCACCGGCACCCCCAAGGGCGCCATGTGCGAGCACGCGGGGATGCTCAACCACCTCGCGATGAAGATCGAGGACATGGACGTGCGGGCCGGGGACACCGTCACCCAGACCGCCTCCCAGTGCTTCGACATCTCCCTGTGGCAGCTGGTGGCGCCGCTCCTGGTGGGCGGCACCACCGAGATCATCGACACCGGCGTCCAGCTCGACGTGGGCCGGTTCGTCGACCGGATCGCCGCCGGCGGCGTCCACGTCGTCCAGGTCGTGCCGTCCTACCTCGACGTGCTGCTCACCCACCTCGAACGCCACCCGCGCCCGCTCGGCGACCTCAAGACCCTCGCCGTCACCGGCGAGGCCCTGCGCGACGAACTGGTCCGCCGCTGGTTCGCCCTGCACCCCGGGATCACCCTGGTCAACTGCTACGGGGCCACCGAGGTCTGCGACGACACCATGCACGGCATCCTGCACGCCCCGCCGGTACGGGACTTCGTCACCGTCGGCACCAGCCGCCGCAACGTGGCGACGTACGTCGTCGACGAACAGCTGCGCCTGGTGCCGCTCGGCGCCCCCGGCGAGATCGTCTTCTCCGGAGTCAGCGTCGGCCGCGGCTACATCAACGACCCCGAGCGCACCGCGCGCGCCTTCACCGCCGACCCGCACCGGCCCGGCTCCCGCCTCTACCGCACGGGCGACTTCGGCCGCTGGCTGCCGGAGGGCGAGATCGAGTACCTGGGCCGCCGCGACGAACAGGTCAAGATCCGCGGCTACCGCATCGAGATCGGCGAGATCGAGAACCGGCTCACCTGCATGCCGTCCGTCGGCCAGGCGGCCGTCGTCATCGAGTCGCACCCCGGCGGCGGCCGCAGCCTCACCGCCTTCTACGCCGACCACGACACGGCCACCCCCGCGGACCCGGTGGAAGCCGCCGACCTGCGCGACTTCCTCGCCGCGAGCCTGCCCGACTACATGATCCCGTCCTACTTCCACCGCGTGGACCGGCTCCCCCTCAACGAGAACGGCAAGATCGACAAGCTGCGCCTGACGGCCCGCGCCGCGCGCCTGCGCCAGGAGGCCGACGCCTACGAACCGCTGGCCACACCGACCGAACGCCGGCTGGCCGCCCTCTGGGCGGAGACCCTGGGCATCCCGGTCGGCCGCATCGGACGGGGCGACGACTTCTTCCGGCACGGCGGCACCTCCCTGTCCGCGGTCCGGATGCTCGTCGGCCTCGACCGGGCCGTCTCGCTGCGCCGGCTGATGGCCGGGCCGACGCTGCGCGAGGTCGCCGCCGCCGTCGACGAGCACACCGGCGCCGCGGACACCCCGAAGGACGGCGACGAGGGGCACCTGCCGCTCCTCCAGCCGCTGCCGGGGCCCGCACACCCCCGGGCCACCCTGGTGTGCTTCCCCTACGCCGGCGGCAACGCCGTCAACTTCCAGGGCCTGGCCGCCGCCCTGGCCCCCGAGGGCGTCACCGTCCTGGCCGCCGAACCGCCCGGCCACGACGTCGCCCGCCCCGGGGAGGCGCTGATCGGCCCCGAGGAGACGGCCCGCCGCGCGCTGCGCGACCTGGCCCCCGCCGACGGGCCCGTGCTGGTCTGGGGCCAGTGCGCGGGCGCCGCGCCCGCCCTCGCCCTCGCCCGCGCCCTGGAAGAGGCCGGCCGCCCCGCCGCCGGTCTCCTGCTCGCCGCCGCCCTGCTCGACGACCCCGCCGGCCTGCGCGAGGAGGCCGCCGGGATCGCGGCCCTCACCGACCAGCGGATCGTGGCCCTGCTGCACGACGACACCGCCTACGTCGAACTGGACCTGCTCAAGGACGAACGCGCCGGGGTCCTCGGCCGCGCCTACCGCCACGACGTCGTCACCGCCCACCACTACCTGGCCGCGCTCCAAGAGGGCGCCGCGCCGCCCCTGCGCACGCCCGTCGTCGTGATCACCGCCGCCGACGACCCCGGCATCCCCGAGGACCGGGCCCGCGCCCACGGCTGGGACCGGGTCGCCGCCGCCACCCTCCACCACCGCCTCGACCACGGCGGCCACTCCTTCCCGCGCACCGCCCCCGAGCACGCCGCCGAACCGGTCCTGAAGGCCCTCGCCGGACTCCCGGCCCCGGCGGCCCACGGCACCGGACGGCGGTCGGCGTGACCATGACCGGCACCCTGACCCGCGCCGCCACGCCCGCACCCGGCCACCGCCGCGCCGTCGGCGTCAGCACCTGCTACGGCACCTTCGGCGAACTCCTCCAGGGCGCCCTGCCCCCCTCCGGCGGCGACGACGGCGACTTCCTCGTCACCCTGCCCATCGCCCGCTGGGCCACCGCCCGCTTCACCCGGGGGACCCCCGGCAGCGGCGTACGGGTGGTGCCCGCGCACAAGAGCAAGGCGCGGCGCATGGCGACGGCCGTCCTGGAGACCTTCGGCGCGCCCCCGGACGGCGACCTCGTCCTCGACGGCGACCTTCCGGAGGGCAAGGGCTTCGCGAGTTCCTCCGCCGACCTGGTGGCCACCGCCCGCGCCGTCGCCAACGCGCTGTCCGTCCCGCTGCCCGAGCCCCTCCTGGAGCGGCTGCTCGCCCACATCGAACCGACGGACGGCGTGCTCCACCCCGGCGTCGTCGCCTTCGACCACCGGGCCGTACGCCTGCGCTCCCGGCTCGGCAGCCTGCCCGAGGCGGTGATCGTCGGGGTCGACGAGGGCGGCGAGATCGACACGGTCGCCTTCAACCGCGCCCTGCCGCCCTTCGGCCGGGGCCGGCGCCAGGAGTACGCCGCTCTGCTGGAGCGCATGACGGACGCCGTGGCCCGCCGCGACCTGCGCGCCGTCGGCGCGCTCGCCACCCGCAGCGCCCTGCTGAACCAGGACCGCTGCCCCAAGCGGGCCCTGGAGGCGGTCCTGCGGATCGCGCTGGACGTGGGCGCCGTCGGCGTCACCGCCGCCCACAGCGGCACCATGCTGGGCATCGTCCTGGACCCCGGCGACCCGGGCTACCGCAGCCGGTTCGCCGCCACCCTGGACGCCTGCGCCGACCTCGGCCACGAGGTCACCCTGCACCGCACCCTCGGCTTCGACGACCGCCGCACGGCGACCGGCACCCGGGGGGAGGGCTGAGGAGAGCGTCAGCGCGGCGGCAGCGACCGGCCCATCTCGTGGAGGATCGCGCCCATGTGCTCGCGCAGGTAGAAGTGGTCACCGGCGAAGACCCGGTGCGCGAAGGAGGCGCGGGTGAACTCGCGCCACGCGCCCAGCGTCGCCGGCCCGGCCAGCGGATCGTCGTCGCCGCCCAACGCGGTCACCGGACACGCGATCCGCAGGCCGGGCTCCGGCCGCCAGCGTTCCAGGAGGGTGAGGTCCGCGCGGATCATGGGCAGCGCGAACCCCATCAGCTCGGCGTTGCCCAGCACCTCCGGCGGTGTGCCGCCCATGTCGCCCAGCGCGGCGAGGAGGGCGTCGTCGGGCAGGGCGTGCAGCAGCCGCGGCGGAGACACGCCGGGCGCCCGGCACGCCGAGACGAACAGGTGACACAGCCCGCCCGCGCCGTCCGGGTCCCCGGCCTCCTGTTCCAGGGCCGCCGCGACGGCGAACGCGATGTGCGCGCCCATGCTGTGCCCGAACAGCGCGAACGGCTCCGTCTGCCGGGCGAACACCTCCCGGTTCAGCGCGTCCACGAGCCGGTCCATGGCCGCGACCGGCTCCTCCGTCCAGCGGGTCCCGCGGCCCGGCAGCTCGACCGGCACCACCTCGATCCCGTACGCCTCGGCCCGCTCCGTCCACGACCGGTACCCGGCCGCCGCACCGCCCGCGTAGGGCAGGCAGAAGACCCGCCGCAGGCCCGCCCGCGGCGGACCGTCCGTCCACGGCAGCCACGCTTCGGCGGCCCCACGCTCCCGTGTCACGTCTCGCACGGCTGCACCGCCCCCCGCCCGAACAGGTCGTGCTGGTAGGCGAAGACCACCGCCTGCAACCGGTCGCGCAGGCCGAGCTTCCGCAGCAGCTGCGAGACGTGGTACTTCACGGTCGGCTCGACGATGTGCAGCTGCTTCGAGATCTCGATGTTCGACATGCCGTCCGCGAGGTGGGCGAGGATCTCCCGCTCCCGCTGCGTGAGCAGGTCCGGCGGCAGCTCGGGACCGGGCGGACAGGGCCGGTTGCGCATCCAGCCGAACACCTCGCGGGTGACCTCCGGCGCGATGAACGCGTTGCCGCCCGCCAGGACGCGCACGGCCCGCGCCGCCTCCTCGGGCCGGCTGTCGCGCGCCAGCAGCCCGCTCACCCCCGCGCCCACGGCCTGCAGGGGGTGCTGCCACCCGTCCGGGACGATCATGACGACGCCGGGGGCGCCCAGCCCCCGGCCGCCGTCGCGCACGGCCCGCACCACGTCGAGGCCGTCCATGTCGGCGAAGTCGGGCTCGCACACCACGACGTCGGGGTCCAGCTCCTTGGCCGCGCGCACGGACTCGTCCCCGGTGGCGGCCTCGCCGGCCACCGTGATGTCCGCCTCGGCGTCCAGGGCGGTGCGCAGCCCGAAGCGCATCATCGACGAGGGGACTGCCAAGAGCACTCGAATACTCAACTCCCTGCCCTTCCTGTCGGGTCAGCCGCGCCGTCGGCGGGGCGTGACGCTCCCGATGCTCACAGCGCGGCCGCCCGGCGACCAGGCAGCGCCCCGGCAACTTCGGGCGGCGGGGCGGAAAGGGGGCGCCCAGGGAGCCCACGAGCAGGTCCGCCACCGACCGGTCCCGGCGCGCCGCGTTCCACTCGGCGACCGGGTCCATGGCGTCCGCCTCAGTCTCCTTCCGGAGCGTCGGCGGCCGGCAGGTCCCGCCTGCGGCCCCAGCAGATGGGCGCCCAGAAGACGGCCGGTACGCCGGTCGGCGAGGACCTTGCAGAAGCCGCGGGGCTCCTGGAGGGCCCAGCCGTAGGCGACGTCCGCGTGAGCGGCACGGGCGTGGACAGGGCGCCCAGCGACCAGACGCCCTCGGCGCTGGTGCGCAGCCGCTCGTCGACGATGACCCGCCCGTCGTCGCCCCGTCTTCACGCCCGCCCGGTCCACGTCGAGGCGGTCGCTGTCGGGGCGCCGCGCCACGGCGACCAGCAGGACGTCGGCCTCGACCTCGCTGCCGTCGCCGAGGGTGAGCCGCAGTGCGCCGGGACGGCCGCCCACGGAGGTCGGTTCGCGGCCCAGGCGCAGGTCCCACCGCTCGCGCACCGCATCGTACAGGCGCCCGAAGGCACGCTCGCGACGCGACGTCGGCGGTCGCGCCGAGCATCTTGCTGGGGATGCAGCCCGCGCACATCCGCCTCCGTGTGCCCGATGGAGGCCGGTACCGATCCGGCGCGGCGTCAGAGCGCCAGCGGGCCGGCCGGCCCCGGCAGCCGCTGCCCGTGTGCGGGACCGGTGCCGTCGGACGCCTGGGCGGACGGTTCCTGGGCCGACAGGGCGAGCAGCAGCAGGTGCATCCTGCTGCGGGCCCCCGTCTTCGCGCGGATGCGGCGCAGGTACGTGTCGACGGTGTGCGGGCTGACGTTCATGTGCCGGGCGATCGAACCGTAGGTGTCGCCGTGCAGCAGGTGCCCCAGAACCTCGCGCTCCCGGTCACTGACCCTGCGGACTGCTTCCTCGAATTCGTTCACGGAACTCCGCGCCCCTCTCTGCGTTGTCTGCACCCAGGCGGACCGCCGCGCCGTCGGCCCGGCGGGACGTGTCCCATGCTCACCGCGCACGCCCCCGCACGACCAGGCAGCGCCCCGGCAACTTCGGCCGCCCCGACAACTCGTGACTTGTCGCCGGCCCCCGCCGGGGAAACGATCGGCGGCATGGCGAACCAGACCGTGTCCGTGGACGACCCCGCGAAGTCGAAACTGACGCGGGGCCTGTCCGTACTCACTTCGTTCCGGCCCGGCGAGACGGGACTGACGCTCTCGGACATCGCGCGCCGCACCGGGCTGCCCAAGCCGACCGCGCACCGCCTCATCAAGGAACTCGTCGACTCCGGTTTCCTGCAACGCCGGGGCCGGCAACTGTGCCTGGGAGCCCTGTTGGCCCGCCTCGGGGCGGAGGTCGCGCCGGAGCAGCACCTCCTGCGGGCGGCCGAGCCCCGGTTGCTGGCGCTGCGCAGGACGGTCCGGGCCGGCCTGTACGTGATGGCGCACACCACGTCGTCCGCACCCATGTCACCCGCCACCGTGGCCGCGTACGAACCGGCCCTGAGCCGGGCCGCCCTCGCGCAGCGGCGGCTGGCCGGGGCCAGGGCGGCGGAGCGGGCGTTCGCCGCGGCGGGCCGCGCCACGACCCCGGACGGGCCGGTGCCGGTGCACGCCGAAGGGGCCGACCTCGTCAGCGTGTGCCTGCCGCTGTCGGCCGGCCCGCGCACCGGTACGACCCTGCTCGTCCTGGTCGGCTCACGCCTCGAACTCCCGCCGGCCGCCGTACGACGGGCCGCGGCGACCGCCCGCGCCATCCACCGGGAGGTCCACGAGTCCGGCCGCCGGGCGACGTACGAGCAGCCGGCCTGACCCGGCGCCCCCCGCCCCGCCGCCCGACGGCTCCCGCCCCGTCTCCCGGTCACCGTCGCCGTCCCGGGCGACCGCCTCCCGCGCGGCCCGCGCCATGACCTCGACCGGCGGATGCCGCACCCCGGTCTGGAGGACCAGTTGCCGGGCCGCCTGGTGCACCAGCATCGACAGGCCCGACTCCACGGTCCGGCCCGCCCGCTCCGCCGCCCGCGCGGCCGGATGCGGCCACGGGCGGTAGGTGACGTCCAGCAGCAGGCCGGGACCGGCCGGCCAGCGCACCTCCGCGTCGAGGGCGCCGCGGGGCACGGTCGACACGACCAGTTCGGCGGACAGCCACCGTTCCAGGCGCGACCACGGCACCGTCTCCAGGCGCAGACCCAGCCGCCGCGCCGTAGCGGCCAGCGGCCCGGCCCGGCGCGGGTCACGCACCACGGCGCGCACCCGGTCCGCGCCCAGTTCCCGGACGGCCGCCAGCGCCGTGCCCGCCGTCGCGCCGGCGCCGAGCACGGTGACGTCCCCGGCGCCGCACACCCCGGCCGACCGCAGCGCGGTGACCATGCCGTGCACGTCGGTGTTGTCGCCGATCAGCCGCCCGTCGCGCACCACCACGGTGTTGGCGCAACCGGTCGTCGTCACCGCCGCCGAGACCTCGTCGAGCAGGGGGACCACCGCGCGCTTCAGCGGCATGGTCAGCGACAGGCCCGCCCAGCTGTCGTCCAGTGCGGCCAGGAACCCGGGCAGCCCCGCCGCGTCGCACTCGACGGCCCGGTAGGTCCACGGCAGCCCCAACTCGGCGTAAGCGGCGCGGTGCAGGACGGGCGAGAGGGCGCTCGCGACCGGCGCGCCGAGCACCGCGAGGTGCCGCACGGCCGGTGGTGCGGTGGACTTCTGCATGCCACATTCTCCTCGTCGATGCGCTGATGCGCTGATGCGCTGATGCGCTGATGCGCTGATGCGCTGATGCGCCGATGCGCTGATGCGCCGATGTGTCGATCCCCACGGGGTCGGCCCCGGGCCGCCCCCTGGTCCGGCTCAGTCCCCCTGCCGGTGATGCAGGATGGCGGCGACACCGGCATCGTCGTCCGTGTACGCCACCCCGCGCAGGACGGCCACGGGGGCGCCGCGCCCGCGCTGGCCGAGCAGGATCCCGGCGGCCCCGGCCAGCAGGTCGGCGAACGTCTCCTCCTGCCGCTTGGTCCGCCCGTCGGGCTGGACGCACTCGGTGACCCGCAGGGGCGCGATGCCCGCGGCCCCGATGGCGATCACGGTCGCCCCGCGCCGGTCGGGACGCCCGTCGGAGTCGACGACGAGAACCGCCGCCCGCACCCCGGTGGCCGCCTGGAGCGCGTCGCGCAGCCCGCGCGCCGAACGGTCCGGGTCGGCGGGCAGCAGCCAGACACCGTCGGGGCCCGCCCGGTCGACTCCGGCGGAGGTCAGGCCGAGGCCGAGCTTGTGCCGGGCGATGATGGGGCCGCGCTCGGTGGCGAGGTAGTGGTCCGTGGACTCGTCCAGGATGACCTGCACGACCGGTGCCGGTTTCCCGGTGCGCCGGCTCAGCTCGACGGCCTCGGGACCGGGCGTCACGGCGGACAGGTCCACCCACCGCCGCTCCGCGATCGAGACGACCTTCGAGGCGACCACCACGATGTCGCCGTCCTCCAGCGCGATGTGATGCCGCGTCAGGAAGGTCGTGACGGCTCCGGCGAGGTCGTCACCGGGACGCAGCTCGGGAAAGGGCTCCAGCGCGAAGGCGGTGAAGGCAGAGGTGGGCGGATGGGACATGGGGCTTCCGGGCCTTCCTTCGGGACGAGTGCATCGGTACGGGTCGGGCGCGGGTCTGCACGTAGGTGCGCGCACACCTGGACGTGAGGGGCGAAGACGTGACGGTCGGGGACGCGGAGGAGCGGGAGCGCCGGGCGGGCCGGGCCGCCGTCGCTATCCTGCACCGGTGAGCACCGAACTGACCGCATGGGCAGCTGACTTCCTGCCGGGCACGCGTGTCCACGACGTGCGGAGCCGGCCCGGCGGGACCACCACGGTGGCCCGGCTGACCGGGCCGCGCGGCGAGGACTGGTTCGCGAAACTGCACCGCGACCGCCGGGCCTACCGGCGCGAGGTCACGGCCTACCGCGAGTGGGTGCCGGCCCTCGGCGGCGGCGCGCCGCGCCTGGTGACCGCCGACGACGACGCCGCGGTTCTCGTGGTGAGCGCCGTGCCCGGCGTCCTCGGCGTCGACGCCCGGCTCGACGACGACGGTCTGCGGGCGATGCACCGGCGCGCCGGGGCGCTGCTGCGGGCCTTCCACCAGGCCGCGCCACCGATGACCGGCGACTTCGCGGCGCTCATGGCCGAACGCCACGCCAGGTGGCGGCCGCGGGCCGCGCACCTGCTCTCCGCCGCGGAACTGGACTTCGTGCGGGACAGCGTGGCCTGCCTGGCGGGCCTGCCGGAGCCGGACATGGTCCCGTGCCACCGCGACTACACGGCCCGCAACTGGCTCGTCGACGGCGACGCGCTCTACGTGATCGACTTCGAGCACGCCGCCGTCGAGGCGCGGATCTGGGACCTGCTCCGGCTCTACCACCAGGTCTGGCCGGACCACCCCGGCCTCCGCGACGACTTCATCGAGGGGTACGGGCGCACGCTGAGCGACACCGAGCACACCCTGCTCCGGCTCTGCGGCGCCCACCACGCCATGACCACGGTCGTCTGGGCGCGGGAGACCGGCGACGCCGCCTTCGAGCGGACCGGCCGCGACCTCCTCGCCCGGCTGCGCCGCCCCGCCACCGATTCCGGCTGACGGCACGTCAGGGCCGGTAGCGGCGGACCAGCATGTCGCCCGGGACCTGGGTGTTCTGCAACCGCTCCTGGACGAAGGCCTCCAGCTCGCGGTCGTCCGGTCCCTCCCCGGGCGGCAGTTCCACCCAGATGTTGTGCGGGGGCAGCAGCGGATACCCGTTCGGGCTCGACAGCCAGACGCTGCACGCGACGCCGAACCGCTGGTGGATGTCGTCCGCGAGGCGCTGCGCGACCTGCCCGTAGACCTTGCCGGTGTGGTAGGCCGGGTTCTTGCCGAACGGGCTCTCCATGGAGCGCGGGCGCAGCGGGCTGATCAGGCCGTTCCAGCCGTTGCCCCGCCCCACGACACCCTCCTCGCCGCACTCGATGCAACTGCCCAGGGCCAGCATGTAGCAGCGGTGCCCCTGCGGGGTGTCGACCGGGTTGACGCGCAGCCGCACGTCGAGCCGGCCCGCCGCCAGGCGCTCCGCGATGGTCTGGAGCTCGCCCTCCAGGTGCCGGATCCGCTCCAGGTAGGCGTCGAGGGAGGCGACCGTGTCGCTCAGCAGGGGGACACACGCGGTGACTTCGAGCCGGCGTCCGGTGCGCCAGGCGAACACCTTGACGTCCTGCCCGACATCGCTCCAGCGCGGCACCGGGTGCTCACCCGACCAGTCCCACAGCGCGTACTCCAGCTCCCGCACGATGTACTCGGTCGGGGACAGCGGGGCGTGCGCCACGCACAGGGCGGTGTCACTGGCCCGCGGCTCCTTGGCATCGGGGACGTCCGCGAGGTCGCGCGGGGTGAACCAGTGCGGGCGCTTGGTGTGCTGGGTGGCGTTGGGCTCGATGCGGATCGTCTCGCCGACGCGGTAGTGCGGGGCGAACACCGAGAGGTACTCGGTGGCCGCCGCGATCTGGATGTCCTCGATACCGAGGTCCGTGCCGCCGTACGACGAACTCATCCGCCCGTTGATGCGCACCACGACCGGCTCGCGCACCTCGTGCCCGCCGAACCAGGAGGCGATGTGGCCGGCGCCGATGTACACCTTGTCGACGTTGTGGTGGAGCACGGCGCCCGGCTCGCCCTCCAGGCAGGCCTTGCTGAAGGCCTGTGAGACGGCTTCGGCGATGCCGTCGGCGAGCGTGTCGGGGTGGCCGAAGCCCTTGCGTTCGACGGTCTCGACGGGGAGATCCGCTACGGAGGTCAGGGACCGGGAGATCTGCATGGCGGTCGGGGTCCTTTCGATCAGGTCGGTCGGTCTACCGGCTCGGCCGGGTCGGTCGGTCGGATCGGGTCGGTCAGGTCGGTCGGGCGCGTGTCCTCCTCGCCCGCGGGGTCACACGGTCGGGGCGGGGTGCGCCGTGCGGCGCAGCGCGTACGCCTGGTCCAGCAGCGCCGTACGCGCGGCGGGCAGGCCGCCGCGCTCGGCGGCCAGCCAGAAACTGGTGGCGCGGACCACGAACAGCGGGGTGAGGGCGCGGGCGGCGGCGGCCGGGTCGGCGCCCGGCAGTCCGGCGTCCGCCAGCGCCGCGCTCAGCGAACGCACCCACCGCTCGGCCGCCCAGCCGGGCAGCGCGGGATCGGCCCAGGCGGGCACGGACTGGCCCTGGCGCAACAGGCCGGTCCGGGCGCGTTCGAACAGGGCGCGGGACGCCGCCCGGTGCGCCCAGCTTCCCGGCCACAGCGCGGGGCCGTCCCCGCCGGACACCTCCGCCGCCGCGGTGACGGGCCCCGCCGCGGCGAGCCGCAGCGTCGTCTCGGCGACCTCGGCGAAGACCTCGGACAAGTGGAAGAAGCTGGGCTTGTGCCGCTTGACGCCCGGCGCGGCGAGCGCGACGGTACGTGCCCGCTCCAGCATCCGGAAGGTGAGCGCGATGTCCACGCCGAACCGCAGGGTGCTGCCCGACCAGTCGAGGCCGGCCGGGTCCACCACGTCGAGGTCGAGGCCGAACTCGCCACCGATCGGCTGCGGCACCAGCCGCCCGGTGCGGGCGAAGACGGCGGGCAGCGCCAGGTGGTGGGTGGCGCTCGCCTCGTAGGCGCTGCGCGGGTAGGCGGGCAGCACCGCCTGCGCCGTGCCGTCCAGCAGCGGGTCGGCGAAGGCGGCCACCCACCGCGGGGTGACGGCGGTCAGATCGGTGTCGAAGCTGAGCGCGAACCGGGCACCCTCCTGCCCGCAGACGGCGAAGAACGTCCGCAGGGCGTTGCCCTTGCCGCGCGGCGCGACACGCTGGAGGGCGGGCACCGGCAGGCGCAGCGCGCGGAAGCGGGCGGCGGTACGGTCTGGGCTGCCGCAGTCGACGTGCACGATCAGCGGCCGGACCCGCCCGCCCAGCCGTTCCAGGCCCTCCGCCACGGTCCGCGCCACGGGTCCGACGGTCTCCTCCTCCGCGTACGAGGGCAGGCAGACGGCCAGCAGCGGCGGGCGGCTCACCGCAGCCCCCGCGCGACATGGGCGGCCACCGCGGTGGCCGGGCCGGACACGTACTCGATGCCCACCTCGTGGGCCAGGTGCGCGAGGACCGCGGCCCGGTGGTGGTACAGCCCGGGCGTGTCCAGGCTCGGGATGTAGCCCAGCGGGCGCTGCGGCGCGCCGTGCAGGGCGTGGGTGGCGGTGCCCCGGATGTAGCGGGCGGCGTTCTCGTGCAGGTGCAGCAGGGTCGCGGTGTCGTCGGCCCTGCCGGTGCGCAGGTCGGGCTGGCTCTCGTCGACGTGCACCAGGTGCACGCGCTCCACGGGGCGGGGCCGTGTGTCGACGTCGATGGACACCTCGGCGGGCTCGACCCGCCACTTGGTGCGCCACGGGTCGAGCCCGGCGCGCCGGGGGAGCGGCAGGTCCAGGTCCGCCATCGACCGGTCGACCGAGGCCTGGCGCAGGAAGAGGAACCGTGTGCCCGCCACGAGTTCGCAGCGCGGCGCGCGTCCGCCCAGGACGGTCAGGTCGTTGCCGATCAGGCGCGCCCCGTGGTGCCGGCACAGGCGGCTCAGCACGCTGGTCTTGCCCGCGCCCTCCTTGCCGAGCAGCAGCACCCCGCGCCCGTCCAGCGACGCCGCCGCCGCGTGCATGCTGAAGTAGCCGCGGCGCTGGCGGTCCCGCTCCATGAGGACGGCGGCCAGATAGCCGAGCACGGCCCCGTCGGCCGTGTCCCGCCACGGCGCCCGCAGCCGGGCCCCCGCCTCGTCCCAGGACAACTCCGGCGGCCCGCCGGCCTCCTCGTAGCGCAGGACCGGAGTGGTGGGGGTGGCCCGCCCGGCCGGCAGCGCGCGCAGCCCCGGGCTCCACGGCGCGGCGGCGGTGGCGGTGAGGTCGACGGCGTGGTCGGTGACGACCAGGCATCTGCCGTGGGCGGAGGCGAGCAGGGTCCGCCGCGACCGGCCGGTGGCAGGCCCGGCGGGGCGGGGGGATCGCCGCGTGACGGTGTCGGACATGAGGTGACCTTTACGGGTGGGCGGTTACGGGCGGTCGGTCACGAACGGAGGGTGAGGGACGCGTAGGTGTGAGCGGCGGCCATGAACGCGCGAGGTTCCGGGCCGAGGGGCGGGCGCGGACGCGGTCGGCTCAGGCGGCCAGTCCGGTGCCGGGCGTCAGCCCGACCCGTGCCCCGCCCGCGGCGGCCGACCGGGCCGCCGCCTCCAGGACCCGGGACGTCTCCGCCGCGTGCCACGCCCCGCTGCGCGGCGTCCGCCCGGTGCGGCAGCACAGGGCGAAGTGCTCCAACTCGCCCTGCAGCGGCTCCTCGTAGCGGACCCGGCCGTCGGTGTCGACGTCGAGCCCCCGCCGCAGCGCCCGCCGCAACCGCTCCGGGACGGGCCGTTCGGAGCCGGCGTCGAACGCGAGGGTGAGGTCGTCGCCGCCGGAGCGCATCCGGTAGTCCACCGTCCAGTCCTCGCCCCGCACCGACAGCGCGCGCCGCTTCTCGGTGGCGCACCACGACACCTGGACCACCGCGCCGGCCCCGGAGGCGAACTCCAGGTCGATGCCGGTGGCGTCGTCGTGCTCGCCACGGCCGAAGACGTGGCTGCGGGCCGTGAGCGAGACGACCGGCGAGTCCAGTACGTGCAGCAGGATCGACACGTCGTGCGGCGCGAGGTTCCACAGGGCGCCGCAGTCGGGATGGCGGCGGCTGCCCAGCCGCTCGCTGCGTACGAACAGCGGGGCGCTCAATTGCCCTGTGCGCAGCATCCGGGCGATGTTCAGGACGGGCCGCGAGTACAGGAAGGTGTGCCCGGCCATGGCGACCACGCCCGCCTCGCCGGCCGCCCGCAGCAGGCGCTCGGCGTCCCGGCCGCGCTGCGCGAACGGCTTCTCCACCAGCACGTGCCGCCCGGCGCCGATCACCCGGGCGGCCACCTCCGGATGGGTGCGCGCCGGGGTGGCGACCACGACGGCCTCGGTGTCCGGGTCGCGCAGCGCGTCCCGGGCGTCGGCGAGGACCGGCACGCCGGGGTGGGCGGCGCGGGCGGCGGCCCGGCGGTGGGGGTCGGGCTCGACGATCCCGGCCAGGCGGGCGCCCCGGGTACGGGTCAGGGCTCGCGCGTGGTTGGTGCCCCACGGCCCGTAGCCGAGGACCGCCACGCCGACCGGCGGTCCGGCCGGGAGGGGCTCGCCGGGACCGGCGGACGGCCCGGCGGGAATCCTGTCGTGACGGGGCTTCATGGGGTGCGTCCTCTCGTACGTCATTTCACGGCCACCGGGTTGACCGGGGAGGCCACCGCCCCGGTGAAGGGCAGCGGGGGCGCGCTGAACAGGAAGGTGTAGCGGCCGTCGCGGGCGCAGTCGGTCGCGAGTGCCTCCAGGTCGAACATCTCGCCGAGCAGCAGGCCCATCGCCCACACCAGGACGATGTGCAGGGGCTGCATCACCGCCGGGGTCTCGTTGGGCAGCACCTCGGCCGCCCAGGTGTCCACCGCGACCGCCGCCACCTCGTGCCGCGCCAGCCAGGGCACGGCGGCCAGTCCCAGGCCGGGCGCGGGCCCGGCGACGTAATCCGACCAGCTGCCCGTCTCGCGGTAGCGGCTCAGGTGCCCGGTGCGGATCAGCAGTGCGTCGCCGGGCTCCACCCGCACCCCTTGGCGGCGCGCGCACGCCTCCAGGTCGTCGGCGCCGACGGCGTGTCCGGGCGGCAGCGGGCGGCCGTCGCGCAGGGCCGGCAGGTCGAGCAGCACCCCGCGCGTGACGACCCGGTCGGCCGCGCCGGTGATGGCGTTGCACCGGGCGCCGCGACTGCTCACCGCGGAGGCGGGGCGGTCGTTGTACATCGTCCCGTCGAAGATGACGTGGCTGAGCGCGTCCCAGTGGGTTCCGGCCTGCAACGGCAGGATGACCAGGCCGTCGGTGCCGCGCAGATGGCGGTCCCGGCCGTCGTAGAAGTCGTCGACCATGGCGCCGGTGACCGCGTCGCCGCCGTCCCGCAGCATCAGGTGGACCGGGTTGAAGCGGCCCAGGGTGCCGTTCTGCGGCCCGTCGGCGCCCAGCGGGAGGGCCAGGGAGTGGATCCGGCCCTCGCGCACCTCGGCCGCGGCGCGGCGCACGGCGTCCGGGCCGATGAGGTTGAGGGTGCCGCGTTCGTCGTCCGCGCCCCACCGCCCCCAGGTGCGGAAGCGTTCGGCGAGGCGGCGCACCAGGTCCAGGTCGGGCGGCGCCTCGGGGGCCGGGGTCACCATGTCCGTGCCTCGCGCAGGGCGGCCAGCGAGGCCCGCACCCCGGCCTCGTCGCCGCGCAGGTGGGACTCCAGGGTGACCGGGCCGTCGTAGCCCAGCTCGTCCAGGCGCCGCAGGAGGGCCGGCCAGTCGAAGGTGCCGGTCCCCACCGGGACGTAGCGGCCGTCCTTGCGGTCCTTCACGTGGACGTCGACGGCGCGTGCGACCAGATCCGGGGTGAGCTGGCCGGGGTCGGCGGTGCCGCCCGCCAGGACGTGGTTGGACAGGTCGACGACGGCCCCGAACCCGGCGCCGTGCGGGCCGCTCAGGAAGGCGCGCAGGTCCGGCAGCGAGGCGACGTGGCACACATGCTCGTTCTCCAGACCGGCCGTCACCCCCTCGGGCAGCAGCGCCGGGAGGCCGTCGAGGCGGGCGGGCCACTCCTCGGGCGCGGACGCAGACGTGTGCGCGGGTGCGGACGCGGGCGCGGTCAGGAAGGAGAACAGCCGCAGCACCGGCGCCCCCAGCCGCGCGGCGATCGCGGCCAGCCGCCGGGGCAGCTCGCGGTGGTCGTCGAAGCGCCGCGAGAACCCGACGAAGTGCGGATCCTCCTCGTCCGGCCTCCCGTCGGCCGGCAGGTGGCACTTGAACAGCGGCGACAGCACGCTGGAGACACGCACCCGGTGACGGTCGAGCAGGGTTTCGAGGCGGTCCAGCTCGGGCTCCTCGAACTCGGCGACGTTGCGTCCCCAGGCGGACCGGACGGCGAAGTCCGTGATGCCGTGGTCCCGGCCGAGCCGGATCGCCGCCTCGACGTCCTGGCCGACCTCGTCCGTGATCAGTGCGAGCCTCATCGGCCGCCTCCTCCTGTCGTCGCGGGCCTCATCGGCCGCTCTCTTCCGTCGTCGTGATGGCCGCGCGGGCCGCGGCGTACTGTTCGGGCGCCACCGACGCGCCGCCGACCAGCAGGAAGTGGCCGATCGGCGTGCGCAGGACCGGTGCGCCGGCGTGGGTTCGCCACTCCGCGGTGCGGCCGCCGCCCTCGCGCGGGCGGATCTCCTCCAGGGCGAAGCCGTACACCGGAAGTCCCGCCCGGTAGCGGCCGTCGACGCCCGTCGCCGGCCGGCGCGGCCCGGCCGTGCGGCGGGCCCTGCGCTCCCGCTCGCGCCGCGCCGTGTCCCGCAGTCCGCGCAGTGCCGCCCCCGGCAGCAGCGGGGCGAGACCGGTCCGCTCGCCCGTCTGCGTGACGAGTTCCAGCAGCTCGGGCGCGATCCGGTACTCCCGAGCCCACCGCACGAGGGCGGCCGGGTCGGGCGGTGAGGGCGCGGTCAGGACCAGGGCGGCGTCGAGCCAGTCCTTGATCCCGAACTCCCGCTGGAAGCGCTCGTCCGCCAGCGCGAGCAGGTCGGCGAGCCCCTGGTCGGCGGGGACGGCCACCCGCGAGGGCACGGCGGCACCGTCGCCGGCCAGGGCGAACGTGGTGATCTCGACGTTGAGGGAGCGGTCCAGCAGCGGGTCCTCGTCCGGCCAGTACAGGCCCACCAGGAGCTGCCGCTCGTCGTCGGCGCGCAGCACCGACAGCTGGACGGCGTCCACCGGGTAGCGCGCGTACAGTCGGCGCACCACCTCCCACAGCACGCCCTCGCCGGGCGCGACCAGGTCCAGGTCACCCACCGGGCGCTGCAGCGGCTCCGGGTAGCGGCGGGCGAGCGAGGGGCCCTTGAGGGTCCGTACGCCCAGCTCCGCCGCCCACCCGGAGATGTCCGCGTAGACCGCGGCGCGGCGGCGGGCCCGGCGCAGCTCGTCGCCGGAACCCGAACCGAGCGGTTCGTGGCGGGCGGCCAGCGCGGACAGCAGCAGCGGCGGGAGGGTGAGCGAGCGAGCCCTGGCCCGGCGCAGGAGCGCGCGCGGGGTCTCGGTCTCGTCGGCCGCGTCCAGGAGCCGTGCCAGCAGTCCGAAGTCCAGCCAGGTTCCGGTCGTGGGGCAAGCGGCGCCCGGGGCCGTTGCGGTGCCGGTCATCGGGCCACCCCCACGGGCGTCGCCGCCGCCAGCGCGGAGGTGACGTCGTCCCAAAAGCGGGCGAAGTCGACGTTGACGTCGGGGCCGTACGTCACCCGCACCACCGGCAGCGCCGCGAGGGCGGCCGTCACGTCGCCGCTGCCCGCGGGGGTGTCGTCGGGCAGCAGGCCGAGGAAGTCGGTCACGTACTTCAGCTGGCGGGTGGAGGCCCGGTGACGGGGCAGCCAGGAGGCGTCGCCGCCCGCCGGACCCTCGATCAGCCAGCCGCGCATCTCGCGCCGCGCGCACGGCAGGACGACCCCGGCCGGGGCCACACCGCCCACCGCCCGCGCCCCGGTGAGGGCGAGGAACTCGCCGACGTCGCAGTGGACACGGACCCGGTGCTCGGCGCCCCAGGCGCGGTCCGGGTCGACGGCGAGCGGCCCGTAGGGGCCGCCGTGGTGGCGCAGCGGCGTGCGCTCGAAGCGCTCGCGGGCCGGGTGGCCCTCCAGCGCGGCGACGCTCACCCCGATCCGCTTCGGCAGGCCGGTCACCCGTACCGTGCCGTCCGCGGGGTCCCGGTAGGGCAGGACCACGTCGTCGGTGACGAAGTCGCAGCCCGCCAGCGTCGTCGCCAGCATCATCAGGGTGGACTTGCCGGAACCGCGGTCGCCCAGCATGAGGACGGCCCGGCCGTCGTGCCCGACCGCGGAGCCGTGCAGCGCGGGCAGGTCCGCGGCCGTCATCCGGGCCGCCGCCGCGAACCGCAGCCACCGCACCACCGCCCGCACGGCCCCGGGCGACGCCCCCGCCACGTCCACCTGCACGACGCGCCCCCCGCGCACCCCGCGCACCGTCATGGCGGCGGCCACCGCGTCCCCGGCGCTCCACAGGAGGAAGCGGCGGCCGAACTCGACGATGTGGTACCGGCTGGCGTCCAGGTCGAGCACGGGCGTCTGCGCGAGGTGGTCCGCCAGGTCGTCGGGAACGTCGAGCCGGGACACGACACCGACCCGCACGGTCAGCCCGGGGCCGACGCCGGCGCCGGCCGGTGCGCCGCGGAAAGCGGACGGCGGTGCGACGCGGAAGAGCGGCGCGCACTCCTCCGCGAGGGCGTCGCGCACCCCGGCGAGTTCCGTTTCCACCCGCACCGAACCCAGGGCCGTCAGCAGATCGAAGGAATCGGTACGGGAATACGCGCCCGCGCTGTGATTCGCCACGGGAAAACACTCCTCACCGCGAATAGGGAGTGGCCCGGAAGCTTTCTGCGGCCGGTGCCACTGGCGTCAAACTAGGGCACCGGGCAGCCGACTTCGAGTCCCTGCTTTCCTGGACCGGAATCACGTGACACGGACGCGACCAGGGATCCGGCCGCCCGCCGTTCCACTGAGTGAAAACATGTGGGCAATCCCTTGAGAAGCGTCGCGGCGGCCTGTTAGTCATTGAGGGCCGGAAAGGACGGGGAATTTCCGCCCGGCCCTCCGGTCAACCGATTCCGCGGAAAAGGTCCGTGGAGCCCTGAGAAAGGAACGTGTCATGACCCGTAACCACGCCACCGCCCTGACCCCGCGCCTGGAGAAGGTCGTCGTCAAGAAGGGCTGACGCGGCGATCGGACACCCGAGTGCGAGGCGCCGCCGCAGACCATCGGCGGCGGCGCCCGCGCCCCTTCCCGAAAGGGCCCCCATGCTCACTCAACCCGCCGCCGTCGCCGCCCCGCCGACCCGCGACCTGCCCGTCATCGGGGTGTACGAGCCGAGGCTGCGCACCACGACCTTCTGCCTCGCCGTCGCGCACGGCGCCCGGCAGGACCCGCGCGGCGGATGCGGCGTGGCCCACCTGCTGGAACACCTGCTCTTCTCGCTGCCCTCGGACGGCGCCACCTCCTTCGCCGAGCGCGTCGAACGAGGCGGCGGCCACGCCAACGCGCAGACCGGCGTCGAGACCACCCTCTTCTACGCGCAGGTCGCCGCCGAGGACGCGGCCGGCACCGCGGACGCCCTGCTGCGCGCGGTCCTGCGCCCCCGGCTCACCGACCCCGCCCCCTTCGACCGGGAGCGCGCGGTCGTCGTCTCCGAGCTGCGCACCGCCGCCGCCGACCCCGCCGACACCGTCCAGGACGCCGCGGCCGCCGCCGTCTTCCCCGGCCACCCGCTGGCCCGCCCGGTCGGCGGGGACCTCGACGAACTGGCCACACTCACCCCCGAGGGTGTCCTGCGCGAGCACCGCGAGGTCTTCCTGCGCGCCCCGATGTCCCTGGTCGTCGTCGGCCCCGCCCCGGTCCCCGGCCTGGACGCGCTGCTGCGCGACGCGCTGCCCACCGCCCGGACCACCGCGCCCGGCGACGTGGAGCGGCCCCCGCTGAGCGCGCCGGACACCACACTGCCCGCCCTGCCCCGGGGCGACGACATCGCCTGGGTCTGCCTGGCGGGGCGCACCCCCGCCGCGGGCACCCCCGGCACCGCCGCGTACGAACTCCTCGCCACCCTCCTGGGATCGAGCCCCTCGTCGCTGCTCTACCGCACCCTGCGCGGCGACGAGTCGCTCTCCTACTCCTTCGCCGCCTGGTCCCGCCCCTACACCGAAGGCGGACTGTGGCGGCTGCTGGCCGGCGTCGAAGGGCACGCCGTCGAACGGCTCGTCGACCTCGTGCGCGGCCTGCTGACGGACATCGCCGAGGGGCGGATACGCGACGAGGACCTGCTGGCGGCCCGCCGCAAGACGGAGATGAGCCTGGTCCTCCAGGCGGAGAACCCCCTCGACCACGCCCTCCTGATCGCCCTGCGCGGGCGCGCCGGCACCCAGCCGTGGTCCATCGACGCCAACCGCGCCGAACTGGCCGCGGTCACCGCCGCCGACGTCTCGGCCGCCGCCGCCGCGCTCCTGGCCGAACACGTCGTCGTCGTCCGCCCGGAGGCATCATGACCGCCCCGGCCTCCCACGCCCTCGCCGACCTGTCCGACGTCGTCGCCGGCCCGTACGCCGAACCGCTGACCGGCGAGCGGCTCGTGCTCGTCCAGGACCTGGGCGACCACCCCACCGACCCCGCCTCCCTTGACCGTCTGCGCCACGCCCTGCACACCCGGCACCCCGAGGCCACCGCGACACTGCTGCGCGTCGCCCGCCCCGCGACCCCCCGCCCGCCGTGGCGCCGCCACCTCACCTACGTACGCTGCCCCGACCCCGCCGCCCTGCCCGACCCCGGCCCCCACCCGCCGATCCGCCCGGCGGCCGGGCCCGCCGACGACGAGCAGGTCCGCGCCTGGCTGGCCCAGGCGTTCGTCAACGGCGGGGCCGACTCCGGCACCCCCGTCCCGCCGGACACCGCCCGGGACATCGCCGCCGACCTCTACCGCCGCCCCGGCCGCGTCTCCCTCGTGGCCCAGGAGCCCACCGGCCGCCTCCTGGGACACGCCACCGTCCTGACCGGCGCCGCGGACGAGACCACCGGGGAGACGTACGGCGAACTCGTCGACATCCTCATCGCCCCCGGCGAAGCCGTCGGTCCCCTCACCGCCGCCCTGAGCCGGGCCGCCGCCCTGCACTGCCACGCCCAGGGGCAGCCTCTCGTCGGCAACGTCGTGCACACCCCCTGCCAGGACCCGGCCGCCGGCGGCCGCGACACCTGGCGGATCGTCACGCGCCTGCTCGCGCACGGCTGGCGCCTGGACCACGAGTACTGGCGTGCCGAGGCACCGCGCCCCGGGGAGACACCATGACGACGACCCCCGTCCGCGTCCCCGCCCGGCCCGCCGTCGAGGCACGCGCGCTGCGCCGGACCTTCACCGTCGGCCGCGGCGCGCACGCCCGGACCCTGACCGCTCTGGACGGCGTCGACCTGTCCGTGCCCATCGGCACGGTGCACGGGCTCCTCGGCCCGAACGGCGCCGGCAAGAGCACCCTGTGCCGCATCCTCGCCACCACCTTGCTGCCCACCGGAGGCGACGCCCTCGTCCTGGGCCACAGCGTGGTGGGCGACACCCGGGCCGTGCGCCGAGCCATCGGCATCGTCCTGGGCGGCGACCACGGCCTCTACGGGCGGCTCACCGCCCGGCAGAACCTCGAACTGTGGGGCGCCCTCTTCGGCCTGCGCGGCAGGGAACTGCGCGCCCGCACCGACCGGCTCCTGGACCAGGTGGGCCTCGGCGACCGCGCGGGCGACCGTGTCAACGGATTCTCCCGCGGCATGAAACAACGCCTCCACCTCGCCCGCGGCCTGGTCGGCGACTCCCGGGTCCTGCTCCTGGACGAGCCGACCACCGGCATGGACCCCGTCGCCGCGAACGGCTTCCGCGACCTCGTCGGCCGGCTGCGCGCCGAGGGCCGCACCCTCCTCATCACCACCCACGACATGGCACAGGCCGAGGCGCTGTGCGACACCGTGACCCTCATCGACCACGGCCGCGTCCTCACCGAGGGCAACCCGCGCGACCTCGCCCGCGACCTCAGCGCGGGGGAGCGGATCGTCGCCGACGCCGTGCCCGAGGAGACGGCCGCCCGCATCGCCGCACTGCCCGGCGTCAGCAACGCCGCACCGACCGCCGACGGGGCGCGGTGCTGGACCACCGACTCCGTCACCGCCACCCGCGAGGTGCTCGGCCACCTCGTCACCTCCGGCGTGACCTCGGTCCGCACCGCCCCGCCCGGCCTGGAGGAGCTCTACCTGCGCCTGGTCGGGCGGCGCAGCATGGAGGTGGGCCGATGACCACGCCCCGCCCGGCCGCCGGCCCGCTGCGCGACACGCTCGTCGTCTTCGCCGGCTCGGCCCGCTTCCAGCTCGCCTTCGCCCGCACCAACCCGGACTTCCTGCTGGTCCTGGTCCGCACCCCGCTGACCACGCTGATCCTGCTGGCCCTCAGCACCCACGCCGGCCGCCCCGACCTGGCCGCCTACGCCGTCCTCGCACCGGTCCTGATGACCCTGTGGGACATGGCCCTGCTGATCGCCAGCGACGTGATCACGAAGGAACGCTCCTGGGGCACCCTCGAACTCCTCGCCGCCACCCCCGCCCGCTTCGCCGTCGTGGTCCTCGCCCGGGTCCTGACCGTCACCACGGTGAGCCTGCTGAGCACCGTCGAGGCGTGGCTGGTGGCCCGCGCCGTCTTCGGCGTCACGATCGGCGTGGCCCACCCGGCGCTGTTCGCCCTGACCATGACGGTCTCGTCCCTGGCCATGGCCGGCACCGCCACGCTCATGTCCGCCCTGTTCGTCCTGGCCCCCCACGCCCGCTTCATGACCAACACCCTGTCCTACCCGGTCTACCTGCTGGCCGGCGTGTTCGTCCCCCTGAGCATGCTGCCCGCCTGGGTACGGCCCCTGTCCTCGGTGGTGTTCCTGTCCTGGAGCGCCGACCTGCTGCGGGCGACCCTGACCGCGGGACCGGTCGCCGGCGCCGGCCGCTCCCTGGCCGTCATCGCCGTACTGGGCCTGGCCGGAGCCCTGGCCGGGTCGGTGGCGGTCACCCGCGTACTGCGGCACGCGCGTGCCGCCGGAACCCTCAGCGAGGTGTGACGTGCCCACCCGTCCGCTCATGGCGCAGCTCGTCATCGTCCGCCACGCCGCCGCGGCGGCGGTCGCCGAGTACCGCCACCTCTACACCTGGCGCTCGTGGACCTTCGGCTGGCTGGGCCGGATGCTGTCCCAGGTCACCTTCTTCACCCTGGTGGGCCGGCTGCTGGGGTCCGAGGCGAGCGTGCACTACCTCGTCGTCGGCAACGCGCTGATGGTGTGTGTGATCGAGACGATGATGGTCGTCCCGGCCGGCTCGCGCGAACGGGCCGAGGGCACCCTCGTCGCCCTCTCCTCGACCCCGGCCCCCTGGGGCACGGTCCTGTTCGGCCGCGGCCTGTACGCGCCCGCCGGGGGCACCCTCACCAGCGCGGTCTCGCTCCTGGTGCTGGCCCCGCTGTTCGGCGTGCGGATCCCCCCGGGCCACATGCCGCTCCTGCTGCTGCTCGTCGTGCTGACCGCGCTGAGCACGTACGGCTTCGGCCTGCTGCTCTCCGCGCTGGTCATCGCGTTCCCCGGGGCGCGCAACATCGTCTCCAACTCGGCGACCCTGCTGATGACGGCCGTGTGCGGCGTGCAGGTACCGGTGGACTTCTGGCCCGCCTGGGTGCGGGCGGCGGCCGCCGTCGTGCCGCTCACCCACTGCCTCACCGCCGTGCGCGCCCTCGCCGCCCCGCACTCCACCGCCCCCGTCGCCGTGCCGGTGGTGCTCGCGCTCGTCACGGGCGCGTGCTGGCACGCCCTCGCGCACCTGGCGGCGTCCTGGGTCCGCCGCCACGAGAGGACGACCGGCAGCTTCGGCTACGCCTGACGGGTCGCGGCACGGACAGTCGTCCGACGCCCGGGTCAGGGTGACCGTCACCGTGCGCGCATCCGTCTCACCCCAGCACCGCCGCCACGACCCCGAGCACCGGTACGGCCGCGATCGTCGACAGCAGGACCGACTCGCGGGCCAGGGTCTCGGCGACGCGGTAGCGGGAGGCGTAGGTGAAGAGGTTCTGGGCGGCGGGGAGGGCCGCGGTGACCACGACGTCCAGCAGCGGGGCGCCGTGCAGGCCGAACACGCTGACGGCAAGGGCCCAGGCGGCCAGCGGCTGGCCCACCGCCTTCAGGGCCACCGACAGCAGCACCGGCGCCCTGTCGGTACCGCGGCCCGGCAGGCTGCTGCCGCACAGCGAGATACCGAACGCCATCAGCACGGCGGGCACCGACATGCCGCCGATGAGCTGCGACGTATCGAGGACCGGGCCCGGAACGCGCAGCCCGGACGCCGACACCGCCACGCCGCTCAGCGAGCCGACCGCGATGGGATTGCGCAGCGGGGTGAGCAGCCGCCGCCACAGGGGCCCCTGCTCGCCGTCGCCGGACAGGTCGAGCACGGTCAGGGCGATCGGCGTCACCATGATCTGCTGGAACAGCAGCACGGGCGCCACCAGCGACGCGTCCCCCAGCACGTACACCGCGATCGGGATGCCCAGGTTCCCGGAGTTCACGTAGCTCGAGCAGAGCGCGCCGATCGTCGTGCGGCCCAGGCCCCAGCGCCGTCCGATCCCCACCGCGACGAACACCCCGCCCGCGACCGCCGTGCTCATCGCCGTCACCAGGAGCCGGGTGGAGAGGACCTCCGACAGGTCGGCCCCCGCGAGCGTGGTGAACAGCAGCGCGGGCGAGGCCACGTGGAAGGCGAGCTTCGTCAGCACCTCCTGCCCGTTGTCCCCTAGGTAGTCGCGCCGGCCGATGACGTATCCGACGCCGATGACCACGGCGATCACGGCGAAGCCCGTCAACACCCCCTGCACGGCGCCTCCTCGGCCCTCACATCTGCCCCGCGCGTCGAACGGCGACCTCCGTCCCGGCGACGGCGTGGTGCTCGATCCAGGCCAGGGCCGTCTCCCGTTCCGCCCCGGTGGGCGACGGGCTCAGCTGGTCGGGGTGGCGGATCAGGAGGTGCTCGCGGGCCGTCCGCAGACCGAGGGCGCGAGCCCTCGGGGAGAGCCGTGGGTGGTCGGCGACCTCGACGGCGCGCTGCCACCAGCCCCGGCTGCGGGGGTCGATGGCGTAGTGCCACAGCGGTTGTGCGGGGTCGGCCACGGCGAGCAGGACCCGGTGCAGGACGTGGTCGCGCAGGCCGGGAGTGCCGAGCAGCCGGTCGGCCACCAGCAGCGGATGCTCTCCGTCCAGGCGCGCCCTCAGCAGGACCCATGTCATGAGCTGGCCGACATCATCGGCCCGGGAGGTGGCGAAGTCCCACAGTTCGGCGGCCTTGGCCTCGTCGGGAGCGCCGAGGTGGGTGAGGAGCCGCAGCTCGTCCTTCCAGACCGGCCGGGGTCTGTGCCACCAGGCGACCAGTCTCTCCGCGGCCGGGTGGCCCAGGTCGAGGGCAAGGCAGGTCAGGGTCACGAGCGGGTGGCGCCACTCGGTGTAGGTGGTCCGGTAGGGCCTGGTGAGGTCCTTCAGTCGTCGCGGCAGCAGCGCCTCGACCTCGGAGTACGCGGCCACGCCATGGGCGTGCAGGAGTTCGAGGCAGAAGCCGAGTCCCTGCAGGCCCGTCTCCGGGTCGGCCACCCGCTCCCGCAGCCAGCGCACGTCGTCGTCGGTGAGGATCCGGTAGCGGTGCCACACGTCGCCCAGTGCGCCCTCGTAGGCGGTGAGATCGGGCCCGGTGCCGGTCAGGAGACCGTCCCGGGCGGATTCGAAGCGGTTCACGGCGGACAGCATCCCGGCGGTGTCGGTGCCGACGAGCGCCGGGACGCCCGGCCGGTTCGCCGCGTCCCGCACGAGTCCCACCTGGTCACGGGCTGCCTGCGCCGCGACGACCCGCAGGGCACGGGGCAGCCGTTCGTCGGTGCTGAAGCGGACCGCTGCGAGGCGGGCGTAGGTCCGTGCGGCATCGTGGTCCGCCCCCGTCTCCCGGCACCAGTCGTCCGTGACACCCTCGATCAGCGCTCCGTACAGGGTGCGCAGTGAGGTCTCCGGAGCGTCGTGCGCGGTCAGTTCCGCCGCGACGACTGCGGCTGCCCGCGCCAGGTCGGCCGCATCGAGCGCTCGTTGCATCGCCAACCAGGGAGGAAGGGAACCGCGGTCGCCGGCGAGCGCGAACTCCCGTACGACGGCCAGGCTCCGTTCGGACGGCCTGCGGCCCAGGACGCTCGACGCTTCGGGGCCGAGGAGGGCGGTGACCTCCCACACCTCGTGGTGGTCGTGGCGCAGCAGCGCGTGCAGCAGGGCCCGCCAGGCGCTCCACTCCGCGAGCCGTCCGGCGTACTCCGCCCGCCAGACACGCAGGAGCAGGTCCGTCTCCGCGCGGGTGAGTCCCTCGCGCCGTTCCAGGCAGACGACGTACCGGGCGACGGCGGAGAGGTCCAGAGGGTCGCGCAGCCGCTCGTGGAGCCACTCCGACTCGGCCGGGGACAGCGGTCGGTAGCGGAACGCGCGAGCACCGCGGTCCACCGGCTCGTCGAGCGCGTCCAGGAACTGGCGTACGCCGTCGGGGTCCGCGGGCTCGGGCAGTCCGGCATCGTCGCGATGAGTGACCCGGTCCAGGGCGAAGGCGCCCCGCGGCCCACCGTCGACGATCCGGAAGCCGTCCGGACCGTCGCCGAGTCCGGCGGCCACGACGGTGTGGTCGCCGCCCCAGTGCACCAGCAGTTCGCCCCGGAGTCGTCCGCGGCTGTCGAAGGCCCGCTCGTGGGACTGCCAGTGCCAGTACGCGAAAGAGGCGGGAGCGGCGGACCCGCGATGGGCGAGGAGCTCGGCGGCGTCCTCATGGCCGTCGGACTGCGTGTAGCGGTCCCGTCGGGGAGGCGGCAGCACGAAGAACTCGTCGCCGCCGAGCCTCTGCCACCAGTCGGTGACGGCGGCGAGATCTGTGGGCCGCCGTGCCCGAGGGTTCCCTCGCGGGGTCGAGTCGGGGCTGTTCATGTACCGCTGCTCCCTGAGGTGTCCGGGATGTGCCCGGGTGCGCCGCCGGACGGGCTCCGGTGCGCGACTCACCCTGTCACACGGGGCAGACGGCCCGTGTCCTGCCTCGAATCGGCTCTGCCCGGCGTCACCGGTGTGCTCTGCGGGCGGAGAACGGCCACTTCGGCGCGGATGCGCCCGCTGCCGGTCAGCAGCCTGAACGATCCCCAGCCGGCAGGCCGCTCCCTCACCTTCACCCACGACATCGCCGGGCCGGACCGGTGGGCCGTCAGGCGGGTGGCGTGGAACCCGTGCCGTCCTCGAACGCGATCTCCTCCTTGCGGACGGTGTCGTGGATCTCGCGCTGTTCGGTGACCCGCTCCGTGCTGAGGCGGACGCGTTCCACCGGTACTTCTTCCTTCACCACGACGGGCCTCTCCGCGTGGAGGGTCACCTCGCTCTGGGCCTCGCCCATCGGCGCGTCGACCCGCTCGCCCGGGCGGACGGGCTCGCGCACGACCCGCACCTCTTCGTGGCTGACGGGAATGGTGGTGGTCACATGCTCGGTCACCACGACCTTCCTCAACCGTGCCGTGCCGACCACCTGCTCCTCGGCACCGACGTGCAGCCGCTCCTCCGAGCGCACCATCGTCTCGCCGTCATCACTCACGACGCTCTCGACGGCGCCCGGCGACGCGTCGTACGGGTCGGTGCCCGACAGTCCGACCGCGTCGTCGGCGAGCTCGTGGTGCGGCAGACCGTAGTGGTCGTACAGGCGCCTTTCCTCGGCGCGGGTGAGGAGGCCGTCGGTGTCCGCGCACGGGGCGGACTTGATGAGGTCCTTCGAGAACGGGACCCGCAGCTCCTCTCCCACAGCCTGCGCGCCGGCAAGGGGGATGAAGGTCTCCTTCAACCCGAGGAGCCCGGTGCTCACGGTGACCCAGGTGGGCCGTCCGGAGTCGTCACCGCAGTAGACATGGTCGACGAGACCGATCTTTTCGCCGGCCTGGTCGTGAACGGTGAGGTCGGCCAACTCGTCGCTGCGCAGATAGGTTGTCATCCCGAGCCTTCCAGCCAGTCGTGCCATCGATGGCAGGACGGTGTGAGCGTCCTGACCGTGGGGTGGGAGGAGCGGACTCACCTGCGGCTCCGCCCTGCTCCTCTCTCCGCTGACCAGTGCCCCTGTCCGCGCGGAGCAGCCCGGGCCACATCTGTTCGCCCCATGCCCCGGTCGAGGGGGACCGCCGTGCGCATGCCGTTGCCCCGAAGCTCGGTGTGGCCCTCGCCGAGAGTGGCGACGACGGCGGCGCGGCCTCGGCTACGACGGCCGCTGTGCCCGCCTGTCCGGCGCGGACGCCTGGGGCGGCACCGCGGCGCGCGGAGCTCAGGCCCCGGCCTGGAGGCGCAGGCCCGCCAGGGTGAGGTCCAGGGCGGCGAGGAACTGGTCGCGGTCGTCGTGTCCGGCGAACTCGTCGGCGATCTGGTGCACGAAGGGGAACTCCGCGGCGTCGAGCGAGCGCCACGTCTCGGCGAAGCGGCCGAGGAACTGGTCGCGGTCCACCTCGCCGTCGAGCAGTTCCTGGGGGATCTCCACGCCCAGGTCGGCGGCCGTGCCGACGACGACACCCGTGATCGCCGAGACGGCGTGGAACCGCTGGCGCGGCGTGAGGTCGAGGCGGAGCGTCTGCCGGCCGAGCCTGTCGTAGAGCCGCAGCGAGTTGCCCTGGACGTCCGTGTTGCGCATGAAGTACCCGGACAGCCAGGGCCGGTCCACGATCCCGTCGAAGAGCGCGACGGCCATCGCGCGCAGGTCGGCGATCGGGTCGTCGCTGTCCGGCTGCGCCTCGACGGCGGCCAGGATCCCGCCGACCGCGTGGTCGGTGGCGCGGTCGAGCAGCTCGTCCTTGTTCGCGACGTACCAGTAGATGGTGCCGACCCCGGTGCCGAGCCGGGCGGCCAGGGCGCGGAAGGTCAGCGCCGGGCCGCCCGCCTCGTCGAGAAGGGCGACGGCCGCGGTGAGGACGGCCTCCAGAGAGTGCGAAGCGCGCCTGCGTCCTCGGGGAGGTCCGCCGGCGGGGCGGGTTCGCGGGGGCGTCATGTCCCTCATCCAATCACAGCTTGGCCAGCATCGAACGATGTTCTACTCTAGAACCATGTTCCATCATCGAACGACGTTCTAGCCAAGGAGGCCGGCCATGACCACGACGACCACCCAGCCCCTCTCATCCCGCACCTACCCGTCGCTGCGCGCGGCGTGGATCCCCCTGGCCGCGCTCTGCCTGGCCTTCTTCGTCGAGATGGTCGACAACACGCTGCTGTCGATCGCGTTGCCCACCATCGGCCGGGACCTCGGCAGCGGCACCACCGCCCTGCAGTGGGTGACCGGCGCCTACTCGCTGACGTTCGGCGGTCTCCTGCTGACCGCCGGGTCGATGGCCGACCGCCTCGGACGCCGGCGCGTGCTGCTGGTCGGCCTCGCCGTGTTCGGCCTGCTGAGCCTCTGCGTCGTCGCCGTCGACTCCACCGCGCAGCTCGTCGCGCTGCGGGCCGGACTCGGCGTCGCCGCCGCGGCCATGGCGCCCATCACCAACTCGCTGGTCTTCCGGCTCTTCGACGACCAGGCGCTGCGCATGCGCGCGATGACCGTGATGATCGTCGTCGGCATGTCCGGCTTCGTCCTCGGCCCGCTCCTCGGCGGCACCGCGCTCGCCCACGTGAGCTGGCAGTGGCTGCTGCTGATCAACGCGCCGATCGCGCTGATCGCGGCCGTCGGCGTGCGGCTCGGCGTCGCCGCCGACCGGCGCGAGGACCTCACCGGGGACCGGCTCGACCTGCCCGGCGCCGCCCTGAGCGTCCTCACCATCGGCCTGGCCTGCTACGCGCTGACCAGCGGCGTCGAGCACGGCTGGCTCTCCGCGACCACGACCGTGTCGGTCCTCGGCGCCGTGGCCGCGGGCGCCGCGTTCGTCCGGCACGAGCGCCGCAGCGCGGCGCCCATGCTGGACCTGAGGATCTTCGCCAGTGGGACCGTCCGCGGCGCGTCCATCGCCCAGACCGGGACGTCCATCGCGATGGCCGGCGTGATGTTCGGCCTCATCCTCCACTTCCAGTACGCCTACGGGTGGAGCCCCGTGCGGGCCGGTCTGGCGAACCTGCCGATCATCGCGACCATGCTCGTCGCGACGCCGCTGTCGGAGTGGCTCGCGAAGCGGTTCGGCCACCGAGTGGCCTGCCTGGTGGGCGCGGCCTGTCTGGCCGGCGCGCTGGCCGGCCTCGCCTGGGGCGTGCAGCACGGGTACGCCGCCATCGCCGTCTGCATGGTCGTGATGACCGTCGGCCTGCGCACCGTCATGACGATCTGCGCGGTCGCCCTGGTCGAGGCGATGCCGGAGAACCGCACCTCGATCGGCACGGCGCTGAACGACACCGCCCAGGAGGTCGGCACCAGCGTCGGCACCGCCGTGGTCGGCACCATGATCGCCGCCCTGGTCACCACCCGGCTGCCCGCCGGTGCCTGGAGCGGCGACCTCGTGCGGTCGTTCTTCCACGGCGAGCGGATCACCTACGCCGTCCTCGCCGCCGTGGTCGGCCTGATCGCGACCGCCGGCGCCCTCACCCTCACCGACTCGCACGCCGTGGAGGAGCACGGCTCCGGAAGCGACGGCTGACTCGGCGGCCGATCCATGCCGAGGTCACCGCGGGACCGTCCCGCTCGCTCACGCGTGCGGCCGGGGGCGGACCAGCTGATGCCGGCCCGCCCCCGGCCACATGTCGGACCTGTCGCGCGCATCGGGACGGAGGTCCGGATGCGCGCGGCTGTCCGGAGTCAGGGACGCAGGGCGTCCTTGGCCTTCTCCTTCGCCTGGCGGGCGTCACCCGTGGACTGCTCGGCGCGTCCCTCGGCGGTCAGGCGCTCATTGCCGACCGCACGGCCGGCGGTCTCCTTGACCTTGCCCTCGACCTGCTCGGACTTCGCCTGGGCCTTCTCGTTGGCGGCCATTCGCGCCACTCCCTTTCTCGCCGTGCTCTCGGTGCACCCCGCTTGTGACCGCTCATCCCGCCGGCAAACACCGGGCCCGGCAGCCGCCCGTCACCCTCGGCTCCAGGGGCAGAGCCCAGCCCGGCGCCGGCGTCCGCGCGGCACCGACGAATGAGCAATACCGTGCAATCTCTGCGCGATATTGCTTGCCTCGGGCGGGGCGTACCAGGGTGGGGAAAACCTGCACCCGTCGCATCGCGGAGAGCCTCCATGCCTGTCCAGTCCAGTCCCGCCCACCTCGCCCTCGATGCCAGCCGGGAGCTGGTCGCGCGGCGGAAGGGGGTGCCGATGGTGGTGTCGTTGCGGGATGCGCGGGGCAGCGGAGGCGGTGCCGCCGCAGGCGGGGACGAGGGGCTCGCCGGCCTGTTCGAGGCGTACCGGGAGCAGCTCCACCCCGACGGGGCCGATGACGAGGCCGCGGTGATCGAGACGCTCCAGGCCGTCGCGTACGCGTCCCTGAAGGGCGGGGCTCAGGGTCCTGGTGCTGCCGGGAGGAGCGGGGGCCGGCACCGGGCCGTCGCCGACGACCTGCGCGCGGGGCGGTTCCTGCGGGTGATGAACTACCACAACACCCCGCCCAGCATGCGGGGGGAGCTCGTCACCGAGCTGGGGGAGCTGGCCGAGAGGTACGACACCGTCACCCTCGACGACCTCGACCGGCTCACCCGTACCGGCGCCTGGCACAAGGAGCGGCAGCCGCTGCTGCCCGTCTTCTACGAGGGGTACCGGGACAACTACGAGGTGGCCGCCGCCGCCTGCGAGGAGGCGGGCGTCGTCGGGTGGTTCTTCGTCTGCACCGGCTGGCTCGACACCCCCGTGCCGGAGCAGTACGACTTCGCGCTCGCTCACCGCATCAAGCTGGTCGCCGAGAACCCGCGCGACGAGCGCATCGCCATGACCTGGGACGAGATCGCCGACCTGCACCGGCGCGGACACGTGGTCACCCCGCACACCGCCTCCCACGAGCTGGCCGAGCGGGTGGTGACGCCGCAGGACGTGCGGCGCGAGGTGACCGACCCCAAGCGGCTGATGGACGCGGCCACCGGCGGCGACGCCGCCTGCACCGCCTGGCTGGCCGGCACCTCCTACACCGGAGGCACCGGCCCGGACCGGGCCCTGACCGACGCCGGCTACCGGTACCTGTTCGCCAACACCATGGTGCAGCGGATCTGAACCGGCTCGGTCAGCCGAGGTGCTGCACCATCGTGTTGCTGAACTGGTAGCGGTACCCCGCCTCCCGTACGGCCGCGTCCACCCGCGGATGCGGGCCGTACGGGGTGCCCCACAGGAACGCCGTGCAGGCCGAGTCCTGACCGGTCACCTCGTCCAGGCGGCGCTTGGGCTCCAGGACCTCCGCGCGGATCGCCTCCTCGGTCGTCAGGGACGCGGCGCTCGCGTGGCTCGCGGTGTGCGGGGTGACCACATGGCGGGTGCTGAGGCCGGCCACCTCGTCCCAGGTCATGGCGAGCCGCTCACCGCGCCGGTCCTCGGGGACCAGGTCGATGTTGTGCGCGTTCGCGTAGTCGTACTGGTCGGCGACCGGCACGTCGAGGAAGGCCGTGCAGACGAAGAACCAGGCCGTCAGGCCGGCCTCCTCGGCCAGTGGCGCCGCCACCTCCGCGTTGTTGCGGTACCCCTCGTAGAAGACGGGGATGACGCCCGGGCGGGACTTGTGCCAGCGGCCGGTGGTGCGGAAGGCGTCCAGGTCGGCCAGGGTGACCGGGTCGAACTCGGCGGCCAGCGCCTTGAGTTCGGCCCGGACCTTCTCCGTGTCGGCGTGCGGCGTGTTGTGGTAGTTGACCACGCGCAGGAAGCGGCCCTCGCGGAAGGCCCGTTCGTGGACGGTGAAGGCTGCCGTGGCGGGGGTGGTCGTCATCGCTGCTCCTCGTGCTCGTCGCGCGCGCCGGTGAAGTGGGCGACGGCCATCACCTGGAGGACGTCGATCAGGGCCTCTTCGGAGTCGTCCGCGGCATCGGGAGCCAGCTCCGCGCGGTAGTGGGTCAGCAGCTCGGCCAGCGCGCCGCCCTCGGCCCGTACGGGCTCCTCGGCGGCGGGGACGGGGTCCGCGCTCTGGAAGGCCAGGAACATGGGGATGCCCTCGCGTTCGAGGGTGCGTTCGCGGGCGTCGGCGAGGACCTGTCGGGGGTCGTCCACGGGGGGCATGGTCGTGCCTTTCTGGTCAGGTGCGTGAGGGTGGCGTCAGGTGCGCGGGCGCAGCAGCGCCAGCAGCTCCGCGGCGGCGTCGGTCGCGGCGGCCCGGCCCGCGGCCAGGTAGCCGCGCGGGTCCACGCGGTCGGAGGCGGCGAGTGTCTCCCGTACCGCCCCGGTGAAAGCCGTGTTGAGGTGCGTACCGACGTTGATCTTCCGCATGCCGTTGCGGACCGCCGCGAGGAGCTCCTCGTCCGGGACGCCGGAGGAACCGTGCAGCACCAGGGGGACGTCCACCGCGTCGCGCAGCCGGGCGATGAGGTCCTGGTCGAGGCGGGCGGTGCGGGTCGTCATGGCGTGCGAGCTGCCGACCGCGACGGCCAGCGCGTCCACGCCGGTCGCCGCGACGAACGCCGCCGCGTCGGCCGGGTCGGTGCGGGCGCCCGCCGCGTGCACGCCGTCCTTGCCGCCGATCTCGCCCAGCTCCGCCTCCACCCACACGCCCCGGGTGTGCAGGCGGGCGGCCACCTCGGCGGTGGCGGCCACGTTCTCCCCGTGCGGCAGCTTCGAGGCGTCGAACATCACCGACGTGCAGCCCAGTCCGGGCGCCGCGAGGGCGAGTTCCGGATCCTCGACGTGGTCCAGATGGAGGGCGAGGGGCAGGCGGCAGCGCCGGGCCACGGCGGCGCAGGCGGCGACGAGGGCGGCCGGGTCGTCGCCGTGGTGGCGCACCGCGTTGTGGCTGACGGCGAGCAGGGCGGGCCGGCCGGTGCGCTCGCAGGCGGCGGCTATCGCCTCGGCGTGCTCCAGGGTGATCACGTTGAAGGCCAGGGCCGCGGTGCCGGACCGCGTCGCCAGGCCGACGACGTGCGGGGTGGCTGTCAGGGGCATGGGGGTGTGTCTCCGCTCGACGGGTACGTGAGGGGGGGGGCGGTGCTCAGGCGGGCAGCACCCGGCCGCCGCTCGCCGTGAGCGCGGCCGGCACGGGGTGGTCGGGGGCCGCGTCGGTGACCAGCGTGGCGACCCGTCCCAGCGGGGCCAGCCGCACCGGCCCCCGGCGGCCCAGCTTCGACTCGTCGGCGAGGACGACGATGTCGTGGCCCGCGCCGAGCAGGGCCCGGTCGGTCTGCGCCTCGTCCACGTGGGCGCCGGTCAGCCCGGCCGCCGCGTCCAGGCCGTAGGCGCTGCTGAAGACCTGGTCGATCTGCAGCTCGGCCAGGGCGAGTTCGGCGAGGTGGCCGAGGAGCGACTGCTCGCGGTGGCGCAGCACGCCGCCGAGCACGATCACGTCGACGGACGCGGTGGCGGACAGGATGCGGGCGATGGGCAGGGCGTTGGTGACGACGGTGAGGTCCCGGCGCTCGGTCAGCCGGCCGGCCAGCGCCTCGGTCGTGGTGCCGCCGCTGATCAGGATGGTGCTGCGGTCCCGGATCAGGGAGAGCGCGGCGGCGGCGATGCGCCGCTTCTGCTCGGGCTGCTCGGCCGCGCGGGCCGGCTGGTCGGGCTCCACGGACTCCGCCAGCGCGGTCGCCCCGCCGTGCACCCGGCGCAGCAGCCCTTGCAGCTCCAGGTCCCTGAGGTCGCGCCGGACGGTGGAGGGGCTGATGCGCAGCAGCCGGGACAGCTCGACCACGTTCACCGCGCCCCGGATGCGCAGCCGGTCCAGGACGGCGTGGTGGCGCTGCGGCGCGAGCAGGAAGTCAGTAGCCACGGCCGCGGTCCACCAGGTTGAGCAGGTCCGCGCCGGCCAGGTGCCGCCCGACGTTCTCGCCGACCAGCCGCAGCACCTGCTCCGCGTAGTCCGGCGCGAAGCCCGCCACGTGCGGGGTCAGCAGCACACCGGGCTCGGTCCACCACGGGCTGTCCGGACTCAGCGGCTCCTCGTCGAAGACGTCCAGCGCGGCGCCCGCGACATGGCCCGAGCGCAGGGCCCGCAGCAGCGCGTCCTCGTCCACGATGCCGCCGCGCGCCACGTTGACGACCATCGCGCCCGGCTTCAGCGCGGCCAGCGCCGCCGCGTCGACCATGCCGCGGGTCTCCTCGGTGAGCGGGCAGGTGACCACCAGGAAGTCGCAGCGGGCCAGGAAGTCGTGCAGCCGGTCCGGTGTGTAGATCTCCGCCTCGGCCTCGTCGCGCGCCGACGCGCCGAAGTACGCCCCCGCGCGCGCCGTCCGCTGCCGCTTCAGACCGAGGACGTCCATGTGGTGGGCGCGGGCCAGGCGGCCGATCTCCTGGCCGATGCGGCCGTAGCCGATGACGCCGAGGGTGGCGCCGCGCAGGGTGCGGGGCATCAGGGTGTCCCAGCGCTCGCCCAGCGAGGGCCAGACGGCGGAGCGCTGGACGGCCATGGCCCGAGGCAGGCGGTGCGCCAGGCCGAGGACCATCATCAGCACGTACTCGGCCATCGGCACCGGCGAGATGCCGCCGATGGAGGTGATGGGGACCGGCAGCTGCCAGACGGGCGTGTCCTTCAGGTGGTCGGCGCCCGAGGTGTCCAGCTGGATCCACTCCAGGCGGGGCGCCTGCCCCGCGCCGGGGAAGACGCCGCCGGTGTGCAGGACCTGGGTCCGGGCCCACACCTCCGCGGGCACGTCGGCCGCGCTGTCCGCCGTGATCTGGGTGACCTCCAGGCGGGGGTGGCGCTCGCGCAGCCGGTCCAGCCAGGCGTCGGGGAAGGACAGGGTGCTGAGGTAGTGGACGGTGCTCATCACTTGATTCCCGATCGTGCGAAGCCCTGGACGAAGTACTTCTGGAAGCACAGGAAGATGACGACCATGGGCAGGACGGACAGCAGCGCGAGCGCCATGATCGCGCCGTAGTTGGCGGTGTACTCGCCGTTGACGAACTGCATCCCGACGGACAGCGTGTAGAGCCGGGTGTCCTTCAGGACGGTCAGCGGCCAGGCGAAGTCGTTCCACTGGTAGAGGAAGGTCAGCAGCGACAGCACGGCGATCAGCGGCTTGCACAGCGGCAGCACCACCGTCACGAAGGTGCGGATCCGGCCCGCCCCGTCCACCCGGGCCGCCTCCAGGATCTCGTCGGGGATGCCGAGCATGAACTGGCGGGCCAGGAAGATGCCGAAGGCGGTGGAGGAGGACGGGAGGATCACGGCCCAGAAGCTGCCGAACATGCCCATGGCGCTGACCAGTTTGAACTGTGGCACCATCAGCACCTGCACGGGCACGGTCATCGTGCTCAGCAGGAGCAGGAAGACCAGGTCGCGGCCCCGGAAGGGCATCTTGGCGAAGACGTAGCCGGCCAGCAGGTTGACGGTCACGGTGATCGCCACCACGCACACCGTGACGACCGTGGAGTTCATGACCCAGGTCCACACCGGGAAGGCGAAGACGGTCCGGAAGTTCTCCAGGGTGAAGGTGCTCGGCCACCAGCTGAGCCGGGTGGAGTGCAGGTCGGACAGGGGTGAGAAGGCGGTCAGCAGCATCCAGTACAGGGGGAGCGCCATCGCCAGCCCGACGAGCGCCGCGGCGGCCACTCGCAGGCACTTCAGGCGCTTGGCGCGCCGCTGCCGGACGAGGAGCAGGTGCCGGGTGTCGGGCCCGGTGAGGGTGGTGGTGGACATGCGGGAGCCCTTCGGAAGAGGCTGTGGACGGCGAGCCGTTGGGGAGGTGGCGGCCGCTCGGGGTCAGCCGACGGTGTCCCGGTTGCGGCTGAACCGCCACTGGAGCGCGGTGAACGCCATGACCAGCACGTACAGCACGATGCCGATCGCCGCCGCGTAGCCCTGCTGGCGGCCCTCGAAGCCGTTGCGGTAGGCGTAGGTGATCATCACGTCGGTGGCGTGGCCGGGGCCGCCGAGTGTCATCACGAAGACGGTGTCGAAGACCTGGAACGAGTAGATGACGTTCATGATCAGCAGGAAGAAGGTGGACGGGCCCAGCATCGGCACGGTGATGTCGCGCAGCCGCTGCCAGTAGCTCGCCCCCTCCACCCGGGCCGCCTCGTACAGCTCGGGGGAGATGCCCTGCAGGCCGGCCAGGTAGATGACCATGTTGAAGCCGACCCGCATCCACAGGGTGATCAGCACGACCGACGCCATCGCCGCCGTGCCGTCGGTCTGCCAGGGCAGCCCGTCGATGCCGACCGTGCCGAGCAGCTTGTTCAGCAGGCCGATGTTCTCGTCGAACATCAGAGTGCCGATCAGGGCGGTGGCGACGCCGGAGATCACCATCGGCAGGTAGACGAGGGTGCGCCACAGCGGCCGGGCCGGCAGCACGGAGTCGAACAGCAGGGCCAGGCCGAGGCCGAGGGCCATCTCCACCGGAACGGTCGCCACGCAGAAGACGGCCGTGTTGCCCACGGTCTGCCAGAACACCGGATCCTGAACCAGCTGGCGGTAGTTGGCGAGCCCGGCCCAGGTCGGCGAGGTCAGGCCGGTGCTGTACTGAAAGCTCAGCACGAACGCCATGACCAGCGGCACCAGCAGGAAGACGGTGACCAGGGTCAGGTTCGGGGCGAGCATCGTCCAGGCGCCGAGGGACTCGCGCACCCGGGCCGCCCGGCCCGGTCGGCGGCCCGGTGGCGGTGCCGGCCGCCCGGCTGTCGGGGTGCGGGCGGCGGTGGTGGTGAGGGTGGCCATGGCAGCTCCGTGGCGGGGAGGAGAGGAGTTCACTGGGCGGCGAGCGCCGCGCGGGTGGCGTCGGCGATCTGCCGCAGGACGGCCTCGGCCGGCTTGCCGTTCACGAAGGCGGCCTCCAGTTCGTCCTGGAGCGCGGCGTTGACGCGGCCGAAGAACGGCACGGCGATCTCGGCGGTCATGGCCGGGGTCAGGGTGGTGGCCTGGTCGGCGAAGGCCGGCATGAGATCGGGGCGCACCGCGTAGTCGAGGCGGCTCTGCAGGAGTTCCTTGCGGGTGGGCAGGACCACGCACTGCTCGCAGAAGCGGCGCATGTTCTCCTCGCTCACCAGGAACTTGAGGAAGTCGGCGGCCAGTTCGGGCTTCTCCGTGGAGTGCGTCGCCACCACGGCGTTGCCGCCGAGGTCGGTCGCGGCCCGGCGGTCGCGGGGCTGGTAGGTGACGCCGAACAGGTCCTCGTCCAGGCCGGCCACCATGTTCGGCAGCAGGAAGTCGCCGGCGAAGGCCATCGCGGTGGTGCCGGCGGTGAACAGCGAGTCCGGGAAGGACGCGGTCTTCACGGAACTGTTGGGCGGCACCCAGCCCCGGCGGAAGAAGTCCTGGGTGAAGCGCAGGGCCTTCAGCCCGGCCGCCGACTCCAGGGCCGGCGCCTTCAGGTCGGGGGTGAGCAGGCTGCCGCCCGCCTGCCAGAGCCAGGAGAGCCAGCGGAAGGCGCCCGCCTGCTGCCAGCCGTAGGTGAAGGGGTACACCCCGTGCAGCTTGCTGCGCAGTCTTGCGCAGACGTCGCCGAACTCGGCCCAGTCCCAGGCGTCTTCGAGCCGGGTGGGCACCTCGGTGATGCCGGCCCGCTCGAACATGTCCTTGCGGTACAGGACCGCGGTGGTGTCCGTCTGGTGCGGCACCGCGTAGGGGCGGCCCTCGTGGCACACCGCCTTCCACAGGGCCGGCAGAAAGGCAGATCGCTCACCCTCGCTGAAGTACGGTGAGAGATCCAGGAGTTGCCCGCTGGCGCTGTACATGCCCAGGTTGGCGTAGTCGCAGCGGAACAGGTCGGGGGCCCGGCCGCCGGCCAGCAGAGCGTCCATGTTGGTGTACATCTGCTGGTAGGGCTCGCTCTTGATCTCCACCCGGATTCCGCGGTTGCGTTGCTCGTACGCGCGGGCCAGCGAGTGGAAGACGGCCGTCTCCGTCTCGGTGCCCCACAGGGCGAAGGTGAGCGTGTCCGGGCCCGCGCTGCCGGTGGCGGAGGGGGTGAAGCCCGAGCGGCGGGCGAAGCCGACGGCGCCCGCTCCGGCCACGGCCGCGCCGAGCAGTGCGCGCCTGGTGACAGACATTGGCGCAGTCCTCCCGATGTCGGATGCGGGGGTGTCCGGCCCCGTCGGAGCCGGCGTGACTGCTTTCTATCCCTCCCGCCAAGACCAGTCAATAACAAGCACGTCATGCTTTCTTTTGCTCGTTTTCCCTTGACCCTGCTCCCCGGGCCACCTAGCGTCTGCGCATCCGAAGGCCCCTCGACGGGGGCGGGAGGCGAGGTGGGAGACATGCCGGTCATCCAGGTCAGCGCGCCCGGGACGGGTGACGCGCAGCGCGACGCGGCACGGCTCACGGCTCTGTGCCGGGCGGTCGCCGACGAGTTGGGGCTGCCCGGCTCGGGGGTGGTGGCGGCGCTCACCGCGGTGTCGGCCACGGTGACCGGCCAGGGCCCGGTCGCGGCCTGGCCGACGGCCGTCGTGCACGGCTCGGCGCGGCCGGCGCCGGCGACCGAGGCCGCGCTGGAGGCGGCCGGGCGGGTACTGGCGGCACAGTGGGGCGTCGCGCCGGACGAGGTGTGGGTGGAGTGGAGCGCCGGACGGCTGCCCGGCAGGCCGTGATCCGGCCGTGCCGGAGCCCTGATCAGGCCCTGATCACGTCCACGCCGGCCGCGGCCAGCGCGGCGACCTCCGCCTCCGGCGCCGAGGCGTCCGTGATCACCCGGTGCAGCCGGGCCGCCGAGGCGACCCGCACCGGTCCGGAGCGGCCGAACTTGGACCCGTCGACCAGCACCGTCACCCGCTGCACCCGGGACAGCAGCCAGCGGTCCGTCTCGGCCTCGTCCACGTGCGCGCCGCTGATGCCGGCCGCGTTGATGCCGTAGGCGCCGACATACGCCTCGTCGATGTGCAGCTCCTCCAGCGCCTGCCGGGTCAGGTGGCCGAGGAGGGACATCTCCCGGTGCCGCAGGTAGCCGCCGAGGACCACCGTGGTCACGCTCTCGTGGTGCGCCAGTTCGCCCGCCAGGTGCAGGGAGTTGGTGACCACGGTCAGGTCGGGGACCGCGCTCAGCAGCGGCGCGAGCATCGCGGTGGTGGTGCCGCCGGTGATCAGCACCGTGGTGCCCGGGCGCAGGTGGCGCACCGCCTCCTCGGCCAGCTGGCGCTTCTCCCAGGAGGCGACATCGCTGCGGGCGGGGCGGTCGGGCTCCTCACCCCCGCCGTCGGCCGCCGGCTGCTGGGCGACCGCGCCGCCGTGAGTGCGGTTGAGCAGCCCCTGGTCCTGGAGGTGGGACAGGTCGCGCCGGATGGTGGACGGGCTCACCCCGAGCCGCTCGGCCAGCAGGCCCACCTGCGCCACACCCGCCTCGCCCACCATCCGCAGCAGCTTGTTGCGGCGTTCGGCGCCCAGCATCCGTTCCTCGCCCCCTCGTTCCGGGCACCTCGTGCGGAGACGCCTGCCGATGTCCAGGAAACCTTACGCGGACGCGGCTCACCCGCTCCCCGGGCGCGCACCCCAGGGGCGCAGGGTGCCCAGCACGGCGTCCCGTGCCCGCCCGGCGTCCCAGAGGTCGAGGGCCGCGGTGGAGATCTCCTCCGGCGTGTGCCACCGGGCGCCCGTCCCCGCCCCGTCCCCCTCCTCGTGCCATCCGAGCACGAGCAGGCGGCAGTCGGGGGCCGGCCGCGCCTCGGGCGGCAGCTCGGCGGGGTGCCAGGGGCCGGTGGCGGACTCCCGCCCCACGGGCGCCGCGTGCGCGCTGGTCAGCACCAGGACCACCGGCCGCCCCGGTGGCACCGCCCGCACCAGGGTGCGTACGGCGGGTGGGCCGGCGAAGGGGCAGTAGAGCAGGGCGCCGGTGAACGGCACGTCCCGGGCGGCCGACGCCAGCGCCGCTTCCAGGCCCGGTGCCCCGACGTCCCGGGGGAACGGCCGGGCGCGTCCGTCCGTACGGCGCTCCAGGTCGGCCAGGGTGGTGGCGGTCCTGGCCAGCGCGGTGACCCGGTCGCCCCGGTCCGTCACCGCGTGCACCGCGGGGAGCAGAGCGCCGGTCGCGCCGACGACCAGCAGGTGGGCGGGGGAGATGCGTCGGGGCATCGCGGCTGCTCCGTTCTCGGGGGCTCGGCGCCGCCGCTGCCGACCGCGGCGGGGCCCCAGTCTCGGCCGCCCGCGCCACCACGGCAAGCGGTGCTGCTCATTTTTGCGCGAGTGTGCTCATTGACGCGCATTCCGAGCCGTGCCAATGTGCCCACCATGGCACTCGCCCCTTCCCCGCCCTTCACCGACGCCGCGCCGCCCCCGTCCCGCGGGGGCCTCGGACTCGCCCAGGGCCGCTACGGCGCGCGCGGCAATCTGGAGCTGGTGCTCTGCGACGAACGCGACGGCCTGTGGGTGCTCTGGCACAACACCGACCCCGAGGGCGCGGCGACCCCCGAGGGCGCCCCGCCGCCCGGCGAGTGGAGCGGCGCCCTGCGCTTCGCCGCCGGCCGCCGCTACGACGACGTCCGCGTCCTGCAGAGCCGCAACGGACCCGACCACCTGGAGGTCCTGGCCCGCTCGGGCACCGACCCGCACCGCCTGCGCTGGAGCCCCGAGGCCGCGTTCACCCCCGAGGACCCGCCCCCCGGCCGGCTCGGCCCGCACCCGACACTCACCGAGACCGCCGACGGGGCGCTGTGGACCGCCCTCGCGCCCGCCGACGGCGAGCCCGTCCGGCCGCACCGCGCCGACCCGGCCGGCTACCCCCGGCTCACCTGGTCCCCGGCCGGTCCGCCGGTGCCGCCGCAGCCGCCGCGCACCGTGCTGCTCGCGGCCGGCCCGGACGCCGACCGCCCCGCCACCCTGGCGTACTCCGCCGAGGGCGCCCGCTGGACCGATCCCCGGGGCCGGAGCACCGAACTGCCCGGCGCCGCGCACGCCGCCTGCGCCTGGGGCGCGCACGGCCCGCTGGTCCTGCTGGCGGACGGGGACGCGGGCCTCCTCGCCGTGCGCCCCCGCCCCCTGGCCGCACGCGCCGGCGCCGAACCGCCCCGCCCGCTCCCGCTGCCCGGCACCGGCACGGTCACCGCGCTGGCGGCCACTCCCGTACGGCACGATCCTGGACGCACCGACCTGGTGCTGCGCCGGGGCGGCGCCCTGTGGCACCTGACCGACCGCGGGCCCGGGACGGAGCCGGTCCACCGCCTCCTGACGAGCCGCCTGAACCGCGACCCGGCCGACCCGGCCCCCGTCCACCGCCGCTGACCCCCCAGTGGCGTCTCCAGCCCTCTCCCGAACCCGAACGTCCGAGTCAGAGAACAGGAACCCCATGCGGATCCTCCTAGTCGGCGCCGGAGGCGTCGGCACCGCCGCGGCCCGGATCGCCGCCCGCCGCCCCTTCTTCGAGGCCTGCGTCGTCGCCGACCACGTGGCCGAGCGCGCCGAGGCCGCCGCGGCCTCCACCGGCGACCCGCGCTTCACCGCCGCCCGGGTCGACGCCTCCGACGAGGCGGCCGTGCGCGCCCTGCTCGCCGAGCACCGGTGCGACGTGCTGTTCAACGCCACCGACCCGCGCTTCGTCATGCCGCTCTTCCGGGCCGCGCTGGCCGGCGGCGCGCACTACCTCGACATGGCGATGTCCCTGTCCCGGCCGCACCCCGGCGACCCGTACGCCCGCACCGGCGTCAAGCTCGGTGACGAGCAGTTCGCCCTGGCCGAGGAGTGGGAGCGCGCGGGCCGGCTCGCCCTGGTCGGCATGGGCGTCGAGCCCGGCCTGTCCGACGTCTTCGCACGCTACGCCGCCGACCACCTCTTCGACCGCGTCGAGGAGATCGGCGTACGCGACGGCGCCGACCTGACCGTGGAGGGGTACGACTTCGCCCCCTCCTTCTCCATCTGGACCACGATCGAGGAGTGCCTCAACCCGCCGGTGGTCTGGGAACGGGAGCGCGGGTGGTACACCACCCCGCCGTTCTCCGAGCCGGAGGTGTTCGACTTCCCCGAGGGCATCGGTGAGGTCGAGTGCGTGAATGTGGAGCACGAGGAGGTGCTGCTCGTCCCGCGGTGGGTGGACGCGGAGCGGGTGACCTTCAAGTACGGGCTCGGCGCCGAGTTCATCGAGGTGCTGCGGACCCTGCACAAGCTGGGCCTGGACCGCACCGAGCCGGTGGAGGTGGGCGGGGTGAAGGTCTCCCCGCGCGACGTCGTCGCGGCCTGCCTGCCCGACCCCGCGCGACTCGGCGACCGGATGCGCGGCAAGACCTGCGCCGGCACCTGGGTGAAGGGCGTGCGCGACGGGGCGCCGCGCGAGGTGTACCTGTACCACGTGGTGGACAACGCCTGGTCGATGGCCGAGTACGGCTCCCAGGCCGTGGTCTGGCAGACGGCCCTCAACCCGGTCGTCGCCCTGGAGCTGCTCGCCGGCGGGGTGTGGCGGGGGACCGGGGTCCTCGGCCCGGAGGCGCTGCCCGCCGACCCGTTCCTCGACCTGCTCGCCGACTACGGCTCTCCCTGGGGGATGCGCGAGCAGTGACCCGGGCCCGATGAGAAGGGGCGGGAGGCGACCGATCGCCTCCCGCCCCTTCCTCGTGCCCCCGTTCGTCGGTGCGCCGGTGCGCCGGTACGCCGGTGTCAGACGGTGACCGCCCCGTCCGAGGCCGAGCCCACCGTCGCGACGTACTTGCTGAACACGCCCCGCTCGGCCGGCCGCTCCGGGCGCCGCCAGGCCGCGCGCCGCCGGGCCAGTTCCTCGTCGCCGACCTGGAGGTCCAGGGTCTCGGCCGCCGAGTCGACGACCACCGTGTCCCCGTCCCGCACCAGCGCGATCGGCCCGCCCTGGAAGGCCTCCGGGGCGACGTGGCCGATGACCAGGCCGTGCGAGACGCCGCTGAACCGGCCGTCCGTGACCAGCGCGACCGAGTCGCCGAGGCCCTGGCCGACCAGCGCGCCGGTGATGGACAGCATCTCCCGCATGCCGGGACCGCCGGCCGGGCCCTCGTAGCGCACGATGACGATGTCCCCGGCGCGGACCACGCCGGCCTGGATGGCCGCGAAGCACTCCTCCTCGGAGTCGAAGACGCGGGCCGGCCCCTCGCGCCGGAAGTCGGGCCTGCCGCCCAGCTTGAGCACGCAGCCGTCGGGCGCCAGCGAACCGCGCAGCACCGCCAGCGCACCCGGCGGCTTCACCGGCTCGGCCACGCTCGCCACCACCTCCTGTCCCGGCGTCTCCCGGGCACCCGCGGCGACGTCGGCGAAGGACCGCCCGTCGACCAGGACCGCCCCCTCGCGCAGCAGCCCCGCCGCGAGCAGCCGGGCGGCCACCAGTGAGGTGCCGCCGGCCCGCCACAGGTCGACCGCGGTGTGCGGCCCGGACGGCTTGAGGCCGGTCACGATGGGCACGCGGCGGCAGACCGCGCCGATCTCGTCGATGGCCAGCTCCACGCCGGCCTCCCGGGCCACCGCCAGCAGGTGGAGCACCGCGTTGGTGGAGCCGCCCATCGCGGCGACCGACACGATCGCGTTGTGCAGCGCGTCGGCGGTGAGGATGTCCGACGGGCGCACCCCGCGCGCCAGCACGTCCAGGGCCACCTCGCCCACCCGCTCGGCCGCCGCCTGCTTCTCCGCGGCCACCGCCGGCACGTCCCCCACGCCGAAGGGCGCGAGGCCCAGGAAGTCGGCGACGGTACCCATGGTGTTGGCGGTGTACTGGGCCGCGCAGGTGCCCGCGCCGGGGCAGGCGCTGCGGGCCAGGTCGTCCACGTCCTCCTGGCTCACGCGGCCCACCGCCCGCTCGCCCAGGGCCTCCCACATGTCCTGGATCGTGACGTCCCGGTCGCGCCAGCGGCCCGGCATCATGCTGCCGCTGTAGAGGAGCACGGCGGGGACGTCCAGGCGGGCCATGGCCATCATGGCCGCGGGCACCGTCTTGTCGCAGCCCACGATGCAGACCAGGGCGTCGAACCCGTGGGCGCGGCCCATCAGTTCGATGGAGTCCGCGATGACCTCCCGGCTCACCAGCGACGCCCGCATGCCCGGCGTGCCCATGGTGAGGTTGTCGGACACGGCGATCGAGTTGAACTCCATCGGGGTGCCGCCGGCCCGGCGGACGCCGGTGGCGACGTGCCGGGCGAGGTCGCGGTGGGTGAGGTTGCAGGGCATCGTGCCGGTCCAGGTGGACGCGATGCCCACGGTGGGCCGGCGCATGTCCTCGTCGGTCAGGCCCATGGCGTACAGGTGGGAACGGGCCGGCGCGCGGTCCGGATCGTCGGCGATGCTCATCGCGGTCCTCCTGGTGCGGGTGCGAGTGCGGGTGGGGAAGCGGTGCGGGGCCCTCAGCCGGTGACGCGCACCGTGTTGCGCAGCGCGCCGACGCCCTCGACCTCGATCTCGACGACGTCCCCGTCGGTCAGCCACAGCTGCGGGGTGCGGCCCATTCCGACGCCGTGCGGGGTGCCGGTGGCGATGACGTCGCCGGGGTTCAGGGTGAGGTAGCGGGAGAGATAGGAGACGGTCTCCGCCACTCCGAAGATCATCTCCTTGGTCGAACTGTGCTGGACCGTGGTGCCGTTGACCCGGGCGGCGATCGCCAGGGCCTGCGGGTCGGGCACCTCGTCGCTGGTGACCAGCCACGGACCCAGCGGGCAGAAGTCGTCGAAGTTCTTGCCCCGGAACCACTGGCCGTCCGAGAACTGGGCGTCCCGCGCGGAGACGTCGTTGGCGACGGTGTAGCCGAAGACGTGCTCCATCGCCCGCTCCACCGGCACGTCGCGGGCCGGCCGCCCGATGACGACGGCGAGTTCGGCCTCCCAGTCCAGCTGCTCGGTGGTCCCGCGCGGCACGCGGATCGGGTCGGTCGGGCCGGTGAGGCAGTGCGCGGTCTTCACGAAGGCGAGCGGCACCTCGGGGGTGTCCAGGCCCGTCTCGCGGATGTGGTCGGCGTAGTTGAGGCCGATGCAGACGATCTTCTGCGGTGCGGCCAGCGGGCTCAGCAGCTCCACCTCGGCGAGCGGCACTCCCGGCACGTCGGCGGCCAGCACCTCGTGCGCGGTGCCGTCGGCGATCAGGTCGCGGACGGCGTCGGCCATGAAGCGGTCGTCCTCGGCGACGACGGGGTGGGCGGTGCCGCCCTCGATCCGGGCGGCGGACACCCGGCCCTGGTGGCGGATGCGGGCGATCTTCACAGGGAGGCTCCAGGCTTCGGGCTCTTGCGGACAGGGATCAGGCGAACCGGGGCAGGAACGCCCGCTGGGCGTCGAGGAGCGCGTGGGTGAGCGCGGCGGCCGCGTCGGGGTCGGTGACCGCGCCGTCGGCGATCATCGCCTCGACCACCAGCTCCCGATCGCCCTTCATCGCGGCCTCGGTGGCCAGCTCCACGGAGGTCAGCCGCCGGGCCAGGATCGAGGTCAGCGGCGCGGAGAGGTCCGGCACGGACACCGGGCGCAGCCCCCGCGCGGTCGCGACGGCCGGGATCTCCAGGGCCGCCTCGTCCGGCAGGCCCGGCACGGACCCCCGGTTGGGCACGTTGACGGAGAACATCTGCCGCCGGTCGAAGGTGATCGACCGGATGATGGCGATGAGCTGCTCCTGCTCACCGGTGGAGTTCTCGAAGGCGGCGGCGTCCAGCGGGGCGCCGTCCTCGGCCTGCGCCCGCATGCCCTGGTAGCGGTCCTCGCCCCACTGGAGGATCTCCGGCACCGAGAAGGCGTCGACTCCGAGCTTCTTGCCGTAGTAGTCGCCGTGCGCCCAGCGCTCGGGGAAGAACTCCACCACGTGCCGGTCGTTGGCGGCCGGGTAGGCGCCGTAGCGGCGGAAGATCTCCCAGGAGAACGGGTTGTGCCACGCCTTGCCGTTCTCCCAGATCGCGCCGATGTCCGCCGGGTCGGCCGGCTCGGCCAGCTCCCGTTCCATCCGGGCCCGCACGCCGGGCCAGGCGTCGCGGCCGTTGTGCCGGAAGTCGTAGATGAAGGTGAGGTGGTTGATGCCGGCGTACAGCGTGGACGTCTCCTCGAACGGCAGCCCGGCGAAGGCGGCCAGCTCCCGCTGCACGTGGTGCATGCCGTGGCACAGGCCGACCGGCGCGGCACCGGCGTGGCGGGTCATGGCCTGGATGTTGGCGGTCATCGGGTTGCTGTAGTTGAAGAAGAAGGCGTCCGGGGCCAGTTCGGCCACGTCCCGGGCGATGTCCACCATGACGGGGACGGTGCGCAGCAGCCGGGAGACGCCGCCGGGCATCACCGAGTCGCCGACCGGCTGGTACACGCCGTGCTCCTGGCAGATCTCGTGGTCCCGCTGCCAGGCGGGGCGCCCGCCGACGCCGACGCAGGTCACCACGTAGTCGGCGCCCGGCAGTTCGCGGCGCCGGTCGGCCGAGGCGCGGACCCCGATCCGGTCCCCGGCGCCCTGTGCCTCGACCATCCGCCGGGCCAGCCGCTCGGCCACGCCGAGCGCCTCCTCGTCGACGTCGACCAGGCGGATCTCCCAGGACCCGAGGTCGTCCGCGGTGATCAGATCGGCCAGCAGGCCACGGGTGAACACGGCGCTGCCGGCGCCGATCAGGACGAGCACGCGGCGGTCGGACATCTCGGGGTTCCTTTCGGCGGAGGTCTGGTGCGAGGGGATCTCTGGGGCGGGGGCGGCGCTCAGGGTGTGCCGGTGGGGGAGGGGAGGGCGGCCCGGGCCGCCTCGCCCAGCGGGGTGCCGGCCAGGGCCGCGGCGTACAGGACGGCGCCCACCACCGGCTCGTAACGCGGCGGCCGTACGTCGAAGTCCGGGTTCAGACGCGCCAGTTCGGTCCGGAAGGCGGCAGCGGCGCGGGCGGCGCCGAAGACCCCGCCGGAGTACGACACCGGGACCGGCTCCCCGGCGGCGAAGCCGAGTCGTTCCCGGGCGGTGGCGGCCAGCAGGGCGAGTTCCCGGCCGGCCGCGTCGAGGATGGCGCGCGCGGTGGCATCGCCGAGATCCGCGGCCTCGGTGACGCACCGGCTGAGTGCCGCGACGCCGTCCCGGCCGAGGCCGCCGTACAGCACCCGCCCCACCAGGTCCAGGTCGGCGCCGAGCCCGAGGCGGCGGCGCAGGACGCCGGCCAGCGGTCCCGGAGCCAGCCGCCCGTCGCTCATGCGGGTGAAGGCGTTCAGGCCCCGCACGGCGATCCAGTGGGCGGACCCCTCGTCGCCGAACAGCTCGCCCCAGCCGCCGACGCGCACCGGGGCGCCCGCGCGCTCGCCGTAGGCCAGGGAACCGGTGCCGCTGATCACGTTGATGCCGGGCCCGAGGCCGAGCGAGCCCGCCCAGGCGCAGACCATGTCGTTGCCGACGCCGTACCGGTCGTGTCCGAGCAGCCGGCCGGGCAGCGCCTCCTGGGCCGCCGTCAGCGCGCGGGACTCCCCGTGGGCCGGCAGTCCGAAGAAGGCGTACGCGAGGGCCGACGGGTCGACGCCCGCCTCGACGCACACCTGGGCCACCCCGGCGGCCAGGACGGGGAGGACGCCGTACGAGCCGTCGTCGCCGGCCGCGTCGGCGGGAGAGGTGCCCGGACCGGTGAACCGGGCGCGCACCGTGCCGGCCGCGTCGGCCAGGCAGAAGGCCGTCTTGGTACCGCCGCCGTCCACCCCGAGGAACAGGGCGGGGGTGTCCGGTGCGGTGCCCGCCGCCGGGCCGGTCACGGCAGCAGCGGGTGGACGGTGACGCCCTGCACGACGCGGTTGACCTCGCCGTCCGGGAAGGGGTTGTCGGGGCGGATCCCGCGGTCCAGGGAGGCGCGCAGGGCGAGGCGCTGCGCGCACACCACGGCCGGCAGGGCGAGCGCGGCGTCGTCGGCGTCCTCCGCTCCCGGCAGCAGCCAGGTGTCCTCGGCCGGCAGCCCGTCGGCCCGCCCGGCCACCGCCGCCACCCGGCCGGGGGGCAGCGCGGCCCGCATCTCGGTCAGGATGTCCAGGTCGTAGCGGCGGGTGTAGGGGTCGTTCGAGACATACACGACGAGCGCGGTGCGGTCGGTCAGGAGCGCCTTCGGCCCGTGCCGGAAGCCGAGCGAGGAGTCCGCCCAGGCCGCCACCGCACCGCCGGTCAGCTCCAGGAGCTTGAGCGCCGACTCGCCGGCCAGCGCCTTCAGCGCGCCGCTGCCCAGATAGACCACGCGGTCGGCGGCATGGGCGGCGAAGGCGTCGACGCGCTCGCCCAGCTCCCCCTCGGCCACGGCCCGGGCCGCGGCGGCCAGCGGCTCCGCGCCGCCCGCCGGGAGATGGCCGAAGGCGAGCGAGACGGTGAGGAGCATGCAGGTCAGGCTGGAGGTCATGGCGAAGCCCCGGTCGTCCGCGGCCGGGGGCATCAGCAGCACGTGCGAGCCGTCCCGGTCCCGGTGGGCGCGCGCCAGGTCGCCCTCGGCGTTGCAGGTCACCACCAGGTGGGCGCACCGGCCGAGCAGGGCGTCGGCGATCTCGGTCGCGGCCGTGCTCTCCGGGCTGTCGCCGGACCGGGCGAAGGAGACGAGCAGGGTGGGCAGGTCCTCGCCGAGGCAGCCGTACGGGTCGGCGACGATGTCCGTCGTGGCGATCGCGTCCACCCGCCGCCCGGTGCGCCCGGCCAACGCGGCGCGCAGGATCTCCCCCGCGTAGGCGGAGGTGCCGGCACCGGTCAGCACGATGCGCAGCCGGGGGTCGGCCAGCAGCGGGCCGAGGAACGCGCCGAGGCGCGGCCGCGCCTCGGCCACGGCCCGGTCGACCCGCCGCCACAGCTCGGGCTGCTGGGCGATCTCCCGGAGGGTGTGCTCGGCGCCGGGTGCGGCGGACGGGGCGGGGCTGAGGGGGGCGGTCACGCGGGCTCCTTGAGCTGCTCGGCATCGAGGGCTGGTCTGTGCTCTGACCTGCCGCGACCATACTGGTCCTGATACTGGTCGTCAATGACGAGCAACTGGTATGCTTCTGGTATGCCTACCGAGCAGCCGCCCCCTCCTTCCCCCGGCCTCCTCGACGCCGACGCGCTCCCGCTGTACGGGCGGATCGCCGCGCGCCTCGCGGACGACATCGCCGCCGGGGGCGGCCGGGCCGGCGACCGTGTCCCCTCGGAGCGCGTGCTCGCCGCCCGGTACGGCGTCTCGCGCGTCACGATGCGCTCGGCGCTCGCCGAGCTGGCCGAGCAGGGGGTGCTGGAGTCATCACCGGCGCGGGGCTGGTTCCTCACCGGCGACGGCGGCGACGGCGGCGAGGCGAGGCGCGCGGAGGACCGCGAGGCGTCCGGCCCCGCCGCCGCCCCGCCCCCGCCCGGCCGCTCCGTGCAGGGCTTCGCCGACTACGCCCTGCGCCACGGCCTGTCCACCCGCACCCGGGTGCTGTCCTCCGGCGTGCGCGCGGCCACCGTCCAGGAGGCGGAGGACCTGCGCGTCGCTCCCGGCGCCCCCCTGTTCGAGATGCGGCGGCTGCGCTTCCTCGACGAGCTGGTCGTCGTCGTCGAGCACAACCGCCTGCCACTCGCGCTGTGTCCGCGGCTCGCGGACACCGACTTCGCCACCGCCTCGCTCTACGCCACCCTGCGCACCGCGACGCCGGGTCAGTTCCCGCGCGTCGCCGACTACTCGGTCGAGGCCCGCCAGCCGACCGGCGAGGAGCGCGAGCTGCTGGAGATCACCGACGTCACCCCGGTCCTGGTCGCCACCCAACTGGCGTACAACCAGGACGTCCGCCCCCTGGAGCTGACGGTCGCCATCTACCGCGGCGACCGCTACCGCTTCCGCGCCTCGATCACGGACTGAGACCCTCCTCGCGGCGCCGGCGCCGGCGCTGACCCCTGACGCCGCGACGGGTTCCGCGCCGCCTCAGATCCACCCGTTGCGGACCGCGTACAGGGCCAGCTGGAAGCGGCTGCTGGTTCCGGCCTGATGGTTGAGCTGCTCCAGGTTGCGGGAGAGCGTGCGCCGGCTGATGCCCAGCAACTGGGCGATGGTGTCGTCGGTCACGCCCGTGCCGAGGAGTTCCAGGATCCGCAGGTGCAGCGCGCGCAGGGAGGGCGGCACCCGGTCGCCGAAGTGCATCGGGTAGGCCGCGCGCCAGGCGGTCTCGAAGAGTCCGGTGAGGGCGGACAGGAGGCTGGAGGGGCGTACCACGAGGAGGGAGTCGTTGACCTCGGCCTCGACGAAGGACATCGAGACGACGGCCAGGCGCCGGTCGAAGACCGTGAGTTTGACCGGCACCGTGGGCAGCACGCGGGCGTGCTCGCCGGCCGCTATGCAGGGCTGGATGTTGTCGGCGTAGTAGGCGTGGTTCTGCACGGCGGACTTGGAGTAGACGACCCGGTACTCCACACCGCGCCGCAGATTGCCCAGCTCGGTCGGGTTGGCACCCGCCGGGACGTGGTACGGGGGCGAGTCGAACCGCAGGACCTGCGCGTCGGCGGCCCCCTCCACGTGCAGGATCCTGTCGACGATCCGGGGTCCGGTCACCACCTCGACGAGGTCCTCGGTGGCCTGCGGGGACACCGAACGCCGGTAGTCGCGGTAGGCGTTGACCGCCGACGCGTGGGCCCGCTGGAGCTCCGCCGCCCTGGCGTGGGAGAGGTGGTCCAGGGCGATGGCGGGATCCACCGGCACCGCTTCGTCGCCGTCGGGCCCGCGCGCCGAGACCAGCCCGATCTCGCCGAGACGGCCGAGATGCCGTGCCGTTTCCGCGAACGGCCGGCCGAGGTGCTCGGCGAGGCCGGAGGAGTGGGTCAGGCCGGTGTGGAGCATGGCCAGGTAGGTGGCGGCCTCCGGGGGCGTCAGACCCAGGCGGCACAGGTGCGCGGACAGGTCGTCGTCGCTCATGGCGGTCCCTCACGTCGGTGCGGACGTGTGCGGGTGCGGGAAGGGAGATCCGCGCACCTTCGGCGGATGCAGGCGCGATATTGGCATGTCCACCGCCCGTGCCGCAAAGGTGCCCCCTCGGTGGCGGCGGTCGACGAAGGGACCGTACGGGCACCGGATCCACGGGCCCTGGCCGGTTCTGGTTACTGGCGACGGATGGCCATCCGGCTCACCGGCGGGGGTGCATAGTCGAAGCCGATCCGCGCTTCCGGACCCGCGCCCTCCCCTTCCGCCCGGCGGCGGCGCACCACAGCTCACCTCGCTTCCTTCCCCCCTCCTGAGGAGGTCACCAACCATGCGGCCCTCCCGCACAGCAACCCTGGCCATGGCCTCGGCCGTCGCCCTCGTGACCGCGACGGGCCTGCTCCCGCCGCACCGGGCGGCCGGCTCCGGCGCACTCGGGGACGCCCCCGTCGCCTCGGCCGTACCGCAGTTCGACCACGTGGTCGTCGTGATGTTCGAGAACAAGAACTACTCGACCATCAAGGGCGGCTCCAGCGCCCCCTACCTCAACTCCCTCGCCTCTCAAGGGACGTTGTTCACCGGCTCCTTCGGGATCACCCATCCGAGCCAGCCGAACTACATCGCGCTGTTCTCCGGCTCCCAGCAGGGCGTCACCAACGACGACTGCCCCTCGTCGCAGTTCAGGACCGGCAACCTCGGTCAGCAGCTCCTGACCGCGGGCCGCACCTTCAAGGGGTACTCCGAGGGCCTGCCCAGCGCCGGGTACACCGGTTGCAGCAGCGGCAAGTACCGGAGCAAGCACGCCCCCTGGGCGTACTTCCCGACCGTCAGCGGCTCGGCGTACAACGTGCCGTACTCCACCTTCCCCAGTGACTACGGCAAGCTGCCCACGGTCTCCTTCGTCATCCCCGACATGTGCGACGACATGCACGACTGCTCCGTGGGCACCGGCGACACCTGGATCAAGAAGAATCTCGACGGGTACGCCCAGTGGGCCAAGACCCACAACAGCCTGCTGCTCGCCACCTTCGACGAGGACAACTTCACCTCCGTCAACCAGATCTACACCGTCGCCGTCGGCGCCGGCGTCAAGACCGGCTACCAGTCCGGCGCGCAGATCAACCACTACAACGTGCTGCGCACCATCGAGGACATGTACGGGCTGCCCGCGCTCGGCGGCGCCGCGAACAAGTCGCCGATCACGGACGCCTGGACCACCTCCGGCTCCGCGCTCGCCGTCGCCGATCCCGGCCCCCACAGCAGCCCCAGCGGCCGGCCGGACTCCCTGCGACTGACGGCGTCCGGCGGCACCGCCCCGTACACCTGGTCCGCCACCGGACTGCCGGCCGGCCTGTCCCTCGACTCCGCGACCGGGAAGATCGCGGGCACCCCGACGACCGCCGGCAGCTCCAGCGTCACGGCGACCGCCGAGGACGCCGCCGGCGCGACCGCCTCCACCACCTTCACCTGGACCGTCACGGAGCCCGGCGGGGGGACGACGGTGTTCGCGGACGACTTCGAGTCGGACAAGGGCTGGCGGGTGGACGCCGCGGGCACGGACACGGCGACGTCGGGGGTGTTCGAGCGGGGTGTGGCGCAGCAGACGACGTCGACGTACAGCAATCAGGTCAAGCAGTTGGCGGCGGCGTCGGGATCGTACGCGCTGGCCACGGGCGCGGCGGCCGGGAGCGCGTACGGGGACAACGATCTGGACGGGGGGAGGACGACGGTGTTCTCGCCGCCGATCTCGCTGCCGGCGGACGGTTCGCCGACCCTGCGGTTCTCCTACAACGTGGCCAACGGGGACAACTCCGGATCGGACGACTACCTGCGGGTCAGGGTGTTGGACGGCACCACGCCCACCACCGTGTTCGAGCAGACCGGCTCGGCCGGTGAGGTGGCCGGGCAGTGGCGGACCGGTACGGCGGATCTGTCGGCGTTCGCGGGCAAGTCGGTGCGCGTGTACCTGGAGGCCGCCGACGCCGGGCAGGGCAGCCTCTTCGAGGCCCAGGTCGACGACCTCGCCATCACCGAGAACTGACCCCCCGCCGACGCCGGGAGCGGGACTCCCCACTCGTCCCGCTCCCGGCCCCCGCTCCCACCGCTGCCCGAGGAGGCGACGTCCGGCCGTGTACCTCTCCACCATCGACCGACCCCGAGGCGGCCACGGGCGCCGGGGCGTACGCGGCACCGTCGCCGCGGTCGGCCCCAACGTCCTGGCGCTCGGGGCGGTCAGCCTGCTCACCGACGTCTCCGCGGAGATGGTCACCGCGGTCCTGCCGCTCTACTTCGTCCTCGCCCTGCACCTGGGACCGGCTGCCTACGGCCTGATGGACGGCCTCTACACCGGGGCGACCGCACTGCTCCGGCTGGTCGGCGGGTACGCCGCCGACCGGACCCGGCGGCGCAAGGCCGTCGCCGGGATTGGCTACGGCATCTCGGCCCTGGCCAAGCTGGGACTGATGGCCGCCGGCTCGTCCGTGCCCGCCCTCGGCGCGGTCATCGTCGCCGACCGGGCCGGCAAGGGACTGCGCACCGCTCCACGGGACGCGCTGATCACCCTGTCGGTCCCCGAATCCGTCCTCGGCCGCGCGTTCGGCATCCACCGGGCGATGGACAGCGTGGGCGCCTTCGCGGGGCCGCTCGCCGCCCTCGGCGTCCTCGCGGCCGTCGGCACGACCTCCCCGGACGCCTTCCACGCCCTGTTCCTCACCAGCTTCTGCGTCGCCGCCGCCGGACTGCTCGCCCTGGCCGGGCTCGCCCGCGACCACCGCGACGAGCGCCCCGTCGCGCCCGGCGCCGCGAGCCTCAAGAAGGCGGGCGAGCTGCTGCGGACCGCGGCGCTGCGCAGGCTGCTCTGCGCCGCCGGGCTGCTGGGCCTGGCCACGGTCGGCGACGGCTTCGTCCACCTGCTGCTGATGCGGCGCCAGTCCATGCCGATGGGCTGGTTCCCGCTCCTGGCGGTGGGCACCAACCTGGTCTACCTCCTCCTCGCCGCACCGCTGGGCGCGCTCGCCGACCGGTACGGTCGCCGCACGGTACTGCTGGGCGGCTACGGCGCCCTCCTCGCCGTCTACCTGCTGCTGTGCGGTCCGCTGTCCGGCGCACCGCTGACCGTGGCGGCACTGTGCTGCTACGGCGCCTTCTACGCCGCCACCGACGGAGTCCTGATGGCCCTGGCCGGCCCCCTCCTGCCGGCCGGGCTGCGCACCACCGGGCTGGCCTGTGTGCAGACGGTCCAGGCCCTCGCCTACTTCGGTTCCTCCGCGGCGTTCGGACTGGCCTGGTCGGCCTGGGGCACCACCGCGGCGACCGCGGGCGCCGCCGGAGCCACGGTGCTGGCCGTCGCCGCCACGGCGGTCCTCCTGCGGGACCGCGCCGACCGGATCAGCCCCGCGCTCCAGAAGGCAGGACCAGCATGAGCCGCCGCGGCGCACGCGTCATCGCGGGGGCGGCGGCCGTCGTCGCGCTGGCCGTGCTGGCGACCCTGTCCATCGCCCGCGCCCGGTACAGCGCCGCCCCGGTCCGCTCGTCGGCCGGCAGCGTCTCGCTCGCGCCCGGGCCACGGCTCGTGGCGCGCAGCACCGCCCCGGGGAGCGACGGCCGTCTGGTGTCCGTCCCGGCCGGCGCCCCGACGGGCGGACGCGCGGTCTCGTCCCTCTCCTGCGCGCGGCTGTACGCGGCCGGCGGCACCGGGCTGTGCCTGCGGCTCGACCGCGGCCTGACCACCTACCAGCTCGCGGTCCTCGACACCCGTCTGCGCACCGTCCGGGAGATTCCCCTGGTCGGCGTGCCCAACCGGGCACGGCTCTCGCCCAGCGGACGGATGGCCGCCTGGACCGTCTTCGTCACCGGCGACTCCTACAACGGAGGACGCTTCTCCACCCGCGCCGGCATCCTCGACACCCGCACCCAGGAACTGGTCCCCACCCTGGAGGACTGGCCGGTCACCGTCGCGGGCCGGCCCCACCGCGCCGCCGACCACAACTTCTGGGGCGTCACCTTTGCCCCCGACGACCGGCACTTCTACGCGACCATGTCCACCGGCGGCCACCGCTACCTCGTCTCCGGCGACATGGCCACCCACCGCATGCGGACCGTACGGGACAACGTGGAGTGCCCCTCGCTCTCCCCCGACGGCACCCGCATCGCCTTCAAGTCCGCCCGCCACGGCGACCCCGCGCGAGGCTGGCGCCTGTCCGTGCTGGACCTGGCCACCCACCGGGTGACGCCGCTCGCCGAGACCCGCAGCGTGGACGACCAGGCCACCTGGACCGACCTCGGCACCGTGGCCTACGCCCTGCCCCGCGGCCGGGGCCGCGCCGACGTGTGGGCCGTCCCCGCCGACGGCACCGGCACCCCGCACGTCCTCATCCCCGACGCGGAATCACCCGCCGCCCTCGGCACCACCGATCCGGGGGCCCAGTGATCAGCGGGGCCGAAGCGGGCCGGGTGAGCGGGGGAGCGGTCCGGCCGCTCCGCCGCTCCGGCAGCGGGGTCTGCGTCCGGTGCTTCTTCTTCTTCCCCCTGGTCGTCGCCCGCGAGACCTGGCGGCTGCCCGCCGCGGACGCCGCCTTCGCGCCCCTTCCCCTTCGACTTCGACAGCCCGGTCTACGTCACGATCCTCGCCAAGGCCCTGCGCCGCCCGGCCCGCCATGACCCGTCGGCCACGGCCGTGTTCACCGAGATGCTGCCCACCCCGGAACAGACCTGGCTCACCGACGAGGCGGGGCGCCGCTGCACCTCGGAGCTGAGATTCGTGGCCTTACACACGCGGGAGGGCTGACGGTCGGCCGCGGTCCGTGCCGGGCGGTGTCTTCGGGGGCGGGCGGTCCCGTATAACGTCGGACTATCGTTCGTCCCCCGAGGTGGAGGCCCGGCGCATGCAGGAACGCGCGCAGGAGACCCGTGAGCGGCTGCTGATCGCGGCAGCCGAGGTCTTCGACGAGTACGGGTACGCGGGGGCCAGTATCACCAAGATCATCGAGCGGTCGGCCTGCACGACCGGCGCCATCTACTTCCACTTCGGCTCGAAGAAGGAACTCGCGCTCGAGGTGATGCGGCACCAGTCCGAGACGGTGCTGCCCTTCGTCGCGTCGCGGGGCGTCCAGCGGGTGGTGGACGTCTCCCTGGTCTGGGCCCGGCAGCTCCAGCGGGACCCCCTGCTGCGCGCCGGTGTGCGACTGGGCGTCGAACAGAGCACGTTCGGGGTCCATGACGCCTCCACGTTCCACAACTGGGCGCAGATCGTCCAGCCGTCACTTCAAGAGGCCGCGGACGCGGGGGAGTTGCTCGACGGGGTGGTGCCCGAGGAGGTCGCCGAGTACCTCGTCGGAGCCTGCACGGGCATCCAGATCTTCTCCGAACTGGTCAGCAGGCGCCGTGACCTGCCCGGCCGGACGATGCTCATGTGGCGGTACCTGCTCCCCGGCATCCTCCGGGCCGAGCTCATCCCCCAGATCCGCATGGACATCGAGTTGCCCCGGCCGAACGGCGACCGCGGCGCCTGATCGCCCCCGCCGGCGCACCGGCCTCCGCCGTGGACATCAGGAAGTCACCCGGCCCTTCTTGGCCCACCGTCGGCTCAGCCTCGAAGCTGATCGAGGCAAGGGGGGCCACGGGATCGAGCCGCACCCTCTCGTCGGAGAACGGCGCCCCTGGACGGTCCCGTCCCGGTCGGCGTTCCACACCACCGAAAGAGGGGGCACGTCATGGGTACCGACATTCCGCCCGGGGCCGGCGCGAGCCGGGGCAGATACGCGCTGGCCGCGCTGGCCCTGGGCGCGTTCGCCATCGGGACCGCCGAACTCGTCGTCGTCGGCGTGCTCAACCAGATCGCCGGTGACCTGGACGTCTCCGAGGGCACCGCCGGTCTCCTGGTGACCGCCTACGCGCTCGGCATCTCCCTCGGCGGTCCGGTCATGACCGCGGCGACGATCCGGCTGCCCCGACGCCTCCTGCTGTGGCTGGCGCTCGCCGTGTTCATCCTGGGCAACGTGCTCGCCGTGTTCGCGGGCGCCTTCGGCATGCTGCTCGTCGCCCGCGTGGTCACCGGCGCGATCCACGGCCTCTTCATCGGCGTGGCGTCCGCGGTGGCCGCCGGGCTCGTGCCGGCCGAACGGCGCGGCCAGGCCGTCTCCATGGTGTTCGGCGGCATCGCCGTGTCCACGGTGGTGGGTGTGCCGCTGGGCACGCTGATCGGGCAGAGCGCCGGCTGGCAGGCCGCGTTCGTCGGCGTCATCGTGCTGGGCGCGCTCGCCCTGGCCGCCACGCTGGCGGCGGTGCCCGCCGTCGGGGGCAGCGGCTCGGGCGGGCTCGGCGCGCAGGCGAAGTACGCCTTCGCCCCGCCGGTGCTCGCGATGCTCGCCACCGGACTGCTCGTCATGGGCGGCCAGTTCACCGCCTTCACCTTCCTCGCCCCGTTCCTCGAGGACGTCACCGGCATCTCCGGCGGCGCGATCAGCGGGTTCCTGCTGATCTTCGGCGTGGCGAGCGCGGTGGGCACCTTCGTCGGCGGCAAGTTCGCCGACCGGAACGCCAACGCCACCCTGTTCGTCGGCAACACCGTCCTGGTCCTCGCGCTCGGCGCGCTGTACCTGGTCGGCTCCAACCCGGTGCTGGTCGCGCTGGCGCTCGCGGGCTGGGGGCTCGTGGGCTTCGGTGTCGTGCCCTCGTTGCAACTGCGGGTGATCTCCCTCGCGGGGCCCGGCGGCGACCTGGCCGCGACCCTGGGCGCCTCGGCCGTCAACGCCGGTATCGCGGCCGGCGCGGCGGTCGGCGGCTGGGCCGTGAGCGCGTACGACGCGGAGAACGTGCCGCTGGCCGCCCTCGTCATCTGCCTCGTCGCGCTGCCCGCCACCTGGGCCACCCGCTTCCTGCGGGTGCCGGCGCCCGGCACGGTCACCGGCGTGGCCGGGCCCGCCCCGCACTCCGAGGCCGCCTCGGTGCCGGCGAGCGGGTGACCGGCATCGGGGCGGGAGGGCGTGGCACGAACGGCATCGGGGCGCCAGGGCGTGGCACGAACGGAGCGGGAAGGACGGGTGTGACAGAACAGGCGAGGACGATGCGCGCCGTGGTGATGGACGGCTTCGGCGCCCCCGGGGTACTGCGCGTCGCGCGGGTGCCGGTCCCGGAGCCCGGCGAGGACGAGGTCCTCGTGCGGGTGAGCGCGGCCGGGGTCAACGCCATCGACTGGGCGACCCGCGCCGGCCAGGGGGTCGGCGTGCCGCGGTTTCCCGCCGTACCGGGCTGGGACCTGTCCGGCACGGTGGTCGCCACCGGTGAGCACGCCGGGCGCTTCGCGGCGGGCGACGAGGTCTTCGGCATGCCGCGCTTCCCCGCACCGGCCGGTGCCTACGCCGAGTACGCCGTGGCGCCCGAGGCCGAACTGAGCCGCAAGCCCGCGGGCCTCGGGCACCACCTGGCGGCGACGGCGCCGATGGTCGGGCTCACCGCCTGGCAGAGCCTCTTCGAGCACGGCCGGCTCACCGCCGGGCAGCGCGTGCTCGTCTCCGGTGCGGCCGGCGGGGTGGGCCACATCGCGGTGCAACTGGCCGTCGACGCGGGCGCCCGGGTCGTCGGCACCGCGTCGCCCGGCAACCACGCCTTCGTGCTCGGCCTCGGTGCCGAGCAGGCCGTCGACCACCGCACGGACCGGCTCCGGGACGCCGTGGGCGAGGTCGACCTGGTCGTGGACCCCATGGGCGGCCCGAGCCTCCTCCGGCTCCTCGACGTGGTCAGGACCGGTGGCACCGTCGTCACGCTCAAGGGCGAGGACCCGGAGTTCCGTACCCGGGCGGCGGAGCGGGGCGTGCGGGCCGGGTTCACCTACGTGCGTCCGGACGCCGGCGTCCTCGACCGTGTCGCGGAGCTCCTGGCCGAGGGACGCGTGGTGCCCGAGGTGCAGCGGGTGTTCCGGCTCGAAGAGGCCGCCCGCGCACACGAGTTCGGCGAGGCCGGGCATGTCAGGGGCCGGCTCGTGCTCGCCCTGGACTGACCCGCCGGGCGGGTGCCGCCCGGTGCTCCGCACTGTTCGTCAATGACACTCACAAACTGGGGAGTTGGGATGATTCTCGTTACGGGCTCGACCGGTCACATCGGGCGGGAACTGGTCGGGCAGTGCGCCGAGGCCGGCCGTCCGGTGCGCGCCCTGGTGCGGAAGGCGTCCGGATCCGCCCTGCCGGAGTCCGTGGCGGCGGTCGTCGGCGACCTCGACCGCCCCGAGTCGCTCCGCCCCGCGCTCACGGGGGTGCGCGGCGTCTTCCTGCTGCCCGGTTACGCGGACATGCCCGGCGTGCTCGCCGAGTCGGAGCGGGCCGGTGTCGAGCACGTCGTGCTCCTGTCCAGCATCGCGGCGGCGGACGGCGTCCGGGAGAACGCGATCTCCCGGATGATGATCGAGTCCGAGCAGGCGGTGCGCGAGTCGGGTGTGCCCTGGACGATTCTGCGACCCAGCGGGTTCATGTCCAACACCTTCGAGTGGACGGCTCAGTTGGCCGCGTCGGACGTCGTGGAGGCGGCGTTCCCCGACGTCCCGGTGGCGATGATCGACCCGTACGACATCGCGGCCGTCGCCGCCCATGTGCTGCTGGACGAGGGCCACTTCGGGCGCACGCACGCCATCAGCGGGCCCGAGCCGCTGCGGCCGGCGGACCGGGTGGACGTCCTGGCCCGGGTCCTCGGCCGGGAGCTGCGCTTCCAGGGGCTCTCCCACGCGGAGGCCAGGGCCCGGATGGAGGGGGCCGTGCCGCCGCAGTACATCGACGCCTTCTTCCGCTACTACGCGGACGGCGAGCTGGACGACTCCGTCGTCCGGCCCACGGTGAGTGAGCTGCTCGGGCGGGAGCCGCGCACCTTCGGCCAGTGGGCGACCGCCCACGCAGACGCCTTCAGCTGATCGAAAAGCTCCCCCCGGGGGACCGGGGGGACGTCTGTCCGAAAAACAAAGAGAACGCTCGCTATGTTTCTGGGTGAGATCCGGCTATCGTCCTTCGGCAAGGGTCGGACGACGCGAAGAGGGCGAACCGTGTCCGCAGCAGACCTTCCCACGCTTCCCTCCCATCCCTCCCGTCCCTCCGGCAGCGCGCCCGGCGCGACCGGTGAGGTCCTCTCGGTGCTGCGCTCCCTCCCCCGCAGTGATCAGCGGCGCTGGGGAGAGCTGTACGTGCGCGGGCTGCTCGCGGTGCGCGAGAAGAAGACCATGCGCGCCCTCGCCCAGGGGGCGGGCAGCGGGGTCGAGCAGAGCCTGTACCAGTTCATCAGCAAGTCACCCTGGAACGACGGCCCGGTCCGAGGCGACCTGGCCAGACTGCTCGACGAGCGCGCGCGGCCCCGCGCCTGGGTGGTGCAGCCGCTCGTGATCCCGAAGGTGGGCCGGCACTCGGTCGGCGTGGAGCGCCAGTGGGTCTCCCAGGCCAGCCGGCTCGTCAACTGCCAGAAGGCGGCGAGCGTGTGGCTGGCCTGGGACGACGCGAGCTGCCCCGTGGACTGGCAACTGGCGCTGCCCGAGTGCTGGACGGACCGGGAGGACCTGCGCCGCCGCGCCTCCATCCCCGCCGACGTCGGGCCGCGCCCGCCCGAGCAGTGCGGGCTCGACTCGGTGCGCAGGATGTCCCGGGAGTGGGGGCTGCGCGGCGGTCCTGTGGTGATGGACCTGCGGGAGACGGCACCCCACCCGGTGTGCGCGGACCTCGTGGCCGGCCGGATCCCGTTCGTCGTACGCGTCCACCCGTCCTCCGTCACCCTGTCGCCGCCCGGCCCGGCGGAGTTGCTCTCCACGCTGCATGGGCGCCGCATGCCGGTGGAGTGGTTCGACCACGTGACGGGCACGACGCGAGCCACCGCGGTGGGCGCCGCCCGCGTCACCCTGTGCGGGGGCGCCGCCCGCCCGGAGCCGCCGGAGCCGCTCGACCTCCTGCTGCTCGCGGCCTGGGCGGCTCCCGGCGCGCGGTCACCGAGCGAGTTCTGGCTCTCCAACCTCGCGCGGTCCCGGCTCGGCAGCGTGTACCGCACCGCGATGCTCCGGCGACGCGTGGAGCGCGACCTGGCGGAGGCCGGGGACGACCTCGGCATGCGCGACTTCGAGGGCCGCTCGTACCGCGGCTGGCACCATCACATGACGATGGTCTCCCTGGCCCACGCCGCGACGGCGCTCTCCCCGCGCCGCGCGCGGGGCCCGTTACATCCCGCAGGGCGGCTGCCGGGCGCGGCGGAAGTGGGTGTCGTGTGACCGTCACGATCGCGAAGTCGTGAAAGTGCCCCAAGGAGACCGCGCCTGGGCATAGTCTGCGCGAACAGTCACAGCCAGGCGGGGCGGGGCCGGTAGTGCGGCGGAGGTGCCATGGGCGGAGATCCCTGTGTTCCGGCAACGGATACGGATGGCAAACCCGGGAGGACAGCGGTCCCCGATCCGTACGGCGGTCACGCCCTGCTGACGTCCGTCATGACCAAGGGCCACGACGCCGTGCCCGATGCGGAGCGGGAGCGGCTGCGGCGCTACCTCGAGGCCGTGGTCGCGGCGCGCCCGGCGCCGGTGCACACCACCGTCGCCTTCAACGCCGTGTACTTCGGATACGACCTCGGCGGTGAGGGCTACGGGGGCAGCCCGCTGCGGCTGGACGACTTCCCGGTCATCACGTTCGGCGCGTGCGCCCCGGTGCTCCCGGTCGGTGCCATGGTGTGCGTCACCACCGGGTCGGACCCGCTCTTCGCCGAGATCGTCTACCGGGAGGGCGCGCATCCCGGCGTGAGCGCCCACGGCGACGTGCCGGCCTGGGTGTCGGGCGCGCCCGCGGGAGCCGAGGGGCCGGACGCACCGGGGGACGGCGCCGCTCCCCGGCGCAGGGAACTGCTGGTACCGGACGTCCACGCCTTCGGCCCGGGCCTGAGCCTGTCGCCGGTCCAGCTGCGCCGATTACGGGCCCGCGGGCGCTGGATCAACGGGGCGGGCCACGTCGTCGTCGACGTCTGCTACCCGTCGCCCGAGGCCGCCCGGCGCGACGAGTCGACGGCCTACACCGAGTACCTCCTGACCTCGGCGAGAGAGCAGTTGCTCAGCCCCTTCGTCCCCGTCTCCCTCGCCGACCTGGTGGGCGGTACGGACGACGACGACCTGCGCGCGGGACTGCTCGGTCTGCTCGACACCGTGCGGGGAGTCCTCGCGTCCAGCGACCTCCTCCGCATGTGGGGTGAGTACGCCACGACCCGGGCCGCCCTGGCGGCCTGCCGGCGGGAGACCGGACCACTGGGTGGCGACGACCTCACCTCCCTCGCCGCAGCCGTGGAACACGCGGCCGTACCGGGGCAGCGGCGCTACGGGCTCGGCGCACCCGTGACCGTGTACACGGCCGTCGGACCCCGGCTCCGCGGCTTCCCCGGGGCGGCCGAACCACTCGCCGGCACGGGGTACGCCGCGGCGGTGTGCCGGGCGAACATCGCTCTCGCCGACGTCGTCCGGAACGGCAGCGAACAGGGCCTCTTCGAGAACGGCTCCCGGATCACGCTCGACGACGCGTTCGAGGGGGGTGGGGTGTGGCGATCCCATCATCCGGGAGACGCGGAAGCCCCCGGCGACCCCCTGCTCCCGGCCGGGCGCGGCTGGGCGTCCACGGCGTCCACGTCACCCGCGCCGTCCGCGTCATCCGCGCCGTCCGCGTCACCCGCGCCGCTGGGGACCCGGCCCGAAGCCGAGCCGGACCCGGTCGATCTCCCCCTCGCCGACGAAGCCCACATCGGCCCCGACGAACTGCTCTGCGACGAAGCGGACTTGGTCGCCCGGCGGGCGCCTCTGCGGCTGTCCCATCTCACGCACGCCTGGTTCCCCCTCCACCCGGCGGTGGCACGGCGTCTGCCTCCGACCCGGGGGCGGAGTTCGGCACTTCGTCTCGAACTCGAGCACGCGGGGCAGACCCTGGCGGAGGCGGAGGCGGTTCAGCTCGTCGCCGCCGAACCCGGCGACGGGACGCACCGGTTGACGCCGATCGCCTGGCCGCACGCCTTCTTCCCCGGCCTGCTGCTCGAGCTGCGCTGGGCTCCCGGGGCCGGGGTGATCCGCATGGCCACGGTCGCCGTCGAGGAGCCCGTGCGCGTCGGCGACCGTGTCACAGGGCATCGCTACGACCCCCGCGTGCTCACCCGGGAGGACGTCCCGGGCAGTGACCGGCACGGGGACAGCGCGGTCGGGCTCGGCCCCCGGCAGCTGGTGATGCGCACGGTGCGCCGCTGCGGGCTGCTCACCCTGGACGGCCATGCCCTGCTCGACCGCTCTCTCCTGCCGCACGCCGCCTACGGGCTCCGGCCGGCACCGTCGCAGCAGGCCGCGTTGGAGTCCGCGGTGACGGAACTGCTCGCGCAACGGGTCCTGGAGCCGGCCCTCGGCAGCCGCGACGCCCGGGGCCGGCCGCGTTTCCCCGCACGCGACGGACAGGCCGCCATCGCCCTGATCGGATACCGCCCGGCCGTACGGCGGGTGATCCGCCCCTGGGGCGGTACGGATACGGAGCCGGGCGGTGCGGAACTGCTCGCCGCCCAGTTCGTCTCCGGCCATCTGCGCCGCCTGCGGCCGGGCTGCTCGCCCAGCGACGGGCAGCGGACGGCCTTTCGGGAGCACTGCCGCCGGCTCGGCAAGGCGGACGGCTGGGAACTGCCGTACGGCTACACGTTCGTCACCGAGCACACGCGCGGCCACTGATCCGCGTCTCGACGCCTCCGCCGCAACCCCCACAAGCAGCAAGAGAAACGGAGTGCACGTACATGCACGACCGCTACCGCGTCATGCCGGGGCCGCCGCTGTCCCCGCCGGGTGTCTCGGCCGACGAACTCACGGACTTGGCCGCCGCCCTCAACGCTCTCACGCGACCGGCCCTCACCGCCCTGGACGACCTCACGTCCGGCGCGGTGGAACTCGCCGTCAACTCCCTGCCCTCGCGATGGCGGCAGAAGCTGCTCGGCGATCTGGGCATCCGCATGGCGGCGCCCCGGCGGGCGGGTCATGCCCTGTGCCAGGACGTGCTCGCCCGGCTGCGCCGTGACGCCCAGCAGCACGCCTGCACCTGCGGGCTCAGGAGCCTCACGCAGGTCGTGATGGAGCACCTGGTCGCATACGTGTTCGCGCGGAGCGGCGACGACACGGTCGCCGACCCCGTCGACCGGTGGGGCGCGGCGCTGGTCCGGGCCACGGTCTTCGCATGGTGCAACGCCTCCGTGGGCGACGCCCACCTGCTCGCCTGGGCCGCGGACCAGGACTGGTTCGCGGCGACGGCCGACGAGGACGAGGCGTCCCGGCTGGCCGCCGTCGGTGCGCAGGCGCGAGCGATCACGGCCGCCCACCCGGACTTCGCGTCCGGTGCCGCGGAGACGCCGGAACCGCCGCCCGGTACGGCCGCCGACGACGCGTCCGCGGCGACGGCGACGGCCGAGGCCGGGACCGACGGGTCGGCGGCGACCGACGAGGTCTGCCGGGAGCTGGCAGCGGCCCTCGCCCTCGCCCGGCAGGCCGTCGGACAGGTCGCGGACGCGGTGGCGGACGGGCGCCGGCCGCAGGACGAGGACCTGGCCGCGCTGGCCGCGCTGGCGGGCGGGTTCGACCGGGCCGAGGAGGTGTTCCGCGCGGCGGGGATCGACGGGACGTCCCGAAGCCTGGAGGAGCTGACGGACGCCGCGGCGGCACACTGGGCGGCGCGGGAGGACGATCTCCGGATACGCCGGACCGTGGGCGGCCTGTTGGATGTCGTCTGCCGCCCGGACAGCCCCGCCGCCACTGCCGCCGAGACCGCGCGCGAGACCGCCCGGCGTCTCCTGGACGCACCGGTGTGGGAGCAGCCGCAGCGGGAGGAGGCCGCCGCGCTCACCGCCCTGGCGCGGCTCGTCGGGCTGGGCGGGCAGGCGGACGCCGCGGCGGAGATCCTGGTGCTGCAGAACGAGGTCGTGCGGGTACTGCCCGCGTGCGCCATGGCGGCGGTCATGGCCACGGAACTGGCCTTGGGACAGCCCCCGGCCGGCGGCGACGAGGGCGCGTGCGCGGAGACGGACGTCGGCGAGGCGGCTGCTCGGGCGGAGACCGGCGGCACCGAGGCGGCTGCTCGGGCGGAGACTGGCGGCACCGAGACGGCTGCCAGGGCAGAGACCGGCGGCACCGAGACGGCTGCTCGGGCGGTGCTGGGGGAGCACGGGACCGGGACGGCGGCCGGCCGGCAGGTGCCCGGGGAGCGCGGGACGGCACGGGTGGCCGAGCCGGCGGCACGGGACGCGACGGGCGGGGGCGCCGACCGCTCCGAGCAGGGCACCGAGCCCGGAGCGGCCCGCGAACCGGAGCGCGCCGCGCCCACCCCGGTGGCACCCGGCCCGCTCGACCCCGGCGACGGACGGCCCCTGACCCCCGCCGGAAGCGACCAGGGGGCGCTCACGGCCGGCAACGCCGACGGTACCGAGGACGGCACCGCCGCCGAGCGGGCCCTGGCGCGGCTGGTCGTGGAACGGCGCTTCGGACTCGCCCACCATGTGGCGAGCGCCGGCGGCCACTCCGAGCCGCACGTCGGGGCCCTCCGCCTGGCCGGCGCGGCGGCACTGCTCACCTCCGGTGACAGCCAGGGCGCCCGGCTGACCACGGGCCTGCTCCAGCAGTACGGCGGACTCGCGGGCCGCGACGCCGAGGGCAGCGAACTCCTCCTGCTGCCCGCCCTGTTGCGCATCGCGCTGATCACCGGCGAGCACCTGGCGGGCGCCCAGCTGAAGGCGCTGGTCTCCCGGCTGCCGGACCGGCTCGCCGAGACCGCGACCGCCGTCGCCGACCGCGCCCTCAGCGGCGCCCTGATGACCGCACCTCCGCTGGTCGTCATCGCCGACGCCTCCGAGACGGAGTCCCGGCTGCAGGAGCTGGGCGAGCAGTGCAGCACGCTGCTCGTGCCGCCGAGGCTGCGGTTCGCGCGGGCGACGGAGATAGCCAAGCGGTGGCTGGCCCCCGACGGAGGCATGCTCGGCACGCTGCTGACGGCCGTGGTCCGCGACCAGCGCGACGCGGTCCACCGGGTGCGGGAGACGGCCGAACGACTGTCGAAGCTGACCGAGGTCAGCAACGAGATCGACCGGATGGACCGCAGGCACCGCTCGGCCAGCGGCAAGCCCCTGCAAGGTTCCGGTCGCCAGGACCTGGTGCATCTCGTGGAGCGGGCCGTCGGCCTGGTCAAGGAGTGGTGCCTGGCGGTCGACGGCATCCGCCGCGGTGACCGCTCCGACGGCAGCCGGGCGGTCAAGGAGATCTCCTCCCTGCGCCGTTCGCTGCTGGACGGCAAGGGGTCGGTGCTCGCCGAGCTGGAACAGCTGGCGCGGCGCTCGGGGACCGTCGCCGCCGCGACGGCCTGGGCCGCGCGAGCCTCGATGGAGGAGCTGTTCGCCCTGCTGGCCGGTGACACCGCGGCCACCCGGCTCGGCAGCTCGCTCACCCCGGAGACGGTGCTCGACGCGGAGCTGCTGAAGGTGTGCGACACCTCGGACGAACCGCCGCCACTCGAGAGGCTGCTCACCGCGGTCGACCGGACCTGGCAGCAGGCGCTCGACGAGCGGCTCTCCCACGACGCCTTCACCGCGGTCCGCACCATCGTCGAGCTGGCCGACCGCGGGCTGCTGCCCGCCGCGCAGGCCGACGGCTTCACCCCGCCGGCCGCGGCGGAGGTCGACGCCCGTGAGGCCGCCCGGCGCGCGGAGCTGAGCAAGGTCCAGGAGGGCCTCGTCGCCGAGCTGCACCGCGCGCAGGCCGACGGCGCCGTCACCGACGATCAGGACCTGCGCGTGCAGGAACTGCTGGCCGACGCCCGTGAGCGGCTGGACGGCACCGGGGCGCACGACCTGAGGGACGTGCGCCGGGCCCTGGACACCGTCCGCGGCGACCTGCCCGAGTTCCGGCAGCAGGCGACCGACCGGATCCGGGCCCGGCTCGACGCCCTCGACCTCACCGCGGACGGCCGCGCCCAGGTACTGCGCCACCTGGACCGGGACGGCCGCCTCGCCACCGCCGCCGACCTCGTCTACTTCCTGGAGATCGGCGAACCCGTCCCGGAGATCGAGAGCACCGAGCCGCACCTGGACGAGTTCTTCCCCGCGGTGCCCGACGGCCTGCCCCGCGGCATCGACCGCGACCTCGTCGGCCTCGTCCGGTCCGGTGCGAAGCACCCGAGGCTTCCCGTCCTCGACTTCGGCGCGCTGTCCACCGACGAGGCGGCGCTGGCGGCCGACGCGCTCGACGGGTGGCGGGAACTGGGCGCGACCGAGCCGAAGGACCGGCTCGAGGTGTCCGGCAAGCGTCAACTGCCGCCGCTGCTGCGGCTCCTGGGCTACGACGCCAAGAGCGCCAGGCCGCTCGACGAGCGGTCCCCGAACCTGCGCAGGCGCGAGTACCGCTTCTTCGAAGCGACCGAGGTGGAGATCAACGGCAGGGCGAAGGCGCCCGCCTTCGGCTCGCAGATCCGGGAGCAGGGCGGCACGCTGCGGGTGCTGATGGTGTGGGGGCGCCCATCCGCCAAGGTGGTCATGAGCCTCGCGGAGCGCGACACCAGCGGCGCGGGCCTCCTCGTCGCCTACTTCGGCACGCTCAGCCGCGAGGCCCGCGTGGAACTCGCCGTCGGCACCGACCGGTTGCAGCCCCTGCTGGTGGTGGACGACGCCGCCCTCGCCTACCTCGCGGCACGCGGCGACCGGCAGGTCAGCACGGTCACGCAGACGCTGCTGCCGTTCTCCGGCGTCAACCCGTACATCCGGGAGAAGCGCGGCCGGATCGGCGGCGAGATGTTCTACGGCCGTGACGACGAGCGCCGGAGCATCATCGACCCGGGCGGCACCCAGGTCATCTACGGCGGCCGGGGCCTCGGCAAGTCGGCGCTGCTCGCCGACGCCGGGGACAGGTTCGTGGAGCAGCGCCCCGGCTACCACCAGGCGGTGTACGTCAACCTCGACCAGGAGAACATCGGCAAGGGCAGCTCGCTCGGTCCGGAGGCGCTGTGGAGCGTCCTGGACCGGAAGCTGACCGAGGCGCAGGTGCTGGCCCCGGCGCCGGGCCGACGGGGCGCGAAGGAGGTCTCCGACACCTCCGAGCGGGTGCGCGCGGGCATCCGCACCTGGACGGGGGCGGACTCGCGGCGCCGGCTGCTGATCCTCCTCGACGAGTGCGACCAGTTCTTCGAGGCGGACGCGCCCCGGTTCAACCAGACGAAGAAGCTCAAGGGCCTCGGTGACGACACCAAGGACCACGCCAAGGTCGTCTTCGCCGGGCTGCACTCGGTGCAGCGGTTCGCCAAGCTCGCGAGCAACGGGCCCTTCGGCCACCTCGCGCAGACCCCCAAGGTGATCGGCCCGCTCGCCCCGCAGTACGCCGCCGAACTGCTGGTCGAGCCGATGCGGGCCCTCGGCTTCGAGTTCGCGGACCTGGACCTGGTCAACCGGGTCCTCGGCTACTGCTCCTACCAGCCGTTCCTGCTGCAGATGTTCGGCCACCGGCTGGTGGAGCTGATGCACCGCAAACGGGCGCGGCGCGGCGGCGCCGAGGGCCCTCCGTACCCGGTGGAGCCCGCCGACATCGAGGTCGTGGAGTCGGACGCCGGACTCCGTGACAGCATCTCGGCGGCCTTCAAGGACACCCTCAGCCTCGACCACCGCTACGACGTGATCGCCAACGTGCTGGCCTACCACGCCCGTCACCGCGGCCTGGAGGTGCGGCTGAGCGACACCGAACTGCGCGAGGAGTGCGAGACGTACTGGCGCCGGGGGTTCGAGCAGCTCGACACCGAGGGTTTCCGCGCCTACCTCTCCGAGATGGTCGGCCTCGGCATCCTCGCGCCCAACCACGACGGCCTGGGCTGGCATCTGCGCGGTCCCAACGCGCTGCGCATGATCGGCACCTCCCACGAGGTGGAGGCCCGCCTGCTCAGGGCCGAGGAGGACTGCGAACTCCAGGAGAGCATCGTGCAGGAGGGCCGTCCCGAGCTGCCCGACGGCCGGCCCGCTCCGCTCACCAACACCCAGCTGGACGACCTGCTCGGCCGGCGCACCGACCAGACCAGGATCGTCCTCGGCAGCCCGGCCACCGGCGTCGGCGACGTCGCCCACACCCTGCGCACCCTCACCGCGGGCATCGCCGGTTGGGCGCTGCCCCCCGTCGGCAAGCCCAGCGTCTACAAGCACGAGCTCACCGGTGGGCGCCCCGGCGAACGGCGCGTCGTCATCAGCGACTTCGTCAACTATCGCGACCCGGTACGGCCGGAGACCTGTCGGGAGGCGGCCGATCTGGCCGATACGCTGCTGCCGGCCACCGCGGGCGTGACCCGGGCCGTCGTCCTCGTCACCGACACCACCCAGCTGGCCCTGTGGCGCTCCCTGCTGACCGGCACCGACCTCACCTCGGCCGCCCCGGTGGTGCTGCGCCGCCACGACCGGCGCAGCCTGCGCGGCTGGGTGCAGCGGGTCGACATGTTCCAGCGGGAGGACCGCCTCGACCGGCTGCACGAACTGACCGGCGGCTGGCCCCGACTGGTGGGCGACGCCCACCGGCTGCACCGCGAACTGGGCGACCCCGACGAGGCGCTGCGCGCCCTGTCCGGCCTGCGCACCGACCGGGCCAGGGCCCACGCCTTCGCCCGGGGCACCGGCCTGTACGCGGACCCCCTGCTCGCGACCGCGTACCAGGCGCTGGCGGAGGAGTACACGGACGGCCCGTTCGACTGGGAGGGCGCGCTGACGGCCGTGGCGGTCCGGGGCGACATCGACGAGGACGAGGCCCGCTGGCTCCTCACCTGCCTCGACACCCTCCAGGTCTTCGACCGCGAGGGCCCCCACCTGCGCCTGGAACCACTGCTCCGCGCATGCGCCGCGACCCCGCACGAGAGCCCCTGACGGCGCGCGAACCGGACCGTCCGCTTCCCTCTCCGGGCTGACGGTCCGGCACAGCAGCGGCTCGTCGGCCTCCGGGTAGGCCGCGCTCCACTGCTTCAGCTCCACGATGACGTACGACGGCTCGCCCGTGGACGGGTGCATCCCGGCCAGGACCGCGTCGGCGCGCTTGCGCCGGCAGGACGGATCAGGAAGCCCGTCGGGCCGCTGAGATGATGCCGATCAGTTTAGGCGGGCTCGGCGATCACACGGAAAGGGGTCGGCGTGGTCCCGGGGCATGCGGAGTCGTGTGGCCCGTGTGAGGCTGCCGGGAGTGGGTGTCGTCGCTGGTGAGGGAGTGGTGGGCGTGGGCATGGACGGGCTGGTCGTGGTCGTGACCGGGGCCTCCAGTGGGATCGGGAGGGCGACCGCTCGGGCGTTCGCCCGGGAGGGGGCCGAGGTGGCGCTGGTGGCGCGGCGGCGGGAGCGGCTGGAGGAGCTGGCGCGGGAGATCGGCGGGCGGGTGGCGGTGTACGAGGCCGACCTGGCCGACACCGGGGCGGCGGTGGACGTGATCGGGCGGGTCGTGGCCGCGCACGGGCGGCTCGACGTGCTGGTCAACAACGCGGGCACCGGGTCCTGGGCGCCGGTGATGGAGGCCGAGTTGGCGGACTGGCAGCGGATGGTCGACGTCAATCTGAGCGGGGTGCTCGCCTGCACCCATGCCGCGCTGCCGCATCTGTCCGCTGCCGCGGAGGGGCCGCGGGGGGTGGCCGACGTCGTGATGGTCAGCTCCGTCGCCGGGCGGCGGGTGCCCTCGACGGAGAGCAACGTGTACGCCGCCACCAAGCACGCCGTGGGCGCCTTCGCCGAGGCGGTGCGCCGGGAGGTGGCCGAGCGCCATGTGCGGGTCGGGCTCGTGGAGCCGGGGGTGGTCGCCACCGAGCTGACCACGAGCGGGATCGCGGGCGCCCCGGACGCCACCTCCAGGTCCCCGCTCGGGGCCCTTGAGGCGGACGACGTCGCCGACGCGATCCGCTACATGGTCACGCGCAACCGGCGTACCGCGATCAACGAGATCCTCGTGCGGCCCACCGAGCAGGTCGTCTGAACCTCCCGAGCGGGGAGCCCCCGCTCATGCGCAGCGGACGCCGTTGAGGGTGAAGGCGGCGGGGGCGGCGGCCGGTCTGCCGCTGGCCTGGAAGCCGAAGGACGCCGAACCGCCGGCAGGGATCGCCTTGTTGTGGCCGCCGTCGGTGGCGGTCGCGGCCGTCCCGGCCTGGGTGACCGTCGCGTTCCACGCGCTGCTCACCTTCTCCGCGCCGGCGAAGCTCCAGCCGAGGCGCCAGCCGTCCACGGCGGTGGTGCCGGTGTTGCGGACGGTGACGTCGGCCGTGAAGCCGTTGTCCCAGGTGGAGTTGACCTTGTACGCCACCGTGCAGGCCGCACCCGGAGAGGGGGTGGGGGTTGGCGTGGGGGTCGGGTCGGGAGCGGTGCCGTCCGGGGCGGCTCCCCACTGCCGTGCGCCCCCGTCCAGGAGCACCACGTTCGGCGCGTCCACCGGCGTGGCGCCCGGGGCGGTCGGCAGGCCGCGGGCGGACCAGTCGTCGGAGGGGTCCCAGGCGCCCGAGGAGGCGATGCGGAACTGGACCTCCTTGCGGTACGCCGACTGGCCGGCCGGCGCGATCACCGTGTTCGAGCAGTCGACCGAGACGTAGTAGACGTCGCCCGCGTAGCGGGTCGGGCCGCTCGCCGCGCCGCACTGGTTGTAGTTGGTGGTCACCGAGATCGCCGAGGCGGGCACGCCGGGCTCCAGCGTGAAGTAGTAGCGCAGGGACGCCTTGGCGAGCGGGCGGGCGGGCCAGGCCGACTTGTTCACCAGGTACGCCTTGATCTCGGTGAAGTTCGGCCCCGACGCGTTCACCGACGCCTGCGCGAGGATCTCCGGGCCGTCCGGTCGCTCGGCCGTCGGGAACGAGGCGAGCGGGGCGCCGCCGTACTCGGCGTAGAGGCGGGCCAGGGCGCCGGTGAAGGCCGCGTTGTAGTCGGTGGCGACCTCGTTGTCGACGTAGTTCTGCCGGTCGTCGGTGTAGGCGTCGTCCGGCGCGCTCGGGCCGCCGACGAGGGCGCCGTACAGGGTGTGGCGGCTGGCGGCGGGGCTGGTGATCGAGTCGGTCCACGAGCCGTGCGAGGTGCGGTGGTGGGGTTTGGTGGGCGGGTTGGCGCCGAAGCCGACGACGTAGCTGGCCTTGCGCGGGTTGTCGCCGAGGGCGTAGTCGATCTGGCGTACGGCGAAGTCGTGGTAGCGGGCCTTGCGGGCCGGGTCGCCGGTCAGCCAGTCGCTGTAGGAGAGCGCGGCGAAGGCGGTGTTGGCGGCGTAGCGCAGGGAGCCCCAGGAGTCGAGGACGGCCTCGCCGCCGGGGGAGTAGCGCACGGAGGCGCCGTTCACGCCGGTCGTCCACCAGTCCAGCCACCGGTTGGCGTCGTCGACGTAGCGCTGCTTGCCGGTGAGCTTCGCGAGCAGCACGTAGGAGCCGTAGGAGGTGTCGTCCCAGGAGAGGGTCCAGCGGTAGGAGGGGGTGGTGGTCTGCGGCTCGGTGGAGAGGCTGTCGTAGTACGTCTCGGCCTTGGCGAGGTAGGCGGCGTCGCCGGTGGCCTTGTAGAGCCAGATCGCGCCCCACACCAGCTCGTCCTGGTAGCCGCTCCAGGAGTTGTAGTACGCCTTGGCGTCGGTGACGCAGTCGCTGTACTTGCCGCGGTAGGTGTCGGCGAAGGAGTAGAGCTGCTTGGCGTGGGTCAGCAGCTTCGCCGCGTAGGCCGGGTCGTCGTCGGTGAAGAGCATCGAGGAGGCCGCCATCGCGGCCGAGGTCTGGCCGGCCAGGTCGGAGCCCGGACAGAAGGCGTCGATCTTGTAGGCGGGACGTGCCATCGGCATCACCTCGGCCGGGCCCCACCACTTGTGGTCGTCGGCGCCGTTGCCCACCTGCCCGTACAGGACGTCGGGGGAGGGGTGCGCCTTGACGAAGTAGTCGTTGACGAAACGCAGGTTGTCCTTCAGGTAGGGAAGCTGTCCGGACGCGGCGTACGCCGCCCTCTGCTCGACGCCGCCCCAGGCCAGGACGGTGGCGCTGTACGCCATCGGCAGGCCGAACTTCACGTGGTCGCCGGCGTCGTACCAGCCGCCGGTCAGGTCGAGGCCGGCGTCCTTGCCGTCGTCCAGGGCCGAATCGCCGCGCCAGGAGACGCGGTTGCCGGCGGGGAGGCGGCCGGAGCGCTGGGCCTCGTAGAAGAAGAGCGACTTCTGGAGGGCCTCGCCGTAGGCGAACGCCGGGGCGGCCTGGGCGGGGGTGGCGGCGAGGGGGGTGAGGGCGGCGGCGAGCAGGGCGGTGACCGCGGCCAGGGCGACGCCCCAGCGGGGGCGGGGTGGTTCGCCCAGGGGGCGGGGGGTGGGGTGCGCGAAGGCGGGCAGGCGCAACGGATCGTCCTTCCGTGCGGCGGGCGTGCGGGACGGGAGCGGGGCGTGCCTGGTGGGGGGCGTGTGGTGCGGTGGCGCGTCCCGCGCTCCCGGCGGAGAGCGCGCGGCGGTGAAGGGTCGATCACGGTCCGGGGAGCGGGCAGCTCGGGGGCGGCCTCCGGGGGGATGCCCCGTCCGCCGTCCGTGGGAGCGCTTCCACGGTGAGGCTCATGAAGCCAGTGGCGGCCGGTCGTGTCAACCGGTCGCGCACGGAACGGTGGCGCCTCACGCCGACTGGGTCCGGCTGCTCAGACGCGGAACAGGGACCCCACGAACTCCGCCAGCAGCCGCTCCTTCAGGCGCGGCGGCAGCGCGTCCAGCAGGGCGAGCACCGGGGCCATCCGGGTCGGCAGCCCCTGCGCCCCGTCACCCGCCAGACCCGCGAAGGCCAGGAAGCCCGCGACCTCCTCCGGGGTGAGGGCGTCCGGGTCGAGGGCGGCGGCCAGTTCGCGCAGGGCCGGGTCGACCGTGGCCGGCGCCAGGGCGCGGGCCGCCGAGAGCGCGTCGGTGAGGTCGGTGAGGAGCGCGCCGACCTGGCCAGCGGTCGCCGGGGTGAGGGTGAGGTGGAGGTTGGGCGGGAGGCCGGCGTGGGACAGCTGGGGCTGGAGGTACCAGCCGCGGGCGCGCATCTCGTCGGCGGTGTGCAGGACGAGGGAGAGGTCGGGCGCGTCCGCGGCGTCGGTGACGGTGAACGCGACCAGGCTGCCGGCCGGTTCGCCCAGCACGCGCACGCCCTCGGTGGCCCGCAGCCCGGCCAGCACCTCGCCGGCGGCCCCGGCCACGCGCCGGGCCAGCTCGGTGTACCCGTCCTCGCCGAGGTGCCGGAGCACCGCCCACGCCTGGGCGAGCAGCCCGCCCGGCTTGGTGCCCTGCGCGGTCGGGTTGACCACCGGGTAGCCCGGCCAGCCGGCGTGCGCGAAGTACTGGTGGCGGCGCAGTTCCGCGTCCCGGTACAGGACGACGGAGGCGCCCTTGTCCGCGTAGCCGTACTTGTGCAGGTCGACGGAGAGGGAGGTGACGCCCGGCACCGACAGGCCGAACGGTTCCACCGGCCGCCCGGCCCGGGCCAGGAACGGCAGGAACCAGCCGCCGATGCACGCGTCGACGTGGCAGAGCACCCCGCGCTCCGCCGCCCCGGCCGCGATCTCCGCCACCGGGTCCAGGACGCCGTGCGCGTACGACGGCGCCGACGCGACGACCAGGACGGTGCGGTCGGTGATCGCGGCCGTCAGGTCCGACGCCACCGCCCGGTACGTGACCGGGTCGACCGGCACGACGACCGGCTCCACGCCCAGGTAGTGCGCCGCCTTGTGGAAGGCCGCGTGCGCGGTGGACGGCAGCACCAACTCCGGCTGCCGCACGCCCCGTTCCGCCCGCGCGTGATCCCGGGCGGTCTTCACCGCCAGCAGGATCGACTCGGTGCCGCCACTGGTGAACGTCCCCTGCGCGCCGGGCGCCCCGAGCACCGACGCCACCGCCCCGACCACCTCGTTCTCCAGCCGCGCCACGCTGGGGAACACCGTCGGGTCGAGCCCGTTGACGGTCGCGAAGGCGCGATAGGCCGCCGCCGCGAGGTCGTCCACCTCGGGCCGGCCCGGGTCGTAGACGTACGCGAAGGTCCGCCCGCCCCGGGTGGGCGCGTCCCCGGCACGCAGGGCGTCCAGCTCGGCCAGGAGGCCGGCGGCGGGGCGGCCGGTGGGGGGCAGGGCGGTGGCGGGCTCGAAGAAGGGCCGGGGGGAGGGGTCGGCGGGCATGGCGCTCTCGCTTCCTGCGGGCGGCGGGGAGGCGAGGCTAACCGTTCGGCTCCAGCACCGTCTTCAGCGCCGTCGGGCCGCTCATGCCCTTGATCGCCTGCTCGGTCGCGGTCAGGGGGTGGCGGTGGGAGACGTACGACGCCATCGGGTAGGCCGCGTGGTGGTCCGTGGCGATGCGGACGGCCTCGGCGTAGTGGGCGGGCTGGGCGAGTTGGCTGCCGGTGATGCGCAGGCCCAGGCGGCTGACGCGGAACGGGTCGACCGGGACCGTGCCGCTGCCCGCCCACAGGCCCATCACCAGGAGCCGGTCGTCGCGGCCCAGGAGGGCCAGGGACTCCTCGAACGCCGGCAGCGAGCCGGCCGCCTCCACCACCAGGCGCCGGCCCCCGGTGCCCAGCAGGCGGTCCACGGCGGCGGCGCGTTCGGCACGGGTCGTGGTGGTACGGGAGAGGACCGCGTCGGCTCCGAAGGCGCGGGCCGCCGCCAGCCGGGCGGGGCGTCCGCCGACCACGACGATCCGGCGCGCCCCGGCCAGCCGGGCGGCGAACGCCGTGGCCGTGCCCACCGGGCCCGCGCCGAGCACGACCACGTCGTCGCGCGGACAGACGCCGCCGGCCCGGTCGAGACCGTGCAGCGCGGTCGGCAGGGCGCAGCCGAAGGCGATCACCGCGTCCTGCGGGGTGCCCTCGGGGACCTTGTGGAACGAGGTGCCGGGGGACAGCCGGGCGAGGGTGCTGAAGGTGGCGGCGCCGAGCGGTTCGAGGGGGCGGGGGCGGACGACGTTCTCGCAGTTCGCCGGGTCGTTCTCCCGTACGCAGCGGCGGCAGCGGTGGCAGGGCCGGGACGGGGTCCAGTAGACCGTGTCCCCGACGGCCACCGGCTGCCCCGTCGCGTCGTGGGCGGGGGCCGCGCACTCCGCCACCACGCCCACGCCCTCGTGGCCGAGCGCGAAGGCGAAGGGCGCCGGGAACTCGCCGGCCAGGATGTGCGCCTCGGTGCCGCAGACGCCGGCCCGGGTGACGCGTACCAGCAGGCCGCCGGGTTCGGGTGGGGGGACGTCGAGGGTGCGCAGGGCGAGGCCGCCGGTCGGTTCGTACACCACCGTGTCCGCCGTGCGGGGCATGGGGGATCCGCCTTTCGCAGTCGTCGGGTTCCTCGCAGTGTGGCCGGGCGGGCCCCCGCAGGGGAATGCCGTCCAGGTCCCCGGACGGGCGTCCAACCGCTGTCTCTCGCCGGTTGGACGGTCCCGCGCCCGTCGAAACAGGCCGAGTTGAACATCGGGCCGGGAGCGTGCTTGCGTAAGTGAGGCCGCGGCCCCACGAGTTCACGGGGCGCGATGCCCGGGCCCGCGTGCCTCTCACTTCCCGTTCCTCACACCGGGAGACGACTGTGCAGAATGTGCTCGACACACCACCGAACCCCCTGCTCCGCGCGGCCCCGGCCGTCGCGGCGCAGCAGCCGCCGTGGGACGGCGACGACCGGCTGCCCTTCGTCCGCAGACAACTCCGCGCCCGGCCCTCGCTGGTGCGCACCGCGGACGTGCTGACGCTGCGGCGCCAGCTCGCGGAGGTCGCGGCGGGCCGCGCCCACGTGGTCCAGGCCGGCGACTGCGCCGAGGACTTCGCCGACTGCACCGCCCCGACCGTGGCCCGCAAGGCCGGGCTCCTCGACAGCCTGGCCGGCATGGTGCGGATGAACACCGGCCTGCCGGTGGTCCGCGTCGGCCGGATCGCCGGCCAGTTCGCCAAGCCCCGCTCGCGCCCCACCGAGCTGGTCGGCGACCGCGCGCTGCCCGTCTACCGCGGGCACATGGTCAACGACCCGGCGCCCGAGGCCGCCGCCCGCGAGCCCAATCCCTGGCGGTTGCTGACCGGTTACCACGCGGCCCGCGAGGCGATGCGCCACCTGGGCTGGCGCGAGGACGGCGGCGACGGCGGCCCCGAAGCCCTCGGCGGCCCACCGGTCTGGTCCAGCCACGAGGCCCTGCTCCTCGACTACGAGCGGTCCATGCTGCGCCTCGCGGACGACGTGGACGACGCCGACGGCGGGGCCGAGGCGGGCGACGGGGCCGGCCCCGGCGTGGTGCTCGGCTCCACGCACTGGCCGTGGATCGGGGAGCGCACCCGGCAGCCCGACGGGGCTCATGTCCGGCTGCTCGCCGGGGTCGTCAACCCGGTCGCCTGCAAGGTCGGTCCCACCACGACCGTCGCGGACCTGCTCGACCTGTGCGTCCGGCTCGACCCGCACCGCGCGCCCGGGCGGCTCACCCTCATCGTCCGGATGGGGCAGGACCTGGTCGCCGAGCGGCTGCCCGCGCTGGTCAGGGCCGTGCGGCGGGCGGGGCACCCGGTGATCTGGCTGAGCGACCCGATGCACGGCAACACCGTCCCGCACGCCGACGGCCGCAAGACGCGGGAGGTGGAGACGGTGGTCGGCGAGGTGCTCGCCTTCGAGCAGGCGGTGCGCTCGGCCGGCGGCACCGCGGCCGGCCTGCACCTGGAGACCACCCCGGAGGACGTCAGCGAGTGCGTGCCCGGTCCCGCGCCCGACGGCGACGGGGCGCCCGACCGCCGCTACACGTCCCTGTGCGACCCCCGGCTCAACCCGGGCCAGGCGACGACGGTGGCCGCGGCCTTCGGCTGCGGCGCGCGGCACAGCTGAGAACGCCCCGCCCGTGTGCGGCGGGGGCCGGGGGCGGCGGCTCCGTCATCCGCCACCCCCGGCCCCCACCTCCCCGTCCGACGCCGCCGTCCCTCAGCGCACTTCGACGCAGCCCGCTTCGACGCAGCCCGCGTCGAGGCAGCCCACAGTGACGCAGCCCACTTCGACGCCCGAAGGAGGCCGACCCCCATGAGCATCCCGACCATCGCCCCGTACGCACCACCCGCCGCCGCGGAGCTGCCCGGCAACGTGCCGGGCTGGCAGCCCGACCCCGCCCGCGCGGTCCTGCTCCTGCACGACATGCAGCGCTACTTCCTGCGCGCCCTGCCCGCCGAGGGCCCCCGCACCGCCCTGATCCAGAACACCGCCCGGCTCCGGGACCGCGCCGCCCGCCTGGGCGTGCCCGTCGCCTACACCGCCCAGCCCGGCGGCATGACCGACGAACAGCGCGGTCTGCTGCGGGACTTCTGGGGCGGCGGCATGCGGGTCGACCCCGCCGACCGCGAGGTCGTCGACGAGGTCGCCCCGGCCGCCGGCGACTGGCTGCTGACCAAATGGCGCTACAGCGCCTTCCACCGCTCCGACCTGCTGGCCCGGATGCGGGCGGCAGGGCGCGACCAGCTGGTGGTGACCGGCGTGTACGCGCACGTCGGCGTGCTGACCACCGCCCTGGAGGCGTTCACCCACGACCTGGAGACCTTCGTCGTGGCCGACGCCACGGCCGACTTCTCCCGCGAACGCCACCTCGCCACGCTGGAGCACGCCGCCGCCACCTGCGCCGTGGTCCTCCCCGCCGCGGAGGTGTTCCCGTGACCGGTACCGAGGGCCATGCCCCCCGAGACCTCCTCCAGCGCCTCCTCGACGCCTCCGCCCACGCCGGCCCGGGACCCGCCGGCCACCGCCGCGTGCCCCCGTTCGCCCTGCTGCACCGGCCCGCCACCGGCGGCCCCGACCGCGTCGACGTCCTCACCGGCGACATCCGCGCCGTGGACACCCTGGCCGACGTGCCGGTGCGCCCCGCGCCGCCCGCCGACGGCGCCCCGCACCACGACGTCCTCGCACTGCTGCCGTACCGGCAGATCGCGGAGCGCGGCTTCGAGGCGCCCGACGACGACACGCCGCTGCTCGCGCTGACCGTCGCCGAGCAGGACACCGTGCCGCTGGGCGACGCCCTCGCCCGCATCCCGGACACGCCGGTACGGGCGAGCGGGGGCCGGTTCGAGCCGGACGACGACGGCTACGAACGGCTCGTGGAGCGGGTGCTCGACGAGGAGATCGGCGCCGGCGTCGGCGCCAACTTCGTCATCAAGCGGACCTTCACCGCCGACCTGGCCGACCACGGCGTCACCGGCGCCCTCGGCTTCTTCCGGCGGCTGCTCGCCCAGGAGACCGGCGCCTACTGGACGTTCCTCGTGCACACCGGCGAGCGCGTCCTGGTCGGCGCCAGCCCCGAGCGCCACGTCAGCCTGCACGGCGGCACCGCCGTGATGAACCCGATCAGCGGCACCTACCGCTACCCGGGGTCCGGGCCGACGCTGCCCGGCGTCATGGAGTTCCTCGCCGACCCCAAGGAGGCCGACGAGCTGTTCATGGTCGTCGACGAGGAGCTGAAGATGATGGCCGGGATCTGCGCCGGCGGCGGCCGGGTCCGCGGCCCCTACCTCAAGGAGATGGCCCGCCTCGCGCACACCGAGTACTACATCGAGGGCCGCTGCGACCGCGACCCGCGCGAGGTGTTGCGCGAGACCCTGTTCGCGCCGACCGTCACCGGCAGCCCGCTGGAGAGCGCCTGCCGGGTCATCCGCCGCCACGAGCCCGAGGGGCGCGGCTACTACAGCGGGGTCGCGGCGCTGATCGGCAGCGACGAGCGGGGCGCGCCCGCCCTGGACACCGCCGTCCTCATCCGCACCGCCGACCTCTCCGCCGAAGGGCGGCTGCGGATCGGGCTCGGCTCCACCCTGGTGCGCCACTCGGTGCCCGCCTCGGAGGCCGCCGAGACCCGCGCCAAGGCGGCCGGGCTGCTCGCCGCCCTGGACGCCGGCCGGCCGGTGGAGTTCGCCGGCCACCCCGCGGTGCGGGACGCGCTGGAGGACCGCAACCGCACGGTCGCCGGCTTCTGGCTCACCGGCGGCCCGGCGCCCCAGCCCCCGGACGCGGCCCTGGCGGGGCGGCGGGTCCTGGTGGTCGACGCGGAGGACACCTTCACCGCGATGATCGCCCACCAGCTGGCCTCGCTCGGCATGGACGTCACCGTGCGGCGGCACGACGAGCTGCCGCCCGAAAGGCCGCAGGGGCACGAGGAGTTGGACAGCGGCGCCCTCGCGTACGGTCGTGCCCAGGACGGCGCCGAGCCGTTCGAGGACGCCGACCTCGTCGTCATGGGGCCCGGCCCCGGCGACCCCACCGCGGCCGACGACCCGAAGATCGCCCGGCTGCGCGACTGCGTGTCCCGGCTGCTGCGCGAGCGCCGGCCCTTCCTCGCGGTCTGCCTGAGCCACCAGGTGCTCTGCCGCGAACTGGGCCTCGACGTGGCGCGCAAGCCGCGCCCGCACCAGGGCGTCCAGCGCGAGATCGACCTCTTCGGGGCGCGCGAACGGGTCGGCTTCTACAACAGCTTCGCCGCGTCCGCCCCCGCCGACCGGCTGCGGGGCGGGAAGTTCGGGCCGGTGGACATCAGCCGGGACCCCGGCAGCGGCGAGGTGCACGCCGTGCGCGGACGGCACTTCGCCTCCGTGCAGTTCCACCCGGAGTCCCTGCTCACCCAGGACGGGGTGCGGGTCGCCGGAACGATGCTGAAGGAGGTACTCACGTCATGAAGGCATCCCTCGCCTGGTGGGACCTGACGGAATCGGACCAGACCGTCGACACCCTGCGCGCCTACCTGCGCGACGAGGGCACCGACGGCTGGCGGGACGTGCCGGGCCTGCGCCTGAAGTGCTGGCTCGCCGACCGCGAGGGCAACCGCTGGGGCGCCCTCATGCTCTGGGAGTCGGACCCGGCCCCGCTCACCGCCATGCCCCCCAACCGCGCCGTCGACCTGATCGGCTACCCGCCCACCCACCGGTTCGCCTTCGACGTGGAGGCCGCCGTGGAGGGCCGCTACGACAGCCCCGTACTGGACGGACTCGGCCCGGCGCTCGCCGCCGCCCGCTGAGACCGTTGGAAGGAGACGACACCATGCCCGCCGACACCACCGCCCTCGACATCCCGCTCCACCCCGAACGGCAGCCGGACGCCGACGCGTTCGTGCGGGCCGCGATGGACTGGCACTTCGACCCGGAGACCGGCAGCCCGTTCTGGCTGCGCCGGGCGAAGAGCCTCGACTTCGACCCGCGCGCCGACGTCAAGAGCCACGACGACCTCGCCCTCTTCCCGAACGTCGCCGGCGAGCTGCGCACCGTGCCCGTCGCCGACCTGGTCCCCCGCGGCCTCGGCAGCCGCCCGGCCGTCGCCGGGGTGTTCGAGAGCGGCGGTACCACCGGGGCGCCCAAGCGGGTCTGGTGCGACCAGGACTGGCTCGACCGGGTCACCGCCTGGAGCAACGCCAACCTCGACGCGCACGGCTTCCCGCGGGGCCGCGAGTGGCTCGGCCTGACGCCGTCCGGGCCGCACTTCGTGGGCCGGCTCTTCGAGGAGTCCGCCCGCACCCACGGCACGGTCGGCCACCGCATCGACCTCGACCCGCGCTGGGTGAAGAAGCTCATCGCCGCCGGCAAGCGCGACGCCTCCGACGCCTACGCCGAGCACCTGATCGACCAGGCCGCCGAGGTGCTGCGCACCCAGGACATCGGCGTGCTCACCATCACGCCGCCGCTCCTGGAGCGCCTGGCCCGCCGCGAGGACCTGGTCGACCTGGTCAACCGCAAGGTGCGGGCCATCCGCTGGGGCGGCACGCAGCTGGACGCCGAGTCCCGGCACCTGTACCGCACCGAGGTCTTCCCGGACACCGTCCTGTACGGCCACTACGGCAACACCATGATCCTCGGCATCGCCGGCGAGCGGGCCGGGCTCGGCGACGACGACCCGTGCGTCTTCGACACGTACTCCCCGTACATCACCTTCTCCGTGATCGACCCGGCGACCGGCCGCCGGGTGCCGTACGGCGAGCGCGGGCGGGTCGTGATGAACCACGTCAGCCGCACGCTGCTGCTCCCCAACAACCTGGAGCGCGACCTCGCCACCCGGCTGGCCGCGCCGGAGGGCCGGGCGGGCGACGCGGTGGCCGACATCGCGCCGGTCGCCGAGTTCGAGGAGGAGACCGTCATCGAGGGGGTGTACTGATGACCACCACCGTCCAGGACACCGCCACCCTGAACCTGCCCCGCCTCGACGCCCTCGGCGCCAAGGGCCCCTACCGGTCCCGCACCGCCCAGCCCGTCCCCGACGTCACCGGCGCGCCGGTCGCCGAACTCGGCACCGTACCCGCCCTGTTCGTCGACCGGACGATGCCCGCGCTGCGCCGCGCCACCCCGCTGCCGTACGCGGAGCGGGTGCGGGCGGTGGCCCGGGCCGGCGAGCTGTTCGCGCACGCGGAGCTCGACGGGCAGAGCGTCGCGGAGTACGAGTTGGCCGTCAGCCGCGTGGGCGGCATCCCGATCTCCGTCGTACGGGCCGCGACCCGCACCGCCGAGCAGCGGACCGCCCGCCTCGCGGACGGCGTCGCGGCGGCCCGCCCGGCCGGCGCGGTCGGCGACTGGCGCGACGAGCGCACCCGGGCCGGCAGCGCGGTGTGGACCCGGCGCGGCGAGGTGTTCGCCGTGCACGCGGCCGGCAACCACCCCGGCACCCACACCCTGTGGCCCGAGGCACTCGTCCTCGGCTACCGGGTCGCCGTCCGCCCCTCCCGGCGCGAGCCGTTCACCCCGCACCGCCTCGTCACCGCCCTGCGCGCGGCAGGCTTCGGCGACGACCAGGTCGTCGTGCTGCCGACCGAGCACGAGGCCGGCGAGGCCGTGCTGCGCGGCGCCGACCTCGCCTACGGCGGCGACGAGGTGATCCGCGGCCACGCCGACGATCCCCGGGTGCTGCCGCTGCGCCCCGGCCGCTCCAAGGTCCTCCTCGACCGGCACGGCGACTGGCGGGCCCGCCTCGACTCCCTGGTCGACTCCGTCGCCCACCACGGCGGCACCGGCTGCGTGAACGCCACCGGCGTGCTGGTCGAGGGCGACCCGGCCCCGGTCGCCGAGGCCCTCGCCGAGCGCCTCGCCGCCCTCCCGGCGCTGCCGCCCGAGGACGAGAGGGCCGTGCTGCCGGTGCAGCGGCTCTCCGCCGCGCGCGCCCTGCGCCGGTACGTCGACGCCCGCGCCGAGGGCACCCGCGTGCTGCTCGGCGGCGACCGCATGGTGCGCGACCTCGGCGACGGCAGCGCCGCCGTCGGGCCCGCCGTGCACCTCCTCGACAGCCCGCACGCCGAGCAACTGGGTGCCGAACTGCCGTTCCCCTGCGTATGGGTGGCGCCCTGGGACCGCGACCGCGACGGCCTGGAGCCGTTGAAGGACACGCTGGTCATGGGCCTGTTCACCGAGGACGAGGAGTTGGTGGACGCGGTCGTGACCGAGCCCACGGTCAGCAATGTCCACCTCGGGGGTGTACCGACGCACTGGACGGACACGGGAATGCCGCACGACGATTTCCTGTCCGGCTTCCTGATGCGGTCCAAGACCGTGGTGCGCGGCCGATACGCGTGACCGGGGACCCGGGCCGGGACGGACCGCAGTGCGGCGGCCGTCCCGGCCCGCTCCCGTGCCCGCTCCGGCCCGCGCGCCCCAACCGACGAGTGGAGAGGATCAGATGACCCAGCACGACGCGTACGAGAACGCCGCCGCCAAGGCGCCGCCCTCGCTCGACGCGCTCGCCGACCGCGTCCAGGGCCCCGTCCTGCGCCCCGGCACCGAGGAGTACGACCGCGAACAGAACGGCTTCCAGCAGGCGTTCCGCAACGACCCGGTCGCCGTGGTCGGCGCCACCGGGCCCGGCGACGTCCGGGCCGCGGTGGAGTACGCCGCCGCGCACGGCCTGCCCGTCGCCTTACAGGCCACCGGCCACGGCCTCGCCTCGGTCACCGAGCGGCCCCTGCTCGTCAGCACCCGCCGGATGACCGGCGTCACCGTCGACCCCGCCGCCCGCACCGCCCGCATCGAGGCGGGCGTGCGCTGGGAGGGCGTCATCGAGGCCGCCGCCCCGCACGGCCTGGCCCCGCTCAGCGGCTCCGCCCCGAACGTCGGCGCGATCTCCTACCTGCTCGGCGGCGGACTCGGCGTACTGGCCCGGGAGTTCGGCTACGCCGCCGACCACGTGCGCAGCGTCGACCTGGTCACCGCCGAAGGGCGCGCCCGGCACGTCACCGCCGACAGCGACCCCGACCTGTTCTGGGCGCTGCGCGGCGCGGGCGCCAACTTCGGCGCGGTGACCGCCGTCGAGGTGGACCTGGTGCCGGTCGCCTCCGTCCAGGGCGGCGGGCTGCACTTCGACGCGGACCTCGTACCGGACGTGCTGCGCGCCTTCACCGCCTGGTCGGCGACGCTGCCCGACGAACTCACCGCCTCCGTCTCGGTCCTGGAGTACCCGGACATCCCGCCGATGCCGGAGCCGCTGCGCGGCAAGTACGCGGCCCACGTGCGGTTCGCCTACACCGGCGACGCCGCCACCCTGGAGCGGCTGCTCAAGCCGCTGCGGGACGTCGGGCCCCGGCTGATCGACGACGTCGGCGAGATCCCGTACACCGAGTCGGGCCGCATCTACGCCGACCCGCCCGTCCCGCACGCCTACTTCGGCAGCAACGTGCTCCTGGACCGCCTCGACGCGGACGCCCTCGTGGCGGCGGCCGAGGCGGGCGGGCCCGGCGCGCCGGCCGGCGCCGTCATCGACGTACGCCAGCTCGGCGGGGCGCTGCGGCGCCGGCCCGAGGTGCCCAGCGCCATCGGGCACCGGGACGCGGCGTACATCCTGCGGGTGCTGTCCGCCCTCGATGAGCGCGGCGCCGACGCGGTGCGCCCGGTGCACGAGGCGGTGTACGCGGCCGTGGCGGACGCGACGGTCGGGCGCCGGGTCAACTTCATCTACGGCGACCGGACCACCACCGAGCAGGTCCGGGACGCCTACGAGCCGGCCGACTACCGGCGGCTGCGCGAGCTGAAGCGCCGCTACGACCCGGAGAACCTGTTCCGCTGCACGTACAACATCCCGCCGGCGGGCTGAGCCGCAGGCGGGCGTGGAGGAGGGGCGGGGCCCGTGGGCCCCGCCCCTCCCTTCGTGTTCCGGCTCAGGCGGTCAGCGTGCCGTGGGCGACGGTGACGGCGCCGCCCGCGACCTCCACCCGGTCGATCCCGGCGACGCCGCCGGTGACCCGGGCGCGCATCAGCGACGGGCGGCCCATCTCGACGCCCTGCTCGATGTCGAGCCACTCGCCGAACGGGGCGAGGCCGTGCCGGGCCAGGTGCACCGCGAGGGGCCCGGCGGCGGAGCCGGTGGCCGCGTCCTCGTTGACGCCGTAGGCGGGGGAGAACATGCGGTTGCGCCACGTCAGGTCGGCGCCGGCGAAGCAGTTGGCGGCCATGTCGGGCAGCCGGGACATGGTCAGCAGGTCGGGCCGCAGGGCGGAGAGGGCGGGCAGGTCCGGGAGTCCGACCAGGGCGTGCCGGGGGCCGTTGTGGTAGATCTCCACCGGCGGCACGCTCGCCCGGAGCCCCAGGGACTCGAGGAGCAGCGCCTCCTCCGCGTACGGACCCCAGGTCGGCACCGGCTGGGTCATCACGGCGGCGGTCACCCGCCCGTCGGCGGCGTCCCGTTCGAAGGTGAACGGCACGGTGCCCATGGCCGTCTCCAGGCGTACGCCGTCCACGCCGCCGCCCGGCATCCGCTCCCGGAGCGCGGCGGCGGCCGGCGAGGAGCCGAGCACGCAGGCAGTGCCGAGCGTGGGGTGGCCGGCGAACGGCAGCTCGTTGACCGGGGTGAAGATGCGCACGCGCAGGTCGCCGTCGGCGGCCGGCGGCATGAGGAAGGTGGTCTCCGAGAGGTTCATCTCCCGGGCGATGCGCTGCATGCGCTCGGCCGACAGGCCGTCGCCGTCGAGGAAGACGGCGACCGGGTTGCCTTCGAGCGGTACGGAGGTGAAGACGTCGGCGACGGCGTAGGCGCGGGGGCGGGTGGTCATCGGGATCCTCCTCTGGGCGGGCGGGCGGGCGGGCGGGCGGTCAGGGCTGGAGGCGCCGGCTGCTCCAGCCGGCCCCGGCGTCCGGTCCTGCGCCCTGCGCGCGCTCGTAGCGCAGCCGCCGGTGCAGCCGGTCCTTGCTGCCCTGCCAGAACTCCACGACGCGCGGGGCGAGCAGGTAGCCCGTGTACGCGGCCGGGCGCGGCACCGGTCCGCCGGCCGCGGCGACCCGCTCGGCGGCGGCCCGCAGCCGGTCCTCGTCGTCCAGCGGCATGCTCTGCTGGGAGACCGCCGACATGGGGTGGGTCTCCTTCGCGCGGGAGTCCCACAGCCGCTCGGACTCGGCCTCGGCGACCGGCGTGACCGGGCCGGCGAGGATGATCTGCTGCTTCGTCTCGCGCCAGTACAGCACCCCCGACGCCCAAGGCACGGAGGCCAGTTCGCGGCCCTTGCGGCTGCCGGAGTGGGTGGTGAAGAGCAGGCCCTCGTCCGGGGTGCCGACGATCTGCACGATGCGGTTGGCGGCGTGGCCATCGGCGTCGGTCGTGGCGAGCGCCAGGGCGCCGGGGTCGTCGACGCCCTTCGCGCGGGCGTCGGCCAGCCAGTCGCGGAACAGGCCGAGCGGGTCGGCCGGGGGCGAGTCGAAGACGCCGGCCGGGGACGGGGCGGTGGTGCTCGTGGCGGTGCTGGTCACTGGTGCCTCCCAGTCGTCGCTGCGGGGGCCTCGGGGGCCCCGGGGTCGGTGGTCGTCGGATGGTGCAGAGCCGCGCGGAACTCCGCGAGGATGGCGGCCCGTTGGGTCTCGCCGCGCAGGTAGAAGTGGCCGCCGGGCAGGACCCGCACGGTCAGCGGGCCGCGCGTGGTGGCGGCCCAGCGGCCGGGCGGGAGCGCGTCCTCCTCCTCGTCGCCCACGAAGGCGGTGACGGGGCAGTCGAGCGGGTCGCCGGGCGGGCACCGGTAGGTCTCGAAGGCGGTGACGTCGGCCCGGAAGGCGGCCACCGCCCGCTCCAGCAGCTCCGGGCGCTCCCGCACCGGGTCGGGCAGCCGGCCCCAGCGCCGCTCGACCTCGGCGAGGAACGCGTCGTCGGGCAGCGTGTGCAGGGGCGTGGCGGCGCGCGGGAGCGGTGGCGCGGGGCTCGCCGAGACGACGAGCCGCTCCGGCGCCGGGCCGCCCCGGGCCCGCAGGGTGCGGGCCACCGCGAGGGCGAGCAGCCCGCCGAAGCTGTGCCCGAACAGCACGAACGGCACGGTGGGGCGGGCCGTCGCCGCGACCTCCTCGGCGATCTCCTCGACGGTGGTCGTCGGCGGTTCGGCGGCCCGCGCGCCCCGCCCGGGCAGCTGCACCGCCGACAGGCGTACGGCGTCGGGCAGTTCGTCGGACCAGCGCGCGTACTCGCCGGGGGAGCCGCCCGCGTGGGCGAAGCAGAGGACCTCGCCGGTCGCGTCGGGGCGGGGGTGCCGGCGGACGAGCACCCGGCCGCCGCGCTTGACGTCGGTCGTCATCAGGCGTCGCTCCGTTCCGCCACCAGGACGGCCAGTTCGCCGGGGCTCTGCGCGTCGTACAGGTCGAGGGTGTCGAGGTCGGCGCCGTAGGAGGCGCGGACCTTGTCCAGGAGCTGGGCGGCGACCAGGGAGTCCCCGCCGAGGTCGAAGAAGCCGTCGTCCGGGCCGATGTCGGGCTCGGGGAGGCCGAGGATCTCCGCGAACAGCTTCTGGAGGGCGCCGGGGACGTCGTCGTCGGCGGCCTCCTGCGGGGCGGTGGGCTCGGGGGCCGGCTCGGGGTGCTGCTCCGGCGCCTCGACCACGTACCGCCGCCGCTGGTACGGGTAGCCCGGCAGGACCACCCGGCGCCGCAGGGCGTCCCCGTGCAGCCCGGCCCAGTCGGGCGTCTCGCCCCGCAGCCAGGCCCGGCCGATCTCGGCCAGCGCGCCGGCCTGTTCGGGCACGCCGTGGACGGCCGGGTCGTCGTCCGGCCCCGCGACGGTCAGGCGGGCGGCGCGGTCCACGGTGAGGGCGGCGACGGCGTCCGCGGTGCCCTCGACCACCGCGAAGGCGCGGTGGCGCAGCACCCGGCGACCCTCCTGGAGGGTCCGGCAGACGTCCGCGAGCGGCAGCCCGGGACGGGCCCGCAGGTGCTCCGCCAGCCGGTCCGCCATGGCGGACAGCGCCTCCGGGCCCGCCGCGGACAGCACGAGGAGCTGCGGCGCGCCGTCGTCCGGCGTGGTGGCGGGCGGTGCGGCCGGGGGCTCCTCGACGACGACGTGCGCGTTGGTGCCTCCGATGCCGAACGAGCTGACGCCCGCCCGGCGCGGTCCCGCTCCGGCGTCCCACTCCTCGGCGCGCTCGGCCACCGCGAAGGGGGTGCCGGCGAAGTCGATCTGCGGGTTCGGCTCGGTGAAGTGCGCGGTCGGCGGGATCAGCCCGCGCTCCACCGCGAGCACGGCCTTGATCAGGCCGGCCGCGCCGGCCGCCGCGTCGGTGTGCCCGATGTTGCTCTTGACGGCGCCGATCCGGCACGGCCGCTCCCGGTCGTCGCCGCTCTCCCCGAAGGCGCGGGTGAGCGCGGCCACCTCGATGGGGTCGCCGAGCGGCGTGGCCGTGCCGTGCGCCTCCACGTAGCCGATGCTGCCGGGCGACACCCCGGCCGCCTGCTGCGCCGCGCGCACGACCCGCGCCTGGCCGAGGACGCCGGGGGCGGTGAAGCCGACCCGGTCGGGGCCGTCGTTGCCGACGGCGGAGCCGCGCAGCACGGCGTGCACCCGGTCGCCGTCGGCCAGCGCGGCGGCCAGCGGGCGCAGTACGACGACGCCGACGCCGTCGGAGCCGACCGTGCCGTCCGCCGCCGCGTCGAAGGCCCGGCACACGCCCGACCGGGAGATGATCCCGCCCGGCGTGTACGGCGACTCCTTCTCCGGGCCGCGCACCGCCGCGCCGCCCGCGAGGGCCAGGTCGCAGTCGCCGGCCAGCAGGGCGCGGACCGCGGTGTGCACGGCGACCAGCGAGGTCGCGCAGGCCGCCTGCACGGTCACGGCGGGGCCGCGCAGGCCCAGCTTGTAGGCGACCCGGCCGGCCAGGTAGTCGGGCGCCGTGCCGAGCAGGATCTCCAGGTCGGAGAGCGACCCGGCCGCCTCCCGGTTCTCGCGCAGGGTCCGGTCGTAGCCGGTGTCGGTGCCGCCGGCGTAGACGCCGATCAGGCCCTCGTGCCGGCCGGGGTCGTGCCCGGCGTGGTCGAGGGCGTCGGCGGCGCATTCCAGGAACAGCCGGTGCTGCGGGCTCAGCAGCGTCGCCTCGCGCGGCGAGCAGCCGAAGCACTCCGCGTCGAACTCCTCGGGCCGGTCGAGGACGCCCCGCGCGGGTGTGTAGGTGCCGCCCGCAGTTGCGGGGCGGTCCTCGCCCCGGGTGACGGTGTCGCGGCCGGCCACCAGGTTGTCCCAGAACTCCTCGTGGTCCCGGGCGCCGGGGTAGCGGCAGGCGAGCCCGGTCACGGCGATGTCGGTGGCGGCGATGTCGGTGGCGGCGGTCATCGGGCGGCCACCCCCTGGTCGCGCAGATGGGTGGCGACGGCTCCGATGGTCGGATAGGTGAAGAGGTCCGTGAGCGGGACGTCGACGCCCATGCGGGTGTGCATCTCCTCGCGGACGGTGTGCAGCAGCAGGGAATGGCCGCCGAGATCGAAGAAATTGTCGGTGTACTCGACACGCGGCACTTCCAGCACGTCCTGCCAGATGCCGCGCAGCATTTCCTCCGCTGTAGTCATGATCCCTCCTCGGTCGCACGTATCCACAAGGGTCTACTGACGGGCCGAGGCCATGTCAAAAGCCGGTCCGTGGACGTGTCCAACCGCTCCGGCGCAACGGTTGGACAGCCTTGGACCGCTCGGATGGAGCGCTCGGAATTCTGACACTGGAAAGCAATCCGGCCCCCGCCCTAGCCTCGGGAGCCTTATGGAGAAAGGAATGCGAGGGAGAGGCATATGACGAACCCCCTGGTCGATTTCGGCGTCACGCACTTCGGTTGCGCGTTCGGTGAGGAGCGGGACGTCGCGACGACGGCGAAGGACTACGTCGACGACCCCGAGCGCGTCATGGGCTGGGGCTGCGACACCTACCACCGGGCCCCCGACGACGTCTTCGCCGTCGACCTGGCCACCGAGGCGGCGCGGAAGGCCCTGGCCGACGCCCGCCTCGACGCGGCCGACGTCGACCTCGTCGTCCTCGCCACCTCGGAGATGCCCGAGTACCTCTACTGGGACTCCTCCGCCGCGCTCGCCCGCGACCTCGGCATCGAGCGCACGAAGACGCTGCTCCTCGACAACGAGGGCTGCGGCGCCGGGATCACCGCCTTCGGGCACATCGCCGGCGCGATGGCGGTGCACCCGGACATCGAGACGGTGGTGTACGCGGCGGTCAACCGGGTCAGCGAGCACCACCGCAACCGCATGAACATCAACGACTGCGTGCACAGCGACGGCGCCGCCGCGGCGGTTCTGCGGCGCGGCCACACCGGGCTGCGCTGGCTGGCCACCGAGCACTTCTCCGACCCGGACGTCTGCGACTGGTTCCGCGGCGACTACGGCGGCGCCGTCGCCCCCGTGGCACCGCCCGGCTGGACCAGCGCCGAGTCGGTGGGCTACGCCAAGCTGCACGCCCACTTCGGCAACGACCCGCGGCGCCTGGAGCGGTTCCTGTCGGCCCGCAACACCAACGTCGTCGAGGCGGTCGACATGGCCCTCGACCGGGCCGGCCTCACCCGCGAGGACATCGACCGGGCCGTCTACATCAACGACGCCCGCCCCGGGGCCATCCAGAAGATCACCGACCCGCTCGGCGTGCCCGCCGAGCGCACCAACGCGCGCTTCGCCCGCGAGCACGGCCACATGGGCGCCGCCGACCAGTTGGTCTCCCTCGCCCTGCACCACGAACGAGGGGACCTCACCCCGGGCTCCCTGATCGCCCTGTGCGGCATCTCCACCGGCATGCGCTGGTGCGCCACGCTTCTGCGAGCCTGACGCCCGTCTTCCGGGTGCGGCACCGTCGTGGCCGGTCGCGCAGTTCCCCGCGCCCCTGGGGCATACAGTCCCGCCCGCCACATCGCACCCCTCTGCCGTAGCTGCGGGCAGTCGTGCCGCACCCGTCCCCCTCCACGCGTAGCTGCGGGCAGTCGTGCCGCTGGGGCGGCACGGGTGGGCGCAGCGGCACCCCGCTGCGCCGGGCCGCGACACGCCCCCCCCGCACCCACCCGAACGTATGCAGAGAGGACAAGGGGATAACCCCATGCCCAGCACCGATCTGATCCCCCGGCTCCGGAGCGCCGTGGCCGACGGCACCCCGCCCACGCCGGACATCCGCACCGCCCTCCTGGAATGCGAAGACCCCGCCCGCCTCCAGCGAGCGGGCCGCATCCTGGAGTCGTTCACCCCGGCCCCCGGCACCACGACCCAGCGCGAGATCCACGTCCTGGCCCTCGCCACCTGCACCCCCGGCTCCTACCCCGACCTCCTCCGCGCCGCCCTCTTCGGCGCGGGCGCCACCGCGAGGGTCGACACCGCCCCGTACGGCATGTTCGAGATGACCCTCGCCTCCGGCCCCGAGGACGCCCCCGACCTGGTGAGCTGCCTCCTGGACGACGCGTACTTCCTGCCCGACGACTGGTCGGCCCAGGACGTCCCCGCCGTGGCGGAGCACATCCACACCCGCCTCGCCGAACTCCGCGTCCTCGTCCTCGCCGCCGCGAGCCGCGGCGGCGCCGACGTCGTCCTGCACACCGTCCCGCTCCCGGCCCAGCTCCGCGACACCGTACTGGGCTGGCGCGAGCGCGCCGCCCTCGCCGAGGCATGGCACCGCCTCAACGCCGGCCTGCTGCACCTCGCCGAGGAGAGCCCCCGGGTCGCCGTCGCCGACCTGGCCGGCGCGCTCGCCGACTCCGCCGTCCGCGTCCGCGACGACCGCCTGCACCGCTTCGGCGACCTGCCCTACACCGACGCCGCCCTGGCCCTGCTCGCCGACGAGGTGCGCCGCTACGCGCAGGCCACCCTCGGCCTGTCCCGCAAGGTGCTCGCCCTCGACCTGGACAACACCCTGTGGGGCGGGGTCCTCGGCGAGGTCGGCCCGCACGGCGTCGAGCTGGGCGGGCTGTACCCGGGCAACTGCTACCAGGAGTTCCAGCGCACCGCGCTCCGGCTGCGCGAACAGGGCGTGGTGCTCGTCGCCGTCAGCAAGAACGACGCCGAGCCGGTGGACGAGGTCCTCGCCGAGCACCCGGAGATGCTGCTGCGCAAGGACGCGTTCTCCGCGGCGGCCGTCAACTGGTCCTCCAAGGCGGCCAACCTGCGGGAGATCGCCGAGACGCTCTCCCTGTCCACCGACTCCTTCGTCTTCGTGGACGACTCGCCCTTCGAATGCGGCCTCGTCGCCGACGAACTGCCCGGCACGACCGTCGTCCCGGCCGCCGGCGACCCCGCCCACCTGGTGCGCTCCCTGCTCGGCCGCGGCCTCTTCGACGTCGCCGAACTGACCGGCACCGACAAGGCCCGCCCGGACCTGTACCGCACCCGGGCCGAACGGCACGCCTTCTCCGGCGGGTTCGGCTCGCCCGAGGAGTACCTGCGCGCCCTGGACATCACCCTCACCCCGGCGCCCGCCGACCCTTACTCGGCGGCTCGCATGGCCCAACTGTCGCAGCGCACCAACCAGTTCAATCTCACCGGCGAGCGCTACGACGAGGCGGGCACCCGCTCCGCCGCCGAGTCCGCCGACCGGTTCGCCGCCTCCTTCGCGGTCCGTGACCGCTTCGGCGACGAGGGCATCGTCGGCGCCGCCTGGATCCGGCGGAGCGAGGAGGACGCCGGGCCGGTCTGGTCCGTGGAGAACTTCGTGCTCAGCTGCCGGGTGCTCGGCCGCGACGTCGAACTGGCCGCCGTGGCCTGGCTCGCCGAGCGCGCCCGGGAGGCCGGCGCCGTCGCCCTGGAGGGCCGCCACCGCGACACCGGACGCAACGGCGTCGCCGCCGGCCTCTGGGAGCGCGCCGGCTTCACCCCGACCGGCACCGAGGGCACGTACCGCCTCGACCTCACCGGCGAACTCCCGGCGCCCCCGGCCTGGATCTCCCACGCCACCACCGACAGCCACTGACACCCGGAGAACCGGCACCCGGAAAGGAGAACCCGACCATGCCCGACACCCCCGACGTACGCGACGAGGTCCTGGAGACCCTCAGCGAGGTGCTCGACACCAGCGAGGGCGAGCTGCGCGAGCAGCCCCGGCTCGCCGCCCACCAGTGGGACAGCCTCAGTTCGCTGCGGGCCTTCGTCCAGCTGGAGGAGCGCCTCGGCGTCACCCTCGACCTCAGGACCTTCAACACCGCCCGCTCCGTGGACGACATCGTCCGCCTCGTCGCCGCGTGAGCGACGCCCCGAACCCCACCGAAGGAGGCAGCACCACCATGACCGACACCGCGCAGACCCCCCGCACCTTCGCCGACGACACCGCGGCCGACGCCGAACTCCGGCGCCGCCACCGGGCGATCGTCGAGGACTACCTCAGCCGCAAGGGCGAGTCCCGGCTGACCCGCTACCAGCTCTTCGCCGAGGACGGCGAGGGCGGCCTGTGGACCGGCGACACCAAGGAGCCGATCGTGTCCCGGGGCCGCGACAAGCTGAAGGCACACGGCGAGTGGTCGCTCCAGTGCTTCCCGGACTGGGAGTGGAAGAACATCGAGGTGTACGAGACGCAGGACCCGAACCGGTTCTGGGTCGAGTGCGACGGCGAGGGCCAGATCCTCTTCCCGGGCTATCCGCCGGGGCAGTACAAGAACCACTTCCTGCACTTCTTCCAGCTGGAGGACGGGAAGATCAAGCAGGAGCGGGAGTTCATGAATCCGTACCAGCAACTGCGGGCACTGGGAATCGAGGTGCCGCAGATCAAGCGCGAGGGCATCCCGACCTGAGGGGTGACACACGTGACACAGGTGACACACGCGACACACAAGCCGCAGCAGCTGACCGGCGTATGGCGCCTGGCGTCGTTCCACGACGTGGGCGAGGCGGGCGAACGACTGCCCGGACCGCTGGGCCCCGATCCCGAGGGCCTGCTGGTCTACTCGGAGCTCGGCCATCTGTCGGTGACGATGATGCGCACCGGCGACGCCCCCGCCGCCGCCCCGGGCACCCGCCCGCCGGCCACGTACATGAGCTACGCCGGCGCGTGGCGACGCGAGGGCGACCGGGTGCACCACCACATCACGCTCGCCCCCGACCCGGCGTGGCTGGGCACCGTGCAGACCCGCGAACTGCGCCTGGACGGCGACACCCTCACGCTCTACGGCCACGCCCTCGTCGGACGCCCGCAGCTGCGGGTCCTCGAGTGGCACCGGGCAGCCGCCGCCGGACCGGCGGGAGAAGGAGGTTCCCAGTGACCGCGCCGACCCGGACCGCGGCCGCCGCGCCCCGTCCGTCCCAGCCGGACGGGGCGCGGCCCTGGGCCGCCCTCGCCGCCCTGTGCGTCGGCTTCTTCTTGCTGATGATGGACACCACCATCGTCAACGTGGCCGTCCCGGCGCTCATGTCCGACCTCGACATCGACCTCAACCAGGTCACCTGGGTCAACAGCGTCTACCTGCTGGCCTACGCCGTCCCGCTGCTGCTCTCCGGCCGGCTCGGCGACCGCCTCGGCCGCAAGCCGATGTACGTCGGCGGCCTGGTGCTCTTCACCGTCGCCTCGCTGCTGTGCGGCCTGGCCACCGGCCCGGAGCTGCTCATCGCGGGGCGGGCCCTGCAGGGCGTCGGGGCGGCCACCATGGCGCCGCAGACCATGGCGTTCATCGCCCAGCTCTTCCCGCCCGACCGGCGCGGCGCGGCCCTCGGCATCTGGGCCGCGGTGGGCGGCTTCGCCACCGCCATCGGCCCGCTGCTCGGCGGTCTGTTCGTCGACACCGCCGGCTGGGAGTGGATCTTCTGGGTGAACGTGCCGATCGGCGTGGGGGGCCTGTTCCTGGCGGCGGTCCTCGTGCCCGGCGGGGTGCGCGGCGCGCCGCGCGGCGAGCGGGAGCGCTTCGACGTGCTGGGCACCCTGCTCTCCTGCGCCGGCCTGCTCGCGCTGGTCTTCGCCGTGCAGGAGGGCCAGTACTACCACTGGTCCACGGTGGCGGGCCCGTTCACCGTGACCCACCTCATCGTGCTCGGCGTGCTGCTGCTGGCGGCGTTCGCGGTGCGCCAGCACTTCTTCCGGCAGCCGCTGATCCCGCTGTCGCTGTTCCGGCACCGCGACTTCTCGGCGGCCTGCGTCGGCGGCCTCGCGGTCGGCTTCGCGCTGACCGGCCTGTACCTGCCGCTGACGCTGTACCTCCAGACGGCCCGCGGCTACTCGCCGTTCGTGTTCGGCCTGATCACGCTGCCGCTGGCGGTCGCGGCGGGCGTCGTCGGCCCGTTCTCCGGCCGGCTGTCGGACCGGGTGAGCGGCGCGCGGGTGGCGATGGGCGGGTTCCTCGCCTTCGGCGGCGGCATCGCCGTCCTCGCCCTCACCGCGCGGGCCGGCACCCCGGTGTGGGCGTGGGTGCTCGCGCTCACGCTGTGCGGCGTCGGCACCGGCTCGCTCTTCTCACCGCTGGCCAACGTGGCGACCCGGGAGATCCCGGGGCCGGTGATGGGCGCCGCGTCCGGCGTCTACAACACCGCGCGCCAGGTGGGCAGCGTCTTCGGCAGCGCCGCGGTCAGCGTCCTGCTCCAGCGGGGACTCGCCGCCGGGGACGACTCCGACCCCGGCGCGGTGGCCGACGCCGTCTCCGGCGCCCTGTGGCTGCCGGTGGGCCTGCTCGCCGTCGGCCTGCTCGCCTGCCTGGCGATGCGGGGCGGGGCGGTGCGGGTCCGCCGGCGGGAGACCTGAGCGGCGGGCGCCGGGGGAGAGGTGAGCGGCGGGCGCCGGCGGGGGAGCCGAGCGGCGGCGGACGGCGTCCGGGCGCATTCGCGGTACCGCGCCCGGGCGCCGTCCGTGACTCAGCCGTTCGGCTGCTCCGCCGGCCCGGCCTCGGGATCCAGGCGTCGGGCGAACTCCTGCCACACCTGCGCGCAGCCGAGCGCGGCCTGGACGACCATCTCCCGGCTGTGCGGCGGCACGCTCGCCGCGATGCGCCGCCAGCCGTCCTCACCGATCGCCTGGGCGTCGAGCAGCCGCAGCAGCACCCGGCCGGGTTCGCTCAGCCGCAGTGCCGGGTCGTTGCGCAGCCGCCGCAGCAGGCCGCGGCGGTGGGCGCCGCGCCGGGGCGCCACGGGGACGCGGCGGACGCCGCCCGCGCGGTCGGCGTGCCCGTCCCGGCCGGCCCCGGCCTCCGCCCGCTCGGCCGCACCGTCGGCCCGGCCCACCGCCCCCCGGGGCGGCGCCGGGTCCTCGCCGCGCCGGACGCGGCTGCGCACGTCCCGCACCGTCTCCGGTGAGATGCCGGCCTCCCGGGCCACCGCGCGCAGCGAGAGCCCCGGGTCGCCGGCGATCAACTCCCCGGCGATGCGGCGCCCTTCGGCGCTGCTGACCGGCCGCTCCCGGCCGTCCTGGCCGATCCGCCGGGCGCCGTCGGCGGTCCCCGCGAGGCCGGCCTCCCGGCGCAGCGAGGCCACCGTGCGGGCGGCGAGGCCGGTGGCCGCCGCTATCCGGCGGTCGGACCAGCGCGGGTGGGTCGCGACGATGCGCGCGGCGGCGGCCCGGCGGTCGCTCAGGGAGAGCGGCAGGCCGTGCGAGACGTTGGTGCGCACCGCGAGGACGAACGCGTCCGCCTCGTCGCCCTCGAAGAACCGGGCCCGGATGCGCCGCGCCCCGCGCAGCTTGGCGGCGCGCAGCCGGTGCATGCCGTCGATGACCCGCATGGTGGGGCGGTGCACGATGATCGGCGGCAGCCGGCCCTCCACGTCGGCGAGCGCCTTGACGTGCTCGTCGTCCTCCCCGCTGCTGCGGGGCGTGCCGGTGTCCCCTAAGTGCTCCACCTCGACGAGGGTCTCGGCGGTCAACGGCGTGTCGGGGGTCTCGGTGGTCGTCGGGGTCGTGGCCGGGTGTGACGAGGCGTCGTCGTTGCGCACCGCGCGTCTCCAGTCTCGGTGAGGCCGTGAACGAGGATGGCGAGGGTGGCGTGACCTCGGTCGCCGGCGTCCCCCTCAACTCGGTTGCCCCAAAACGCCGTTGTGCAGTCGCCGAGTAATGTTTCACACACATGGCGAGACCCCGGTCCCACGGGACCGGGGTCTCGCCATGTGTGCGCTCAGCCGGTCGGAGGGGCGAACTCCGGCTGGTCGAGCACGCGCAGCCAACTGCCGTCCGGCTGGCGCCTGACCACCTGCGCGCGGGCCCCGGCCCCGTCCTTCGGCGGCGTCGAGGTGAGCGCGAGGTCGCCGCTGAGCAGCGTGGGCAGTGGCTCCTCGGGGGCGAACTCGACCCCGCCGGACAGCACCTTCTCCCACAGCGCGCGGATGGCCTCGCGGCCCACCGTCTGCTCGCCCGGCGGATAGGCCAGCACCGCGTCCTCTTCGTAGAGTGCGGCGACCCCCTCCGCGTCGCCGGCGTTGGACCGCTCGACGAAGAGGCGGGTGATGTCCTCGGGGCGCATGGCCTTCTCGTACTCCGACACGGGTTCCTCCCGGGGTGGTCCGTCCGTCACGACCGTCCGTCACTGCCTCCATGGTCGCCATCCGGGACTCAGAAGTCCAACAGATGAGACTTCTGTCATCTAGAATTGGTACTTATGGACCTGAGGCAGTTGGAGTACTTCGTCGCGGTGGCCGAGGAGGAGAGCTTCACCCGGGCCGCCGACCGGGTGGGCATCAGCCAGTCCGGCGTCAGCGCGCAGATCCGCCAGCTCGAACGGGAGCTGGGCGCCGGCCTCTTCGAGCGCTCCACCCGCCGGGTGACCCTCACCGTGGCGGGCCGGGCGGCCATCGGGCGGGCCCGCGCGGTGCTGGCCGCCGCCGAGGGCGTCGGACAGGCGGTGGACGAGGTGACCGGCCTGGTCCGGGGCCGGCTGATGGTCGGCATGGTCGTCGGCTGCACGGTCACGCCGCTCTTCGACGCGCTGGCCGCCTTCCACGACGAGCATCCCGGCGTCGCGATCTCCCTCCTGGAGGACCGCTCCGACCGCCTGCTCGACGCCGTGCGCGCGGGCACCCTCGACCTCGCCCTGGCCGGCACGACCGGCTCCGCCGCGGGGGACCTGCGCACCCTGACCGTCGTCAGCGAACGCCTGGTCGCCGCCGTCCCGCCCGGGCACCCGCTGGCGGCCGTCGCCCGTCCCACCCTGCGCGACGTGGTCGGCCACCCGATCGTGTGCATGCCGCCCGGCACCGGGGTGCGCGCGGCCTTCGACGACGCCTGCGCCGCGCAGGGGCTCACCCCGACGATCGCCCTCCAGGCGAGCGCGGGCAACGCCGTCGCCGACCTCGCGGCACGCGGCCTGGCCGTCGCCCTGCTGACCGAGTCGATGGCCGCCCCGCACGGCGCCCGCCTGCGGCACCGGCCCATCGAGGACGCCCCCGCCCCGGCCCTCCTCGTCCTCGCCTGGAAGGACACCGGCAACCCGGCCGTACCCGCCTTCCTCGCACACGCCCGGCCCGCGTTCACCTCCACCGGGGAGCCGGCCGTGGCCGGGTGAGGAGGCGGGTCAGGTCAACGCGCCCGCGGCCGGCAGCCCCTCGTCCGTGCCCGCCGCCCCCACCAGGCACAGGCCCACCGGGAGCCCGGCGACCCGCGCCCCGGGGACCGTCACCGCGGGCAGGTCGCCGAGACCCGCCAGGCAGGTCAGCCCGAGCAGCGCCGCGCGGACGCAGGGGGCCGGCGCGCCGTACGCCGGCGCGGGTCCCGGTGTGGCGGGGAGGGCGAGGACCGCGCCCCCCAGCCGCCGGTCGAGCCAGCGCCGCAGGCCCCGACGCGGCTGCGGGCGGCGGCCTCGCCGGCCGGGTCCACCGCGCGGGCCGCGCGGTGACGTGCGGGCCGAAGACCGGGCGGGCGCGACGGATCCAGGGGCCGCGCGCCCGCCAGACCTCGGCGGCCTGGACGGTGCCGAAGGCGTCCTGGCCGGCCGCACCCCGGACGGCCTCCCGGTCGGCCTGCAGCTCGTCGGACGCCACCTCGCCGACGGCACGGTGCTGCGGGTGGCGGCGGCCTACGAGACGGCCCGCCCCTGGTCCCACCGCCGCCCGACCCTCGCGCCCGCCGGGGTCTCCGCCGGGCTCTAGGAGACGAACCGCCACAGGTGGTCCGCCGTCCGGTTGTCCTCGTACTGCACCACCCGCGCACTGTCCGCCGTCGACATCCCGTCCACGCCGAGCACGAGACCGCTGTTGGCGTTCCGGACGCGGAACCAGCCGTCGCGGTTGTCCAGCAGGTGCCAGTAGTGGTCCGGGGTGCCGTTGTCGCGGTACTGCTGGACCTGGGCGCTGTTGGCGAGGGAGGCGTTGTTGACGGCCAGGAGCAGACCGCTGTGCTGGTTCTTGACCGTCCAGCGGTTGTTGCCGGTGTCGGTGAGCTGCCAGAGGTGGTCCGGGGTGCCGTTGTCCGCGAACTGCACCACATTGGCGCTGTCGGCTGTCGACATGCCGTCCACGCCGAGCACCTTGCCGCTGTTCTTGTTCTGGATCCGGTACCAGGTACCGCCCTTGACGATCGCGCGCGAGGCCGTGACGTTCCACTGCAGGACGCCGCCGGAGACGCCGGGCCGCAGTTGCGCCACGATCCGCAGGGCGGTGGTGGTGACCGGGGTGAAGGACACCCGGTTCCAGGCGTCCGCCGCCACCCCGTACGCCCCCGCGCCCGCGACCGGGCGCCAGGCGGTGCCGTCGAGGTACTCCAGGCGCCAGTCGGCCGGCGTCCGGCACTGGCCGTGGCCGGTGTCGTCGTACCAGTAGACCGACGCCGCCGAGACGGTCACCGGTGAGGTCCAGGTGTACTGGACCCACTCACTGGTGCCGAGGTGGTCCCACCAGGTGAAGCGGGGGTGCGACTGGTCGTAGGAACTGGTCGGGTCGTAGCCGCTGTTGAGCGCGTCCACCGTGTCGCCGGGGTGCGTCCAGGAGGCCGAGGGCACCGCCGGGAGCTGCCAGTCGCGGCCCCCCGAGCCGATGACCGGGAACGAGCTGATGCGCAGCGCCGCCGCGCCCATCGGGATCAGTGTGACGTCGGTCGTGGGCTCGGCGGAGGCGACCGGGCTCGGCTGGAGCGTGGTCACCACGCCCTGCTCGTCGGCCAGCCAGTTCGGGATGGCCTTCGCCTTCGCGGTGAGCGCCACCGGGGTGCCGGCCTGGGTGAAGGGGTTGCCGGTGGCGCCGGTGGTGGTCGGGGTGAACGTCCCCGGCAGCAGGCCGTAGTTCCACGCCGAGGTCGGGAACACCTCGTACTCCGTCCAGCGGGAGGACGCGTCGCCGGTGCGCAGGAAGTTCTGGCCGATCCGCAGGGCGTAGGTGAGCGGGCCGCGCCGGACGGAGAGGGAGTCGTGGTTCTTCGTCCAGGTCGTCGTGGCCACCTTCATCGGGAAGGTGGCGGAGACCGTGTCGCCGTTCGCCCAGGTCCGGTTCACAGCCACCCAGCCGGCGCCCCCGGTGGCCGCCACCGCCGCGCCGTTGACCTTCACCGACGGGCTGTCGCACCAGGAGGGGACGCGCAGGTAGAGGGGGAAGGCGGCGGTGCCGGTGAGGGAGAGCGCGAGGGAGACGGTGTCCTTGAAGGGGTACTCCGTCGTCTGCGTGATCTTCACGGTGGTGCCGTTCGCGCCCGCCTTCGCGGTCACCGTGACCGGCGCGTACAACACCGCCGCCAGGCCGTTGTCGGCCGTGGCCAGCCAGGCGTTCTCGGTGAAGTAGGCCCAGCCCTGGCCGTAGTTGTGCGGGCAGCAGCGGTAGTTGTCCACGCCGAGCAGGTACGCCTGCATGCCGAAGGTGTTCTGGAACTGGCCCTTGGTCTTGTCGTACCGGTCGAGCTGCACCTGGTTGGCGCTGGTCGCGTAGTGCAGGGTCGTGTGGTTCGGCTCCATCGACGCCGGCAGGGAGTTGAAGGCCAGGTTCTCCGTGCCGTCCGCCCAGGAGGCGTCGCCGGTCATCCGCGCCAGCGACTCGAAGGACTGCATGTACTCGACGATCCCGCAGGTCTCGAAGCCCTGGCGCGGATCCCCGTACCCGGGCCTGATGTTCTCGTCCCCGGCGAACCCGCCGCCCGGGAACTGCCCGTAGGTGCCCTGGATGGTGGCGTAGGTCCGGTACGCCGCGTCCGTCAGCGAGGCGTCGCCGCGCAGCGCCGCGTAGGCGGGCTCGGTGAAGCCCTGCGCGAGGCTGACGTTGTGCATCACCGGCAGGTTGTCGGTGTAGTCCGCGCTGTACTGGTGGATCTTGTCGGCCAGCCGCAGCAGCATGGCGTCGCCGGTGCGGGCGAACAGCCAGTGCACGGTGGACAGGTTGGTCGCCCAGCGCGTGGCGCCCCAGCTCTGGTTGAAGACCGACGCCCCGAAGGTGTTCTGGTAGCCGAGGAACTTGGTCAGGAACGGCACGATCCGCGCGTCCCCGCTGTACTCCTGGTACGTGCACAGCGCCTGGAGCAGCGGCATGTACGGCCAGAAGTCCGGGCCGCCGCCGAGCGAGGTGCGCAGCCGCGTCGGCCCGAAGAAGCCGTCGCCCTGGCCGGTGGCGAGGATGCCGTCCACCCAGGAGGCGACCTTCGCCCGCAGCCCGGCGTCCCCGGTGGTGCCCGCGAGGGAGGCCAGGCCCCGCAGCCAGTAGGGCAGTTCCTCCCAGCCCACCTCGGAGGGGCGGATCCAGCCGGTGGTGTCGCGCTGGAGGAAGTGCGACACCTCGTCGTACCGGCCGGCGATCCCGCCGGTCTCCAGCGCCAGTTGCTGCGCCAGCCAGCCGCCCGCCCGGACGCTGCCCGACGGCAGCTTCAGCAGCGGTGTGCGGGTCAGTCCGGCCGGGTTGGGGTGGTAGAGACCGCCCCCCGACGCGTCGCCGACCAGCGTGATGCGGGGGCCGCCCGAGCCGGCGGCCCAACTGTCGGTGACGGCCCGCCCGGCGAGGGCGAGCCCGCCGGCCAGGGCGGCTCCGGAGCGGAGGAAAGTGCGACGGTCCATGAACTGCTCCCAGCAGTCGAGGGGGGACAGACACGTCTTGCACAACGTTGTAATCGCTCATTGATCCAGGGGAACCCGCACGCGTCAACCCTTCCGGCAGCGTCGGGCCAACACCGCTTACCTGGCGGGTAATTGACCCTTCCGGCCCCCCGGCGGGAGGCTGCTCGCATCCCCGGCCCACCACGGACGCGTCCCTCGGGGGGCGTCCGGTGGCCGCCCGCTGCCCCGACCGACCGGGAGTACCCACGATGACCACCGAGACCGGGCGGGCCGCGCCGTCCGCCGCCGGGGCCGCCGCCCCCTCCGGGCCGCACCGGCTGCTGCTGCCCACCATGCTGGCCGGCGTCTTCGTCACCACGCTGGACTTCTTCATCGTCAACGTCGCCATGCCCTCCCTCCAGACGGACCTGCACGCGAGCGCCGCCGCCGTCGAGTGGGTCGTCGCCGGCTTCGGCCTCGCCTACGGCGCCGCCCTGATCACCGGCGGCCGGCTCGGCGACCTCTACGGGCGCCGCCGGATGTTCCTGCTCGGCATGGCCCTGTTCACGCTCGCCTCGCTGCTCTGCGGCGTCGCGCAGACCGGCGGGTTCCTGGTCCTCGCCCGCGTCCTGCAAGGAGTGGCCGCCGCCCTGCTGGCCCCGCAGGTGCTCGCCCTGCTCGGCACCGTCTTCACCGGCGCCGCCCGCGCGAGGGTGTTCGCCGGCTACGGCCTGGCCATGGGGCTCGCCGCCGTCCTCGGACAACTCGTCGGCGGACTGCTCATCGCGGCCGACGTCGCCGGCTGGGGCTGGCGCTCCTGCTTCCTGGTCAACCTGCCGCTCGGCCTCCTCGTCATCGCGCTGACCCTGAGGACCGTCCCCGAGGTGCGGGCGGCCGGCCGGCCCGCCCTCGACCTCCCCGGGGCCGCCGTCGCCACCCTCGCCCTGGTCGCCCTGGTGCTGCCGCTGATCGAGGGCCGGCAGCACGGCTGGCCGGCCTGGACCTGGGCCTCCCTGGCCGCCTGCGCGGTGCTGCTCGCCGTGTTCGTGCGCCTGGAGCGGGCGGTGGCCGCGCGGGGCGGCTCGCCGCTGGTGGACATGGGCGTGTTCGGTGACCGCGCCTTCGTCGTGGGCCTGTGCTGCCAGCTCGTCTTCTGGATGGGCCAGGCGTCCTTCTTCCTCGTCCTCGCCCTCTACCTCCAGGCCGGCCGCGGACTCAGCGCCCTCGAGGCGGGCCTGCTGTTCGCCGCCATCGGCGCCGGCTACCTCGCCACCTCCCTGAACGCCACCCGCTTCGCCGCCCGGCTCGGCCGCCAGGTGCTCGCGGTGGGCGCCCTGCTCATGCTGGCCGGCCTGGTCGCCATCGGCGTCTGCGCCGCCCGCCTCGGCACCGGCGACCCGGAGCTGTGGCTGATCCCCGGCCTGGTCGTCGACGGCGCCGGCATGGGCCTCGCGGTCGCCCCGCTCGCCGCGACCGTCCTCGCCCGGGTCGACCCGCGCTACGCCGGCTCCGCCTCCGGGATACTGACCACCGCCCTCCAGACCGGCAACTCCCTCGGCGTCGCGCTGATCGGCGTCATCTTCTACGACGCCCTCGGCCCCGACCCGCTCGCCTCCTCCTACCCGCACGCCTTCACCCACGGCCTCGTCTTCCTGGCCGCGGTCGCCGCCGCCCAGATCCTCCTCGTCCAGGCCCTGCCCAGGACCCGCGAGGAGAGCGAGGCGTGAGCACCGGCGGATGATCCCCCAACCCCTGCGGGTCGGGCGCGGAAGCCGGTCCACGCCGAGGCGGCGGCCGGGCCCGGTTCACCCAATGGCCATCCGCCCGTCGCCTCCGTTCACCCGCTACGGCCCTCCCCGTTCCCGCCCTCGCCTAGCGTCGGCCGACGACCGGCCCGGACAGCGCCGGAGACACGTGTACGACCGGGGAGTTGACCACCCATCGCCGCCGAGCCGACCGCCGCCACCGCCGCCCCGTACCCGCGCGCCGACGCGGACGCGGGCGCGCCCGACGCCTCCCGGCCGAGGGGCGCCCACCGGTACGACATCGACCTCATCCGGGTGCTGGCCTCGGCCGGCGTCATCCTCTGCCACGCCGCCGGGCAGTTCATGACGGCGGTGGGGCGGGCGCCCTCCGGGGGCCGGGCGGTCTACTGGACGGCGCTCGGCGGGGACGCGCTCAGCCGGTGCGCCGTGCCGCTGTTCTTCGCCATCGCCGGCTGGGTGGTGCTCGTCGGCGCGCCCCCGCGCGACGGAGCGCAGGTGCGCAAGCGGCTGGCCCGCATCCTCGTGCCGATGGCCGTGTGGACGGCCGCCTACCTGCTGTGGGCGCGGGCCCGCGACACCGACGAGGACCCGGTCCGGCAGCTCGCCCGGGACGCGCTGTTCGGCTCGGTGCGGCCCGCCTTCCACCTCTGGTACCTGTACGCCTACGTCCCGGTGATCCTCGTGCTGTCCGCAGCCGTGCTGCTCCGGGCGGGCCGGCGGCCCTGGGGGGTGGGCGCCGCCCTGCTCGGCCTGGCGCTCGCCCCGACCCTGCTGGGCGACGCCGCCCGCCTCCTCGACTTCCACGCCCCGCGCTTCGCCTGGCAGTTCGGCGTCTACCAGATCGCGTACGCCGTCGCCGGCGCCGTCCTGCTCGCCCTGCCCCGCTCGGCCACCGCAGGCTCCGCGCGCCGCTCGGCCTGGTTCGGCTGCGCCGTGGCCGCGTGGGCGGGGGTGGTCTGGTACGAGCACCGGGTGCACTTCCCCAGCCCGTACGCCTCGCTCCTCGTCGCGCTGCTCGCGGGCGCCCTGCTGGTCGCCATCGCCCACCTGCGGGTGCCCGAGCGGATCCGCCCGCTCCTCGGCCGCCTGGCCGGCGTCTCCTTCGGCGCCTACCTGGTGCACCTGATGCTCCTGGAGGCCCTCGCCCCGCACCTGGTGTCCGCGCAGGCGGGCTGGCTGGGCGCGCCGGCCCGGCTCACCGCGCTGTGGGCGGCCACGGTGGCGCTGTCCTTCACCGCCGCCCTGCTGTGGACCCGGCTACGGCTGGCCCGCTGGCTCGGCTGAACCGCAGGACACGGTGCCGGGCCGCTCGGCGCGGAGCACGGAGAACCCCGGCCCGGGTCAGCCAGTCGATCCGGCGGACCGAACGGCGGGTCGGCGCGCCGCTGTTCGACCGGACCACCCGCCGGGTCCGGCTCACCGCCCTCGGCGAACAGCTCCGGCGCGAACTCGGCGCCGGATACCGGCAGATCAGGGACGGCATCGAGACCACCGCCCGGGCCGCGTCCGGCAACCGGGGCACCCTGGTGCTCGGGCTCATGGGGCCGCACCGGTGGATGATGGACGACGCCGTCCGGCTGTTCCGCGACCGCAACCCGAACACCCAGGTCGAGTTCCGCGAGATCCAGCCGGCCTCGCCGCTCGACCCGCTGCGCGCGAAGACGGTCGACGTCGCGCTGCTCTGGCAGCCCGTCCGCGAGCCCGACCTGACAGTCGGGCCGGTCACCCACATCTCACCGGTGCACCTGATGACGGCCGCCGCCCACCCGTACGCGGAGCGCGACGCGATCCGCCTGGAGGACCTCGGCGAGCACTCGAAGCGTCCTTCCAGCCCTTCCACACGCCCACGGGCCGCCCCGTCCCGCGCGGCCCGGTACCGACCACCTGGCACGAGTCGCCGGCCATCGTCGCCGCCGGCCGGGGAGTGGTCGGCGTCGCGGCCGAGGCCGCCCGCTTCTACCCCTGGCCAGGCCTGGCCTTCGTACCGGTCGAGGACGCCCCGCCCGTGCCCTGGGCCCTGGTCTGGCGCACCGCCGACCCGACGCCCCTGACCCGGGCCTTCGCCGAAGCCGTCACGGCGGTCGCCTCCGGCGCCGGGAGCCCCGACGAGGCAGGCGTCCCGCACGGTACCCAGCTCAGAGCCCCGCCGGCTCCCGCGCCGGGAGCGCGGCCGGCGTCTGAGCGTCACAGGCCCCGCGGTCCGCGGCCCGGGCGAGCCACTCCCCGTACGCGGAGCTGCCCGCCGTGAGGTCGGCGACCGTGCCCCGGCGCACCTTCGACCGGCGCCACCACCGCAGCGGCACGTACAGCAGGCAGCTGAAGCCGACCGTGGCCAGGCCGTACACCACGGACCTGGAGCCGGCGTCCTGGTACTGCGCCCACGCGGCGAACCCGCACACCGAGGCGAGGCTCAGGACAATCGCGGCCAGGGCGGGACGGCCGCCCGGCACCCGGTAGGGCCGCGGCAGCCCCGGCTCCCGCACCCGCAGCGCGATCAGCGCGGCGACCTCGAGGAGGATGACCGCGTTGGTGAGGAAGACGTCGACGATCACCAGGTCGCCGAAGGAGGAGAGGCAGAAGACCGCGTAGATCGCCGAGGAGCCGATGATCGAGACGACCGGCGCCCGGAAGCGCCTGGACTCCTTCGTCAGCCAGGACGGCAGGTACCCGTCCCGGGACAGCACCAGCGGCAGCCGGCTGTTGGACGCCAGCAGCGCGGAGAACATCGCCACCGCGCTGAACATGCCGCCGATGGTCACCGCGGTCTGCAGCCACGGACCGCCCAGGACCCGGCCGACCTCCGCGAACGAACCGTCTTCCCAGTTCAGCCAGCCCGCCGGGCCGTGCGGGCCGACGGCGAGCGCCGCCAGGCAGGGGATCAGGTACCCGGCGACGATCAGGCCCATCGCGGAGAACAGGGCCTTCGGCAGGTCCCGCCGCGGGTTCGCCATCTCGCCGGCGACCGTCGAGACCTGGTCCCAGCCGCAGTAGTTCCACATGACGATGAACAGGCCCGCGCCGAACGCGCTCGACGTCGACTGGCCGTCCCCGAGAGTGAGCGAGGAGACCGGGTTGGACGGGTCGGAGAGCAGCCGCCACACGCCCACCCCCGTGAGTGCCAGCATGGGGGTGAGGCACAGCACGCCGAAGACCAGCGACGAGTCGCCGACCCAGCCCGCGCCCATCATGTTGAGCAGCGTGAAGAAGACGATGACACCGACGCAGACTCCCCAGTGCAGGTCGATGTCGAGCCCGCCCAGGCTCAGCAGGACGTGCCGCCCCGGCGCGACCGCCTTCACCACGCTCTGCAGGTAGTTGGCGAAGAGCAGCGGGAACAGCGCCATGTCCACGAAGGAGCAGAGCCAGGTCAGCATCGCCGACTGGAAGCCCCAGAAGTCGCCCAGGCCCCGCTTGACCCAGTGGTAGAAGCCGCCCTCCACGGGGATCGCCGTGCCCAGCTCGGCCACGACGAGGGAGTGCGGCAGTCCGTAGATCAGCGGGGTCAGGACGATCAGCAGCAGCCCCATGCCGGGCCCGGACGACGAGAACAGCCCCTCGATGCCGTACGCGCCGCCCGAGACGCTGAAGAAGATCAGCGCGATCAGCGGGAGCAGCCTGACCTGCCGGGGCGCCGCGCGGAAGGCGCCGCCCGGTGAGGACGAGGGCGAGCCGGCGGACGGGGGAGCGGGGTTGTGCATGTAAGGCCACCAAACGTGCTGCGGATCGGGCCCCGTGGGCGGGGTCTCACTCCTTCTGGCTGCCGTCTCGTCCGGGTGTGTCCCGGTTCGACGGCTCTCGTGAACGGTGTGTGGTCACGGATTGTGCCTGTCGGGAGTGAACGGTTCCAGTGGTCACCTCGTCCGTTTATCGCCCCGCCACTAGGCAGGCTGTCGGCCGCTGGGCAGGCTGTCGGCCGGACCCCCTATTTCCGCGCGCCCCGCCGCACCGCCCGGCGCACCACCCGCTTCGCGCGCCGCACCTGGAGCTGCGCCCGCGCCTGCGGGCCGCTGCCGGGCAGGCCCAGCTCGGCCAGGCGCAGCTCCGGGAAGTACGAGCCGGGCGCGCCGGCCAAGTGCGCGCGCAGCCACTCGGCGGCCGGCTCGCGCAGCTCGGCGTAGGTCTTCGGCTGCATGCAGAAGCCCACCGCGCGCAGCAGCGGCGGCAGCGACTCGGGCGCCGCGCCGACCGGCGCCGGGGCCTCGCCGCGCTCCAGGTCGGGCACCAGGTGGTCGATGACGACCAGCGGCACCCGGTTGCTGTTCTGGTACGGGGTGAGCCGGCCGAGGACCAGGCCGGTGCCGACCCGGGCCACGGGGATGTCGTAGTAGGCGGACGCGGTCACCATGGCGGTGGAGAAGCAGCCGACGACCAGCGTCGGCCGGCAGTGCCGGTACAGCGTCTCGGCGAGCAGCGGCGCGTCAAGCACGGTGAGCCGCACGCCCGCCTCGGCCGCCGCCTTGCTGAGCGCCGCCGAGTAGCTCGCGGGCGCCGTCGGGTGGGGCTTGAAGACGACGGAGCGGTGCCCGGCGCGGGCCGCGCCGGTCAGCATCCGGATGTGCAGCTCCTCCTCCTCGGCCGGGCTGAGGATGTTCAGCGCCGCGAGGTACTGCCCGAGCAGCACCGCCGTGGGCGCCTCGGCGAGGACGGGCGCGAGGCGCGGGTCGTCCGCCGCGTCCCGGGCGATCTCGTCCAGGACCGCGCGGAACGCCTCGTCCGGGACGACCTCCGGCTCGACGCCGTACTCGGAGAGCAGCAGCGGACGCAGGCCGGGGACCAGGTCGAGGTGGAGCAGCCGGCGGATGCGGCGCGCGATGGTCAGCGGCAGCTTCTCCCGGGTCGGGCCGTAGCTCATCAGGCCGTCGGCGTACACGTGGACGGCGCTCTCGGTGAAGATCGCGGCCAGCGCGCGGCCCGGGCTGACCTGGATCGACTCCACGGCGAGTTCGACCTCGTCGCGCGGGTCGATGTCCCAGGCGAGGCGGAACGCCTTCTGCCACATAATGGTGTCGTTGCCGCGCGGGCCCCAGACGCTGGGGTGGTGCGGGGCGATGGTGTCGTTCCAGCTGATCACCGAGTCGAAGCGGGCCGCGATGGCCTCGTAGCCGTGCATCTCGTCCAGGCGCAGCGCGGTCTCCGGGATCGCCGCGTTGTTGGAGACCAGCAGCACGCGCCGCACCCCCGCACGGGGTCCGAAGAGGCCCGCGTCGAGCGCCGCGGCGAGGGTGGCCGCCCCGTAGAGCGTGGAGACCTGGAGGATCTGGGTCTTGTGCGGCATGGGTCAGGCAGCCTTCCGCCCGTCGCGCAGGCGGCTGAGCAGCCTGCTGCGGGACCGGTCGATGGTGGAGAGCGTCTCGTCGAGCACCTGCTGGGGCATGCGGAGGAGCGCGGACCGCGCCTCGCTCCGCAGCAGCCGGGCCGCCGACGGCTCGTACGTGTCGGCCTTTCCGACGTGGAAGGCGATCATGGCGCAGTAGGTGCGCACCGCCTTGGGCAGGAAGCGCTCGGCCTCCGGGTCGTCGCCCACGTCCTTCAGGAGGGCGTCGTAGGCGGGGATGAAGTCCAGCTGCCGGTTGTCCTTGATCTGGGTGAGCGAGGTCGCCACGCCGCGTCGGTAGAACACCCCGTGCAGTCCCAGCGAGGCGTAGCTCTTCGCCTTCAGATGGAGCCGCCATATCCACAGCCGGTCCTCGGCCGTGCGCAGTTCGGTGGCGAAACGCATTCCGCCGTCGTCGAAGAGGTGCCGGCGATAGATTCCGGCCCAGACGAAGGGATAGTCGACCATTGTCTCCATGTGCGGCGGCGCTATCCCGTCCCGCGGGTCCAGCACGGTATTGCGCGCCGGGGCCGACGGCCGGCGCACCACCCGCTGCACGCCGGTGACCTGCACGTGGTCGGTGCGGGCGAAGTCGCAGCCCAGTTCGTCGATGAGCCGGACCGACTCGGCCAGGTGGCCCGGGCCGTACCAGTCGTCGCCGTCGAGGAAGGTGACGTAGTCGCCGCTCGCCGCGTCGATGCCGCTGTTGCGCGCCTGGGCGATGCCCATGTTCCGCTCGTGCCGGATCACCGTGGCCCCGGGGAGCCGGTCCGCCCAGCGGTCCATCGCCGCCGGGGTGGAATCCGTCGAGCAGTCGTCGACGAGCAGGAATTCGAAGTCGGGATCCGCATTTCTGGCGAGACTTCGCAAAGTGCTCTCGGCAAAGGCTTCCACATTGTGCATGGGGACGACGACGGACAGTTTCGGCACGCGGGCCTCTCACCTTCGACACATACGGAGAACGCGGATCGCCCCAGGCTAACCAGGCTTTTCGCAGCGCCGGTGACACCCGGGACTCGCCCGGGTGAACTCCATTCGCGGCGCACGTGAACTCTTCGTGTGCGCCCTGCGGATCCGCTCAGTCCGACGGGTCCGACGAGTCCGACGGACCCTGACCGCGCCGGCCGCGGTCCGTGCGCCGGACCACCGTGTCGCGTACCCGGCGGGTCAGCGCGGTCGCGGCGGCGGTGAGGAACACGAAGCTGTAGAGGATCTGCAGGACCGTGACGGTACGGGCCGCCTGGCCGTGCGGCGCGACGTCGCCGTAGCTGACGGTGGCCAGCGTCGCCACCGTGAAGTACAGCGCGTCGAAGCGGGTGTGCAGCCCGGTGAACTCGCCCGGCGACTTGGCGAGGGCGTAGTAGGAGACCGAGAAGACGTGCACGGTGAGGATGATCAGCAGGGGGATGAGCACGCCGGGCCGGGTGTCCGGGCGGTCCAGGAGGACGTGCCGGATCTGCCGCACCAGCAGCCCGGCGACCACGAGGAGCAGCGCCGAGAACAGCACCCAGCTCAGCACCGGGCGGGTCGGGCCGAGACGGTCCAGGGGGAGCAGGAAATACGCCGCGATCATGGCCAGCGCCGCGATCACCTGGGTCAGCAGCGGGCGCGAGCCGACCCACGCGACCGGCCCCCGCCTCACGCCCCGGCCTCCGACGGCGGCGTCCGGCGCACCAGCTGGGCGACGACGAAGGCCACCACGGACGCCGTCACGATCAGCGGCATCTGGTCGTACGCGTCGCCGCCGGTCAGCAGCACCGCGAGGACCGCGCTGGACAGCGGCAGCCCGGTCACCGCCGCCGCGCCGGCGGAGACGCCGAGGGCGAGGGCGGGGGTGACGCCGAAGCCGGGCAGCCCGGACAGGGCCACGGCGGTCGCGGTGCCGAGCAGCACGGCCGGGAAGATCGGGCCGCCGCGCAGCCCGCCGAGCGCGATGCCCCAGGCCAGGCCCTTGCAGGCGACGAGCGCGACCAGTGCGCCGACCGGCCAGGCGTGCGGGTCGGCGGCGAGCACGCCGAGCGTGGCCTGCCCGGACAGCGCGGCCTCCGCCGGGGAGCGGCCGGTGATCAGCGCGTACGCGGCCAGGCAGCAGCCGACGGCCACGGCGCAGGCGACGGTGCGCGGGGCGGTGCGCCGCCGCGTCCAGGTCACCGTGTGCCGGCCCAGGCCCCGGCCGAGGGAGATCACCACCGCGATCAGGGCGGCCGTGGGCACGCCCCACAGGAAGTCCCCGGCGTCGGGGTTCGCCCCCGGCGGCACGTCGTGCAGCGCGAGGGCGCCGATCTCCAGGCCGGTCCAGTGCCCGAACCCGGTGAACACCAGGGCGCCGGTGGCGCTGGCCAGCAGGCAGGGCAGCAGCAGGGCGACGAGGCGGGCCCCGGCGAGCCCGGCGCCCTCGATGAGCAGCACGGACGCCACGACGGGGCCGCCGAGGATGGTCGAGATGGCGGCGGTGGAGCCGGCGGCGGCGAGGATGCCGGCGGCCTTCTCGCTCTCCCGCTCGGGCGCCCACCGCACCGCCAGCAGCGCGAGGCCGCTGCCGACGGCCATCAGCGGGGCCTCGGGGCCGAGGACCACGCCGAGCGGGAGCGTGGCGAGGGCGGCCAGGACGGCGCCGGGCAGCGCCCGGGTGCCGACGGGGGCGCCGCCCAGGCCGTTCACCGGCAGGTGGCCGCCGCCGCCCGGCATCCGCGTCACGATCGGCGCGAGGAGCAGCCCGGCGAGCAGCAGCGCCGGCAGCGGCCACCACCAGGGCGGGGCGTCGTAGCCCACGGCCTCGGGCAGCGAGGTCCACACCCAGTGCTGCAACTGGTGCTGGAGGCCGACGAAGAAGAAGCAGGCCAGCGCGATGGGCACGCCGAGCAGGACGCAGAGCAGGAGCAGCCGGCGGTAGCCGGGGCCCATCAGGGTGCGCCGCAGGGACTGCTCCGCCGCCGGGGCGGCCGGCGCGTGGGCCGGGGGAGTGGTCACGGGCCCGGCCTCCTCACGTCGCTCACCCGCCCGGGGAGGTCGCGGGTGCCGTTCAGTCAACCCGAGGCGGTGCGGGGCCGCATGCGCACGCGCGGGCACGGCCGCGGACCGTGCGCGTTCCCGTTCACCCGTTTTCACCCGTTCGGCGGACCCGCGTGGCCGGGCCGCGCGGGCCGCCGCAGGCTCGTACGGGGGCACGCAGACTCGTACGGGGGCACGCAGAAGGGACTCCGCCCATGAGCCAGCACGCCGCACCCTCACCCGGTACGCCCGGCACCCCCGGTACGCCGTCCCAGCCGCTCACCGACCGCCCCGGCGGCGGCTGGGTGACCGGCGGCGTCGTCTTCGCGGGCGTCCTGATGGTGCTGAACGGCGCCATCGCCGTGCTCGAAGGCGTCGCGGCCATCGCCGGCGACGACGTGTACGCCCGCGTCGGCACGTACGTCTACGAACTGAACCTCACCGGCTGGGGGGTCATCCACGTCGTCATCGGCGCCCTGGTCCTGGCCGTCGGCTTCGGGCTGCTCGCCGGCCTCTCCTGGGCGCGCTACGCGGGCATCTTCATGGCCGCGGTGAGCCTGGTCGCGCAGTTCCTGTTCCTGCCCTACGCGCCGGTCTGGGCGGTCATCACCATGGCCATCGACGTGTTCATCATCTGGGCGCTGGCCAGCAGCGAGGACCGCGCCACCGTCTGACCGCGCGCGTCGCCCGACCGTGTCGGTGTTGGGCCGAACGGGTGACGTGGCGTAAGAATTGACGGGTGCAGGCAACAAGGCGAGGAAATCGGGGGAGCCGGTGAGCAGCCACGACGTCACCGATGAACAGTGGGCAGGGCTCGCCCAGGTGGTACCGCTGCGCGGACGCGACGCCTGGCCCTCGGCGGTCGGTCACCGCGCCTTCACCGAGGCGGAGACCCAGGCGCGCCGCCGCTTCGTCGTGCTGCGCGTCAGCGTCTTCGGCGACGCCCGGGAGGTCGCCGAGACGCTGATGTCGGGCACCCCGGTCCTCCTGGACCTGACCGGCGCCGAGGGCGAGGTCGCCAAGCGCGTCCTGGACTTCAGCACCGGCGTGGTCTTCGGCCTGGCCAGCGGCATGCACCGGGTCGACCGGAACGTCTTCCTCCTCACGCCGTCCGGTACGGAGGTGCAGGGGCTGATGGAGGACGCGGCGGGGGTGCCGGGCGTCTGACCCAACCACCCGGAGGCCGGGACCGGCCGTCCCACGTCCGGCCCAGCCTCCCGTCCCCCGTACGGGGGAACCGCCCCTCGGCGTAACGGTTCGCCGGGACGGGGCCGCCCTAGCGTCCCGCCCATGGCAGCGCCCCCCGGACCCCCGGTGTCCGCCGGCCCCGTACCCGCCCCCGTCCCCGCCCAGCGACCGCACCTCACCGAGTTGCGGCTGTCCGCCTTCGCCGGTCACCGGGGGGCCGCGCTGCCGCTCGGGCCGCTGACCGTGCTCGCCGGGCGCAGCGGGTCCGGCAAGACCACCGCCCTGCGCGCCTACGAGGCCCTGGCCCGCCTCGCCGGCGGGGCCGCGCTCGGCGAGGCGTTCCCCGACCCGGACGCCTGCGTGCCCGAACGGTCCCGCCCCGACGCCCAGCGGCGCCGCGGCTTCCGGATCGGCTGCACCGCCGACGGACCCGAGGGCCCGGTACGGCTCGACGTCGCCGTGCAGGCCGAGCCCGAACTGCGCGTCGTGGGGGAGCGGCTGACGGCCGGCGGGCAGGTGCTCCTGGAGACCGCGCTCCGGGACCCCGGCCGGCGCACCGTGCAGGCCGCCTGGCACACCGCCGGACCGACCGCCGTGACCCGCGCCCCGCTGCCCGACGACCGGCTCGGCACCCCGCTCCTCCCGCTGCGGGTGGCCGGCCGGACCGCGGGGCAGCGGCGGGTGCTGGCCGCCGCCGAGCAGATGGTGGTCGCCCTGCGCGCCGTCTTCGCCTGCGACCCGGCACCCGGCCTGATGCGCGGGGCCCCGGCGCGGCCGGGCGTCGGGCGGCTGCTCGGCGGCTGCGACAACCTCGCCGAGGTGCTGTGGCGCACCCGGGCCGAGTGCGGGCGGCGGCACGCGCAGTTCGTCGCGGCGGTACGCGCCGGCTGCGCGGGCCCCGTCGCCGACGTGCTGGCCGAGCCGGTGGCCGGCGGTGGGGTGCGGGCCCTGCTCGACCGCGGAGACGGGGTCCGCACCGGCCTCGCCCGGCTCGGCCACGGCGAGCTGCGCTACCTCGCCCTCGCGCTGGTGCTGTTCACCGGCCCGGGCGTGCTGGAGGTCGACCCGGCCGGCGAGGTGCCCGCCGCCCTGCAGACCCTCACCGTCCTCGCCGACGGCCTCGACCACGGCCTGGACCCGGCCCAGCGCGCCGAACTCCTCGGCCTCGCGGCGCGCATGTGCGAGCGCGGGCACATCCGCCTGGTCGGGGCGGTGGCCGACGCCTCGTGGGCGGCGGGTGCCGAGGGCGTGACGGTGGTACACCTGGACGCGTGACCGAGCCGACCCCGCGCCCCGCGCCCCCCGACCTGCCGGCCCTCCAGCGCCGCCTCGCCGAGTTCGCCGCCGCCCGGAACTGGCAGCCGTACCACACCCCGAAGAACCTGGTCAGCGCGCTCGGCGTGGAGGCCGCCGAACTCGCCGAGATCTTCCAGTGGCTGACACCCGAGGAGTCGGCCCGCGTGATGGCCGACCCGGACACCGCGCACCGCGTCCGCGACGAGGTCGCCGACGTGCTGGCCTACCTGCTCCAGCTCTGCGAGGCCCTCGGCGTCGACGCGCTGGCCGCCCTGGCGGCGAAGATCGACCGCAACGAGCACCGGTTCCCGCGCCCCACCGCACCCTAGGGGGCCCAGGGGGCGTCTGGGCCGGGCGGCGGGAATGTCCAACTCCGTTATCGCTCTGTGTAGTTGTTCAACCTTCCGCAACCGATTCGTTGTCCGAGAATTTCCGTCTTCCTCTGGCTTTTCGCCCCACCTGCCCTCACTCTGGGTAGTGAACAGTGAAGTTCGGGCGAACGCGCGCGAGCGCGTCGGGCAGACGGGGGCAGCGCATGGACGCGGTGCGGCTCATCGTGACGAGCGGACGTGCCCTCGCGGCGGGCGGCGAGGAGGCCGACATCCTGGCCGAGGTGTGGCAGGCCCAGGCCCTCGCGCAGGCCATCGGCAGCCGGCTGGCGGTCTACGGCCCGCCGGAACTGCGCGGCGAGGCACTGGGGTTGACCGAGCTGGCCGGCCGCGGCTGCGGGGTGCTGCACACGCCCGAGCTGGCCCCGGGCGAGCTGCGCGCCGCCCAGCTCACCGAACTGGGCGACGCCCGGCAGGCGTTGCTCCGCCTCGCCGGCCTGCTCGGTGAGATAGGCATCGCCCTCGTCGCCGTCGCCAGCTCCGCCGACGACGAGACCACGTACTGGAGCTGCGTGGAGGCCATCGACGCGGCGGACGAGTCGCGCGACCGGGTCCTGGAGATGCTGCGCAAACTGGCCGACCGGGACGTGGAGCCGGAGCGCACGGCGCCTTGGCCGGAACGGGAGCCGGTCCTGCGCGAGGCGGGCTGAGCGCGGGCGGCGCTCCCGCCGACCGGCGTGGGCCGTCCCGGCCGACAGGCGGCACCGCACCCGCGCACCTCGCGGAGCAGCCCGCTTTCCAGCGTCCCGGCGTGTCATGCGCCGCCCGGCATATTCCCTCCCATCGTGTGCACCTGGTCCCTTTCGCGTGCCAGGACGACCGCACGGGCCGGATAGTGGAGGAGCCGCCGGAGCAGCGCAGCACGGGCCCGGCGAGCATCCCCCCTCGTCCCCACCCGGAAAGCAGAGGTGCGTCGCATGCCCACCGCCGAGGCCGCCGACCGCGTCCAGCTCGTCTTCTCCCTCTTCGACGCCGACCGGAACGGCTACATCGAGCCCGCCGACTTCGACCTGATGGGCCGCCGCGTCGTGGCCGCCGCACCGGCCGCCGGCGACGCCGCCAAGGACCGGCTGCTCACCGCCTTCCGCCGGTACTGGGAGACGCTGGCCACCGAGCTGGACGCCAACCGCGACGGACGGATCAGCCCCGAGGAGTTCACCGCCATCGTGCTCAACCCGAGGCGGTTCGACGACACCGTGGACGAGTTCGCCGAGGCCCTCGCCGCACTCGGCGACCCGGACGGCGACGGCTTCGTCACCCGCCCCGACTTCGTCGCCCTGATGACCGCCATCGGCTTCGAACGCCCCAACATCGAGGCGCTGTTCGACGCCTTCGTCCCGCTCGACGGCGACCGCGTCCCGGTGGCCACCTGGGCCGACGGCATTCGGGAGTACTACCAGCCGGAGAAGGCCGGCATCCCCGGCGACCGGCTGACCGCGGGACCCGCCCGGTGACCGCCGTCGGCCTCGCGGTGGGCCGGGGTACCGGGCCCGAACTGGCCGCCGTCTTCGAGCGGGTGCTCACCGCGCTCACCCCCGCCGCCTCGCCCCCCGTGCGGATCGTGCGCTCCGAGCGGCTCTACCACTCGTACGTCTCGCTGCGCGCCGAGCGCGACGTGGACCGCGTCCGGCGGCTGACCGCCGAGGACGCCGAGCACTACGAGGACTTCTGCCGCACCCTGGCCGCCGCCGGCACCCCGGCCGTCTTCCGCACCGCGATCAACGCCCAGTCCCTCTACCTCGTGCGCCGCCGCCTGCGCGCCGTGAAGGTCGACCTCCTCAGTGCCGCGAACCGGCCGGAAGAACTGCTCCTCGTCCGCGACCAGGCCCAGGGCTTCTACACCGGGGAGAACCGGCACACCCCCGGCGAGGTCACCCGCACCCTCACCTTCCGCCGCGACATCACCGAGGCCGTCGTCGCCTACGCGCTGGAGCGGGCCCGCCGGGAGTGGCCCGACGGGCGGATCGGCCGCATCGTGATGGCGTACAAGTTCCACCTGCTGGACGGCGCGTTCGACACCTGGGTGAGCGCCCTCGCGGACCGCCTCGGCGTCCGGATCGAGGTCTTCCAGCCGGACACGGTCAACCGCGACCTGATCACCCACGGCCTGCCGGACCGCACCCTGCTCATCGCGGGGAACGAGTGGGCGGACATCATGCACGTCGTCCTGCTCGACCGCCTCGGCTCCGACCGGCAGGAGAACCGCTGCACGGAGAACGTCTGCCTGGACCCGGCGGCGGCCGGACTCGTCGAGTATCAGACCGTGCACGGCTCGGCCGACGACCTCGCCGGCGCGGACCTGGTCAACCCGGTGGCGACGATCCGCGCGGCGGCCCGGATCGCCGAGCGGCACGCCGGGTGCGCCGGTGCCGTCGGCGCGGTCGAGGCGGCCCTCGCCGTGCTGGCGGAGCGGGGCGTGCGCACCCCGGACCTCGGCGGCCGGCACTCCACCACGGCGGTGACCGACGCCCTGCTGGACGCCCTGCCGGATGTCGCGGAGCCGCCCGCCGCCCGACCGCCCGCCGCCCGACCGCCCGCCGCCCGGCAGTCCGGCCCTCGCGGCACCACCCTGGTCGGCGGACCATGACGGCGGGCACGGTGCTGGCGGTGGTGGACCTCCAGAACGACTTCTGCGCCGGCCCCGTCGCCCAGGCCCGCTTCGGCGGCGACCCCGCCGTCCTGGAGGCGGTCGTCGCCGGCGGCGTCCGGGCGGTGGCCCAGGCCCGGCGGCACGGCGTGGAGGTGGTCTTCGTGCGCTTCGTCGGCGATCCCGGGCACCAGGGGGCGAGCTGGCGGCGCCGGGACCGGGCGCAGGGCAAGCGCCCCAAGTGCCTGGAGGGCTCCTGGGGCGCCCGCTTCCGCGGCCCCCAGCCGGGCCCCGGGGACGCCGTCTTCACCAAGCGGGCCCGCTTCGACGCCTTCCTCGCCGACGGCTTCGAGGCCCATCTGAGGGCCCGGGGAGCCGGACACCTGGTCCTCGCCGGCCTCTACGCCGACGTGTGCGTGGACACCACCGCCCGCACGGCCTTCCAGAAGGGCTGGCACGTCACCGTCCTGACCGACTGCACCACCGCCCTGCACCTGCCCTACGAGACGGTGCTGCGCTTCATGCGCACCTGCTACGGCGCCCGGACCCTGACCGCCGACGACCCCGCGGCCTGGACCCCGCCCCCCGACCACGACCACGACCACGACCCCCATTCCGCTCCCGCCCCCGCCCCCGCTCGCCAGGAGGAGCCGTGCCCGTCACCGACGGCCCGCCCCTGACCGGCCCCGGCGTCGCCGCCGGCGTCGGCCGCACCGCCCTCCTGGTCGCCGCCGCCCGGGCCGTCGAGACGCACCGCCCCGACGCCCTCGCCCGGGACCCGTTCGCCGAGCACTTCGTCCGCGCGGCCCCGGCCGCGGCCGGCTGGCCGGTCCACCCCGACCAGGTGCCCGACGGGGACGCCGACCCGCTCTGGGGCCACCTCGGCCGCTACTTCGGGCTGCGCACCCGGGTCCTCGACGACCACCTGCTGCGCGGCACCGCCGCCGGCCTGCGCCAGGTGGTGCTGCTCGGCGCGGGCCTGGACACCCGGGCCCACCGCCTCGACTGGCCCCCGGGCTGCACCGTCCACGAGATCGACACCGCGGAGGTACTGCGCTTCAAACAGTCCGTGCTCGACCGCACCCGCGCCACCCCCAAGGCCGACCGCCGCCCCCTCGCCGCCGATCTGCGCGGCGACTGGGCCGAGGCCCTGTGCGCCACCGCCACCGCCACCGGCTTCGACCCGGCCGCCCCCACCGCCTGGCTGGCCGAGGGCCTGCTGCTCTATCTCCCGGCACCGGCCGAGCGCGCCCTCGTCGCCGCCGTCCACCGCCTGAGCGCCCCGGGCAGCACCCTCGCCTACGAGATCAAGTACCTCACCGAATCCCACCGCACCCGCGCCGGCCCGGTCTACACCGAGGCCCGCCGCCGCCTCGGCATCGACCTGCTCGCCCTCTTCGACCCCGACCCCCGCCCCGACTCCGCCGCCGAACTCGCCACCCTGGGCTGGACGGTGACCGAGCACACCCCCTACACCTTCACCGACCTGCACGGCCGGGGCCCCCGCCCCCAGCCGGACGACGTCCTGGCGGCCAACCGCTGGGTCTTCGCCACCAAGGCCGGAGCCCCGGATGTCCCCGCCCACCAGGGTGGCTGAGCCGCGCCCGCCGGTCGGCGAGGCAGGATGGGAGGCATGGATCTCCGCATCTTCACCGAGCCCCAGCAGGGGGCCACCTACGACACCTTGCTCACCGTGGCCAAGGCCACCGAGGACCTGGGCTTCGACGCCTTCTTCCGCAGCGACCACTATCTCCGCATGGGCTCCGTCAGCGGCCTGCCGGGACCCACCGACGCCTGGATCACCCTCGCCGGGCTCGCCCGCGAGACCAAGCGTATCCGGCTGGGCACCCTGATGACCGCCGGCACCTTCCGGCTGCCCGGCGTGCTCGCCATCCAGGTCGCCCAGGTCGACCAGATGTCCGGCGGCCGGGTCGAACTGGGCCTGGGCGCGGGCTGGTTCGAGGACGAGCACAAGGCGTACGGGATCCCGTTCCCGAAGGAGAAGTTCGCCCGCCTCGAAGAGCAGCTGGCCATCGTCACCGGGCTGTGGGCGACCGAGGCCGGCGAGACCTTCGACTTCCACGGCACCCACTACGACCTGACCGGGTCGCCCGCCCTGCCCAAGCCCGCGCAGTCCAAGGTGCCCGTGCTCATCGGCGGCCACGGCCCCACCCGCACCCCGCGCCTGGCCGCCCGGTACGCCGACGAGTTCAACATGCCGTTCGCCTCGGTCGAGGACAGCGAGCGGCAGTTCGGCCGGGTCCGCGCCGCCGCCGAGGAGGCCGGGCGCGGGGCGGGCGCGCTGACGTACTCCAACGCCCTGGTCGCCTGCGTCGGCAAGGACGACGCGGAGGTCGCCCGCCGGGCCGCCGTCATCGGCCGCGAGGTGGACGAGCTGAAGGCCAACGGGCTGGCCGGCTCCCCGGCCGAGGTGGTCGAGAAGATCGGCCGCTACGCCGAGGCCGGCTCCCAGCGCGTCTACCTCCAGATCCTCGACCTGGACGACCTGGACCACCTGGAGCTGATCTCCTCCCAGGTCCAGTCCCAGCTGTCCGGCGCCGCCTGAGGCCCCCGCCCGGGGCGATAACCACGGGCGCCGGTCCGGCCCTCCGTGCGAAGGTGGGGCGGTCGTCCTGCCGGAACCCCCAGGATCCTCGATGACCTGGGGGTTCCGGCACGTACGGCCCCGTTCACCGACCCACCTGCACCGGCCGGAGAGGCCCGCCCATGTTCCTGACCGTCACCACCACCGGCACCCCCGCACGCCCCGCCACCGACCTCGGCTTCCTGCTGCACAAGCATCCCGACAAGGCGCAGGCGTTCGCCACCTCCTTCGGCACGGCCCACGTGCTCTACCCCGAGGCGGACGAGCAGCGCTGCACGGCGGCGCTGCTCCTGGAGGTCGACGCGGTGGCGCTGGTCCGGCGCGGCAAGGGCAAGGGCCGGGGCGGCGCCTCCGACGCGGCGCTCGCGAGTTACGTCAACGACCGCCCCTACGCGGCCTCCTCCCTGCTCGCCGTCGCCCTCAGCCGGGTCTTCTCCAGCGCGATGCGCGGCGTGTGCGCCCACCGCCCCGAGCGCGCCGCCGAGCCGCTGCCGCTGCGCGTCGAGGTGCCCGCGCTGCCCGCCCGCGGCGGCCCCGGCCTGGTCCGGCGCCTGTTCGAGCCGCTCGGCTGGGCGGTGAGTGCCGACGCCGTGCCGCTGGACAGCGCGTTCCCTGAGTGGGGCGACTCCCGCTACGTACGCCTGGTCCTGGAGTCGGACACGCTGCGGCTCGCCGAGGCGCTGCGCCACCTCTACGTCCTCCTGCCGGTCCTGGACGACGCCAAGCACTACTGGGTCTCCCCGGACGAGGTCGACAAGCTGCTGCGGGCCGGCGAGGGCTGGCTGCCCGGTCACCCGGAGCAGAAGCTGATCACGAGCCGCTACCTGTCCCGCCGCTGGTCCCTCACCCGCGAGGCGATGGAGCGCCTGGAACTGGTCCGCCTTGCCGAGGCCGAGGGCACCGAGGTGGAGGAGATCGACAACGCGGTCGCGCCGGAGACCGAGACCGAGGAGCGGCCCACCCCGCTCGCCGTCCGGCGCCGCGAGGCGATCCTCACCGCGCTGCGCGAGCACGGCGCCGCCCGCGTCCTCGACCTCGGCTGCGGCGAGGGCCACCTGGTGCGCGAGCTGCTCAAGGAGCCGGCGTTCACCGAGATCACCGGCGTCGACGTGTCGGTGCGCGCGCTCACCATCGCCGCCCGGCGGCTGCGCCTGGACACCATGGGCGAGCGCCAGGCGTCCCGGGTGCGCCTGCTCCAGGGCTCCCTCGCCTACACCGACAAGCGCCTGACCGGCTACGACGCCGCCGTGCTCAGCGAGGTGATCGAGCACCTCGACCTGCCCAGGCTGCCCGCCCTGGAGTACGCGGTGTTCGGCGCGGCCCGCCCCCGCACCGTCGTCGTCACCACGCCGAACGTGGAGTACAACGTGCGCTGGGAGACCCTCCCGGCCGGCCACGTCCGCCACCGCGACCACCGCTTCGAGTGGACCCGCGCCGAGTTCCGCGCCTGGGCGGAGACGGTCGCCGCCCGGCACGGCTACGGCGTGGAGTTCCGCCCGGTCGGCCCCGACGACCCCGAGGTGGGCCCGCCCACCCAACTGGCCCTGTTCACGCAGACGGCCACCACCGAGACCGAGAGCAAGAAGGAGGCGAAGGCCGCATGACCACGGACCGCACCGACGAGGCCCGCGCCCTGCCCGTCACCGACCTCTCCCTGGTCGTCCTGATCGGCGCCTCCGGCTCCGGCAAGTCCACCTTCGCCCGGCGCCACTTCGCGCCCACCGAGGTGCTCTCCTCCGACTTCTGCCGCGGCCTGGTCGCCGACGACGAGAACGACCAGAGCGCCAGCCGCGACGCCTTCGACGTCCTGCACCACATCGCCGGCAAGCGGCTCGCCGCCGGACGGCGCACCGTCGTCGACGCCACCAGCGTGCAGCAGGACTCGCGCCGCCAGCTCATCGAACTGGCCAGGCGGCACGACGTGCTGCCCATCGCCATCGTGCTCGACGTGCCCGAGGAGGTGTGCGCCGAGCGCAACGCGGCCCGCACCGACCGGGCCGACATGCCGCGCCGGGTGATCCAGCGCCACATCCGCGAACTCCGCCGCTCGCTCAGACACCTGGAGCGCGAGGGCTTCCGCAAGGTGCACGTGTTGCGCGGCGCCGAGGAGGTGGAGCGGGCCACCGTCGTCACCGAGAGGCGGTTCAACGACCTGACCCACCTCACCGGCCCCTTCGACATCATCGGCGACGTGCACGGCTGCGCCGCCGAGCTGGAGGCCCTGCTCGGCAAGCTCGGCTACAAGTGCGGTGCTCATCCCGAGGGCCGCACCGCCGTGTTCGTCGGCGACCTGGTCGACCGCGGCCCGGACAGCCCCGGCGTGCTGCGCCGCGTGATGTCCATGGTCAAGTCGGGCGACGCGCTGTGCGTGCCGGGCAACCACGAGAACAAGTACGGCCGCCACCTGCGCGGCCGCAAGGTCCAGGTCACCCACGGCCTCGCCGAGACCGTCGAGCAGATGGCGGGCGAGAGCGAGGAGTTCCGCGCCGAGGTGCGGGAGTTCCTCGACTCCCTGGTCAGCCACTACGTCCTGGACGGCGGCCGGCTCGTGGTCTGCCACGCCGGGCTGCCGGAGAAGTACCACGGCCGCACCTCAGGGCGGGTCCGCTCGCACGCGCTGTACGGCGACACCACCGGCGAGACCGACGAGTTCGGGCTGCCGGTGCGCTACCCCTGGGCGGAGGACTACCGGGGCCGCGCCGCCGTCGTCTACGGCCACACCCCGGTCCCGGACGCCACCTGGCTCAACAACACCATCTGCCTGGACACCGGCGCCGTCTTCGGCGGCAAGCTCACCGCGCTGCGCTGGCCGGAGCGCGAGCTGGTCGACGTCCCCGCCGAGCGGGTCTGGTACGAGCCGGCCAGGCCGCTGCGCACCGAGGCGCCCGGCGGGCAGGACGGCCGGCCGCTCGACCTGGCCGACGTGCGGGGGCGGCGGACGGTGGAGACCCGGCACGCCGGGCGGATCACCGTGCGCGAGGAGAACGCGGCGGCGGCCCTGGAGGTCATGAGCCGCTTCGCGACCGACCCGCGGCTGCTGCCGTACCTCCCGCCGACCATGGCGCCCACCGCGACCTCCCGGGTCGAGGGCTACCTGGAGCACCCGGCCGAGGCGTTCGCCGGCTACGCGGCGGACGGCGTGGCGCGGGTGGTGTGCGAGGAGAAGCACATGGGCTCGCGGGCCGTCGTCCTGGTCTGCCGGGACGCGGAGGCGGCGCAGCGGCGTTTCGGCACGGAGGGCCCGACCGGGGCGGTGTACACCCGCACCGGCCGCCCGTTCTTCGACGACGCCGCGATGACCGAGGCCGTCCTCGGCCGGCTGCGCGAGGCGGTCGGCGCGGCCGGGCTGTGGGCCGACCTCGACACCGACTGGCTGCTCCTGGACGCCGAGCTGCTGCCCTGGTCGCTGAAGGCCGGCGGGCTGCTGCGCTCCCAGTACGCGGCGGTCGGCGCCGCCTCGGGCGCGGTCTTCCCGGGCGCCCTCGCCGCCCTGGAGGGCGCCGCCGCCCGCGGCGTCGACGTGGCCGGCCTGCTGGAGCGCCAGCGCGCCCGGGCCACGGACGCCGCCGCGTTCACCGACGCCTACCGGCGCTACTGCTGGCCCACCGACGGCCTGGACGGCGTCCACCTGGCACCGTTCCAGATCCTGGCCGCCCAGGGCCGCAGCCTGGCCGCCGTGCCGCACGACGAGCAGCTCGCGCTGATCGACCGCCTGGTGGAGCACGACGGCACCGGCCTGCTCCGCACCACCCGGCGGCTGTACGTCGACACCGGCGACCCCGCCTCGGTCGCGGCCGGCGTCGACTGGTGGCTGGAGATGACCGGGCGCGGCGGCGAGGGCATGGTCGTCAAGCCGATCGCGGCGCTGGTCAGGGACGGCAAGGACCGCCTGGTCCAGCCGGGCGTGAAGTGCCGGGGCCGGGAGTACCTGCGGATCATCTACGGTCCGGAGTACACCCGCCCCGACAACCTCGACCGGCTGCGGCAGCGCTTCCTCGGCCACAAGCGGTCGCTCGCGATCCGGGAGTACGCCCTCGGCCTGGAGGCCCTTGACCGCCTGGCGCCGGGTGAGCCGCTGTGGCGGGTGCACGAGGCGGTGTTCGGGGTGCTGGCCCTGGAGTCGGAGCCGGTCGACCCCCGGCTCTGAACCCGGCCCGCCCGAAGCGGGTCCCCCGAAGCAGGGGGTAGAGCGGCCTCGGAGTGGTCAGGATGGTGTCATGGGATTCCACGTCGACTCCGAGGCCGGACGGCTCACCCGCGTCATCCTGCACCGGCCGGACCTCGAGCTCAAAAGGCTCACCCCCAGCAACAAGGACGCCCTTCTCTTCGACGACGTGCTGTGGGTGCGCCGCGCCCGCGCCGAGCACGACGGGTTCGCCGACGTGCTGCGCGACCGCGGGGTCGCCGTGCACCTCTTCGGCGACCTGCTCACCGAGACCCTCGACCTGCCGGCCGCCCGGTCGCTGGTCCTGGACCGGGTCTTCGACGAGAAGGAGTACGGCGTCCTGGCCACGGACCACCTCCGCGCCGCCTTCGAGACGCTGCCCGCCGCCGAACTGGCCGAGGCGCTGGTCGGCGGCATGACCAAGCGGGAGTACCTGGACGCGCACCCGGAGCCGACCTCGGTGCGCTTCCACGCCATGGAGCTGGACGACTTCCTGCTCGGCCCGCTGCCCAACCACCTCTTCACCCGCGACACCTCCGCCTGGATCTACGACGGCGTCTCCATCAACGCGATGCGCTGGCCGGCCCGGCAGCGCGAGACCGTGCACTTCGAGGCGATCTACCGGCACCACCCGCTCTTCGCCGCGGCGGACTTCCGGATCTGGTCCGAGGGGCAGGCCGACTACCCCTCCACCATCGAGGGCGGCGACGTGCTGGTCATCGGCAACGGCGCGGTGCTCATCGGCATGAGCGAGCGCACCACCCCGCAGGCCGTGGAGATGCTCGCGCACAAGCTGTTCGCGGCCGGCTCGGCCCGCACCATCGTGGCCCTGGACATGCCGAAGCGGCGGGCCTTCATGCACCTGGACACGGTCATGACGATGGTGGACGGCGACACCTTCACCCAGTACGCCGGCCTCGGCATGCTCCGCTCCTACACCATCGAGCCGGGCGTGGGCGACAAGGAGCTGAAGGTCACCGACCACCCGCCGGAGCACATGCACCGCGCGATGGCCGCCGCGCTGGGCCTGAACGAGATCCGCGTCCTGACCGCCACCCAGGACGTGCACGCGGCGGAGCGCGAGCAGTGGGACGACGGCTGCAACGTCCTGGCCGTCGAACCGGGCGTGGTCGTCGCCTACGAACGCAACGCCACCACCAACACCCACCTGCGCAAACAGGGCATCGAGGTGATAGAGATCCCGGGCAGCGAACTGGGCCGGGGGAGGGGCGGACCGCGCTGCATGTCCTGTCCGGTGGAGCGGGCGGCTGTATGAGAGGGAGCGGGTGGCTGTATAAGAATTCGAATTCTCGTATATAGTTTCAGTCATCCCTGTTCCGTCCGTCCCTCTGGAGCGCCCTCATGGCGACTGTCCCGACCCCCCTCTCCGGCCGTTCCTTCCTCAAGGAGCTGGACTTCACGGCGGCGGAGTTCCGCGGTCTGGTCGAGCTGGCCGCGGAGCTGAAGGCGGCCAAGCGGGCCGGGGCCGAGGTGCGGCAGCTGGCCGGGCGGAACATCGCGCTGATCTTCGAGAAGACCTCGACGCGCACCCGGTGCGCGTTCGAGGTCGCCGCCGCCGATCAGGGCGCGTCGACCACGTACCTGGATCCCTCCGGCTCGCAGATCGGGCACAAGGAGTCCGTGAAGGACACCGCCCGGGTGCTGGGCCGGATGTTCGACGCCATCGAGTACCGCGGCGACAGCCAGCACGGCATGGAGGAGATGGCGGCGCACGCGGGCGTGCCCGTCTACAACGGCCTGACCGACGACTGGCACCCCACCCAGATGCTCGCCGACGTGCTCACCATGACCGAGCACGGCGGCAAGCCGCTCACCGGGACCGCCTTCGCCTACCTCGGCGACGCCCGCTTCAACATGGGCAACTCCTACCTGGTCACCGGCGCCCTGCTTGGCATGGACGTGCGGCTCGTCGCGCCGAAGTCGTACTGGCCGGCGCAGGAGATCGTCGACCGGGCGCAGGAGCTGGCGCAGGCGAGCGGGGCGCGGATCACGCTCACCGAGGACGTGGGGGAGGGCGTGCGCGGCGCCGACTTCGTCGCCACCGACGTGTGGGTCTCCATGGGCGAGCCGAAGGCGGTCTGGGACGAGCGGATCACCGCGCTCGCCCCGTACGCCGTGACCATGGACGTGCTGCGCGCCACCGGCAACCCGGACGTGAAGTTCCTGCACTGCCTGCCCGCCTTCCACGACCTCGGCACCAAGGTCGGCCGGGAGATCTTCGAGTCGCACGGCCTGGACTCCCTGGAGGTCACCGACGAGGTCTTCGAGTCGGCGCACTCGGTCGTCTTCGACCAGGCGGAGAACCGCCTGCACACCATCAAGGCCGTCCTCGTCGCGACGCTGGGCTGAGCGCGCCCCTCGTGAGGCCCGCTATCCTGCACGGCGGCACCGGAACCACCCCTTCCGCTGCCGCCGCCCGCGGCCACCGCCGCGCCCGCACCACCAGAAACGAGCACCACCCGCCATGCTCCCTGCCCGCATCAAATCGCCTAGCGTCCTCCTCGCGGAGTCCGGCGCGGACCGCGAGGGCCACGGCCTGAAGCGCACGATGGGGCTGTTCCAGCTCGTCTGCTTCGGCGTCGGCGCCATCGTCGGCACCGGCATCTTCGTCGGCCTGTCCGACTCCGTCGCCGAGGCCGGTCCCGCCGTCGTCGTCTCCTTCGTGCTGGCCGCGGTCACCTGCGTCTTCACCGCGTTCGCCTTCGCCGAGCTGGGCGGCGCCATCCCGGTCTCCGGCTCCTCGTACTCCTTCGCCTACGCGGGGCTCGGCGAGGGGACCGCCTTCCTGGTCGGCTGGTGCCTGCTCCTGGAGTACGGCGTCTCGGTCTCCGCGGTCGCCGTCGGCTGGAGCCAGTACGTCAACGAGCTGCTCGACAGCGTCCTCGGCGTCCAGCTCCCGCACGCGCTCTCCGCGGGCCCCGGCGACGGCGGCGCGGTCAATCTGCCCGCGGTGATCGTCATCGCCCTCGCCTCGGTGCTCCTGGTGCGCGGCGTGCGGGAGAGCGCCCGGGCGACGGCCGCGATGGCGGTGCTCAAGCTGGCCGTCCTGGTCGCCTTCTGCGCCATCGGCCTCACCGCCTTCCGGCACGGCAACCTGACCCCCTTCTCCCCGGCCGGGCTCGGCGGCATCGGGGCCGGCACCACCGCCGCCTTCTTCTCCTACATCGGCTTCGACGCGATCACCACGGCCGGCGAGGAGGCCAAGAACCCGCGCCGGGACATCCCCGTCGCCATCCTGGTCTGCATCGGCCTGGTCACCCTGCTGTACTGCGCGGTCGCGCTGGCCGCCATCGGCGCGGTCGGCGGCGACGAGGTCGGGAACCGGCCCGCCGCGCTCTCCTACGTCGTCGACGAGGTCACCGGCTCCGCGATCGGCGGCGGCGTGGTCGCCTTCGGCGCGGTCGTCGCCATCGCCTCGGTGGTGCTCGCCGTGATGTACGGGCAGACCCGGATCCTGCTCTCCATGTCCCGCGACGGCCTCGTCCCGCACGTCTTCGAGAAGGTCTCGCCGCGCACCGCGACGCCGGTGGCCGGCACCCTGATCGTCGCCGTGGTATTCGCGCTGCCGGCCGCCTTCGCGCCGCTGGACGCGGTGGTCAACCTGTGCACCATCGGCACCCTGGCCACCATGGCCGCCGTCAACGTCGCCGTCATCGCGCTGCGCCGCCGCGAGCCGGGCCTGGCCCGCACCTTCCGGGTGCCGCTGTACCCGGTGACGCCGCTGCTCGGCGTCGGCTTCTGCCTCTACCTGATGTACGAGACCGGCCCCGCGACCTGGCTCCAGTTCGCCGTGTTCCTCGCGGTCGGCCTGGCCGTCTACGCGGCGTACGGCCGCCGCCACTCCCGGCTCGCCCGGACCGCCCCTACGACGGACGCCGCTGAGCGGGCACCGCAGGCAGTCTGAACCACACCGCCTTGCCGGACCCGGTCTCCCGGTGGCCGCAGGAGGAGCTGAGGGCGCGGATCAGCAGCAGCCCGCGCCCGTGCTCCTGCCAGGGGTCGGGGGGCTCCAGGTCCGGGGTGGTCATGTCGCCCGGCGGCGCCGGGTCGGGGTCGTGCACCTCGACCTGGCAGGCGGTCGGCAGCAGCTCCACCACCAGCTCTATCGGCGTCCCGCCCGAGGTGTGCTCCACCGCGTTGGCGACCAGCTCGGCGGTGAGCAGCTCCGCGGTGTCGCAGTCCGCGGTGTGCTCGATCTCGGCGAGCGCCGTACGCACCAGGGCGCGGGCGACCGGCACGGCCGCGGCGGAGTGCGGCAGCGCGATGCGCCAGGAGGCGGGGGCGGATGGTCGATCGTGCACGGCGGTTCCATTCCGGAGCAGGACGATCCTGTCCCGACGTCAACCTTATGAATGGTACGGCGCCCCCGAGCAGAGCCGTTCGACGGCCGCCGTCCGGGACCTTCGTCCCGGCCCCGGGTGCCTACCCGCCCACCGGCCCGCCGCCGCACGGACGCCCGCGCTGTTACCGCCCCGTGGCTGTCCTGCGACGGACGTGACGTATGTGACATACGCGACATGGACCGGCGTCACGGCGCGGGGAGCGACCGGGCCAGCGCGCCGAGGTCCACCACGGTGCCGTCGGGGCGCCACAGGACGGCGTGTGCGTGACCGGCGGCGTTCTCGGACTCGCCGACCGCGGCGCCGGAGCCGTTGACAGCCCAGGCCCTGCTCTTCACGTCCCCGTCGAGGGCGCCCAGCTCGGAGACGGTGCCGTCGGCCGACCAGCGCACGGCCCTGGGGGTCCCGTCCGCGCGCTCGGCGGTGCCGACGGCCACGCCCGCGTCGTTGACGTCCTCGGCGGACGCGTGGGCGCTGCCCAGCGTGGGCAGCGCGGTGCTCCTGCCATCGGCGTTCCAGCGCACGGCGTGTCCCTCCGGCTCGGGCTGGGTGAGACTGCCGCCGGCGGGCGTCCACTCCCCGACGGCCACGCCCAGGTTGTTGATCGCGCCGACCAGCGGGTGGGGAGCCCGTACACCTCCTCGGTCTGGGTCACCCCGGCGGCCTCGCCGGCGCCGTTGACCACCAGGGCCGAGGTGGTGAGGGCTCCCGGCAGGACTCCCAGCATCACGGCCGAGGTCCCCTCGGGCCACTTCACCGCGCGGAACACCTCACCGGTGGTGTCCGCCAGACCGACCACCGTGCAGTCCTCGGCGATGCCGAACGCGCCGCTCCGCACGGCCGAAACCGTGCCGGAACCGCCGGCGCCGGGGGCACCGGTGGAGGGCGGCCCTGAGGAGGACGGCCCGGGGCCCCCGCCGCCCGCACCGGCCTGGTCGGCGCAGGCGGTGAGCAGACCGAGCAGCGCCACCAGACCCAGCGCACGCCGACCGTGGGCGCTTCGTATGCGCGGCGCGTGCCATGCGTGCGGCGAGTTCATCCTCTCCCCCCCGGTCACCAGCAGTGTGACGGTCCCGATGAGCCGTGCGGTAGTCGCGGGGCGGACATCTACGCCGCCGGCGGTGCCGTGGTCGTGAGGCGGTCGCCGAGGGCGCTTCTCCGGTACAGCACATGCCGCCCGTCGCGGGACCGGGTGACCAGCCCCGTGGCGTGCAGGACCCGCAGATGCTGGGAGACGGCGCTCGGGGTGACCCGGAGGCGGCGGGCCAGCTCCACGGTGGGCAGCGGCTCCTCCAGCAGGCCGAGCAGTCTGGCCCGGGGCGCTCCGAGCAGGGACACCAGGGCGGCCGGGTCGGCGGTCGGGGTCTCCGAGCCCCACAGCGTGGCCACGCCCCGGCTGGGATAGGCGAGGCTCGGGGGTTCGTCCGGGCTCACGGGTGGCGCGGGCTTGTGCGCGAACACGGAGGGCAGGAGCATCAGCCCCCGGCCGGCCGCCACGACCCGGTGCCTGCTGATCATCTGGTGGATGAACAGCTCCCCGCCCTGCCAGCGCAGGTTCGGGTGCATGTCGGCGAACAGCAGCCGGGCGCCGCCCAGAGCGAGTTGGCGGGCGCGGTAGGTCATGTCGGCCTCCAGCACCAGCCGCATCCGGGGCCACACCGGCTCGACGGCCACCTCCCAGTACGCCCGCAGGAGGTCGCAGACGGCGTCGCGCAGGCCGGCGACCGGTGCGTCCTCGGCGGCGGTGGCGTCGCGGAGCGCGTCGGGGACGGGATCGGGCGCGTGCGCGAGCAGCAGGTCGTGGCGGACCCGGGCGCACGACGCCCGCCGGACGACGAGGAGTTGCTCTTCGAAGTCCGGTGCGAAGCCCGTGGGATTCGGGGTCAGGAAGTCGGGGAGGGTGCGCCGCTGGGCGACCAGGGACATCAGCAGACCGGTGTCGAGTCGGCCGAGCCTGCCCAGTACGGACCTGCGCCAGGGCAGGTGCAGGGCCGAGAGCCCGGGATCCTGGAGCACCCGCAGGCTGAACAGGGTCTCGTGCAGGGGTGAGAGGGCGAAGCGGGTGTCCGCGAGGTCCTCGACGCCGAGCACGAAGCTGATCATTGAGCCCCACGCTACATCCCTTGGCGACACGACGCCGGTGCCGTGGACTGCCTCCCATGACACACACGTCCCGGGCGGACCGGGAGACCGAAGGATGAGCCACCGGATCGTCCTGCTGCTGGCAGTCACCTGCGCCGTGGCCGTGGGCAACATCTACTTCCCGCAGGCCGTCGCGCCCCTGGTCGCCACCGGACTGCACGTGCCGCCCGACGCGGCCGCCACCGTGGTGACCGCCACCCAGGCCGGTTACACGGCCGGGATGGTCCTGCTGGTGCCGCTCGGCGACCGGCTGCCGCACCGCCCTTACCTCGTCGCCCTCCTCGCTCTGACCGGTCTGGCCCTGCTCGCGGCGGGCTGCGCACCGGCCCTGCCGGCCCTCGCCGCCGCCGGCACCCTGGTCGGCCTGAGCACCGTGGGCGCGCAGATCGTCGGCCCCCTGGCCGCCGGTCTGGTGGCCGCCGACCGCCGAGGAGCGGTGCTGGGCACCCTGCTGAGCGGATCGACCGGCGGCATGCTGCTGGCCCGGACCTTCGGCGGCACGCTCGGCGAGTGGCTCGGCTGGCGGGCCCCCTACCTGGTCGCCTCGGTCCTGGCGCTGATCCTCGCCGCCGTCCTGGCGTTCGCGGTGCCGACCACGCCCCCGTCCTCCCGCCGGCCCTACCCGGCGCTCCTGGCCGCGCCGCTGCGCCTGCTGCGCACCGAGCCGGAACTGCGCCGCTCCTGCTTCTACCAGGCAACCGTCTTCGCCGGGTTCTCCGCGGTCTGGACCTGCCTGGCGCTCCTGCTCACCGGACCGGCCTACGGCCTCGGTGCCCAGGCGGTGGGGATGATCGCCCTGGTCGGCGCGGCGACCATGGTCTGCACCCCGCTCGCCGGCCGCCTGGTGGACCGCCACGGCCCCGACCCCGTGAACCTGGCCTGCCTGCTCGGCGTCCTCGTCTCGGCCGTGGTCCTCGCCGTCGGCGCCCGGGGCGGGGTGCTGGGCCTGACCTCCCTGACCCTCGGCACGCTGCTCCTCGACGTCGCGATGCAGTCCGGCATGGTCGCCAACCAGGTCCGCGTCTACGCCCTGCGCGCCGACGCCCGCAGCCGGCTCAATACCGCCTACATGACCTGCGCCTACCTGGGCGGCAGCACGGGTTCCTGGCTCGGCACCCGCGTCTGGGGCCGGGCCGGCTGGCCGGGCGTGTGCGCGCTCGTCGCGCTGCTCGCCACCCTCGCTCTCGCCCGCCACCTGCGACACCGCGCCGGACGAAGCGGATCCGGGGTATCGCGCACTTGTGACGGCAGTCACGGACAGGTGATAACTTCGAGGGGCAGTGCTCAGTGAGGCCGTGCCCGCCGCCCCAGGAGGCCGCCCGTCATGAGTCCCTTCACCGGCTCCGCCACCCCCACCCCCGACTGGCACCACCTGCGCGTCGAGACCGCCGACGGCGTCGCCACGGTCACCCTCGCCCGCCCCGACCGGCTCAACGCGCTCACCTTCGGCGCCTACGCCGACCTGCGCGACCTGCTCGCCGAGCTGTCCCGGGAGCGCTCCGTGCGCGCCCTGGTGCTGGCCGGCGAGGGGCGCGGGTTCTGCTCCGGCGGTGACGTCGAGGAGATCATCGGCGCCACCCTCGCCATGAACACCGCCCAGCTGCTCGACTTCAACCGGATGACCGGGCAGGTGGTGCGCGCCCTGCGCGAGTGCCCGTTCCCGGTGATCGCCTCCGTGCACGGCGTCGCCGCCGGCGCGGGCGCGGTGCTCGCGCTCGCCGCGGACTTCCGGGTCGCCGAGCCCGGCGCCCGCTTCGCCTTCCTCTTCACCCGCGTCGGCCTCTCCGGCGGCGACATGGGCGCCGCCTACCTGCTGCCCCGGGTCGTCGGCCTCGGCCACGCCACCCGGCTGCTGATGCTCGGCGAACCGGTCGGCGCCGCCGAGGCCGAACGGATCGGCCTGGTCAGCGAGTTGGCCGCGCAGGGTGGCGCCGACCAGTCCGCCCGCGCCCTCGCCCGCCGCCTCGCCGACGGCCCCGCCCTCGCGCAGGCGCAGACCAAGGCGCTGCTCACCGCCGAACTGGACATGCCGCTCGGCGCCGCCGTCGAGCTGGACGCCGCCACCCAGGCCCTGCTGATGAACGGCGCGGACTACGCCGAGTTCCACGCCGCCCACACCGGCAAGCGCCGGCCGAAGTGGCGGGGGAGGTGAGCCGGAGGTGCGCATCGCCGTGATCGGCGGCGGCCCCGGCGGCCTCTACGCCGCCGCCCTGCTCAAGCGCCTCGACCCGGCCCGCGAGGTCACCGTCTTCGAGCGCGACGCCCCCGACGACACCTTCGGCTTCGGCGTCGTCCTGTCCGACGAGACCCTCGGCGGCATCGAGCACGCCGACCCGGTGGTCCACGAGGCGCTGCGGGCGGAGTTCGTCCGCTGGGACGACATCGACGTGGTCCACCGGGGCGTACGGCACACCTGCGGCGGCCACGGCTTCGCCGCCCTCGGCCGGCGCCGGCTGCTCGCCGTCCTGCACCGGCGCTGCCGCGCCCTCGGCGTCGACCTGCGCTTCCGCGCCCTCGCCCCGCACCCCGACCTGCTGGCCCGGGAGTACGACCTGGTCGTCGCCGCCGACGGGGTGCGCAGCACCACCCGGGACGCCTACGCCGGGACCTTCCGCCCCCGCGTCACCGCCCACCGCTGCCGCTACCTCTGGCTCGCCGCCGACTTCGCCCTGGACGCCTTCCGCTTCGAGACCGCCGAGACCGAGCACGGCGTCATGCAACTGCACGGCTACCCCTACGCGCCGGACGCCTCCACCGTCATCGTCGAGACACGCGAGGAGGTCTGGCGGGCCGCCGGACTGGACACGGCCGGCACCGCGGAGTCCGTGGAGCGCTGCGCCAAGGTCTTCGCCGAGGCCCTCGGCGGCCGTCCGCTGCGCAGCAACCGGCCGTCCTGGGACGTCTTCCGCACGGTCGTCAACGCCCGCTGGTCGCACGGCAACGTCGTCCTGCTCGGCGACGCCGCCCACACCGCCCACTTCTCCGTCGGCTCCGGCACCAAGCTCGCCGTCGAGGACGCCGTCGCGCTCGCCGCCTGCCTCGCCGAGCAGCCCTCGGTGCCGCGGGCGCTCGCCGCGTACGAGGCGGAGCGCCGCCCGGTGGTGGCCAGCACCCAGCGGGCCGCCCGGGCCAGCCTGGAGTGGTTCGAGGACCTGGCCCGCTACGCCGACCAGCCGCCGCGCCGGTTCGCCTTCAACCTGCTCACCCGCAGCCGCCGCGTCACCCACGGCAACCTGCGCCTGCGCGACCCCCGGTTCACCGAGGCCGTCGAGCGCGAGGCCGGCTGCCCGCCCGGCACGCCGCCGATGTTCACCCCGTTCCGGCTGCGCGGCCTGACGCTGCGCAACCGCGTCGTCGTCTCCCCGATGGACCTGTACTCCGCCGTCGACGGCGTCCCCGGCGACCTCCACCTCGTCCACCTCGGCGCCCGCGCGCTCGGCGGCGCCGGTCTGGTGATGACCGAGATGGTGTGCGTCAGCGCGGAGGGCCGCATCACCCCCGGCTGCACCGGCCTGTGGACCGGCGGACAGGCCGAGGCGTGGCGCCGCATCGCGGACTTCGTGCACGCCCAGGCCCCCGGCACCGCGCTCGGCGTGCAGCTCGGGCACAGCGGGCGCAAGGGCTCGACCCGGCTGATGTGGGAGGGCATGGACGAGCCGCTGCCGCACGGCAACTGGCCGCTGCTCGCCGCCTCCCCGCTGCCCTACCGGCCCGGCGGCCAGATCCCCCGGCAGCTCACCCGGGCCCAGCTCACCGACGTGCGCGAGCAGTTCACCGCCGCCGCCCGCCACGCCGCCCGGACCGGCTTCGACCTCCTCGAACTGCACTGCGCCCACGGCTACCTGCTCTCCGGCTTCCTCTCCCCGCTCACCAACCACCGCACCGACGCCTACGGCGGCTCCCTGGAGCGGCGGCTGCGCTTCCCCCTCGAGGTCTTCGACGCCGTCCGCGAGGTCTGGCCCGAGGAGCGCCCCATGACGGTGCGGATCTCCGCGACCGACTGGGCCGAGGGCGGCACCGGCGCCGAGGAGTCGGTGGCCATCGCCCGCGCCTTCGCCGCGCACGGCGCCGACGCCCTCGACGTCTCCACCGGGCAGGTGGTGGCCGACGAGCGCCCCGAGTTCGGCCGCTCCTACCAGACGCCGTACGCCGACCGGATCCGGCACGAGGCCGGCGTCCCCGTCATCGCGGTCGGCGCCATCTCCTCCTGGGACGACGTCAACTCCCTGATCCTGGCCGGCCGCACCGACCTCTGCGCCCTGGCCCGCCCGCACCTCTACGACCCGCACTGGACGCTGCACGCGGCGGCCGAGCAGGGCTACACCGGACCGGGCGCCGTCTGGCCTGCCCCGTACCGCGCCGGCAGCCGCCCGCCCCCGACCGGCGGCGTGCCGCGCGCCGCCCGCGCGCTCCCTCAGCCCTCCGTGCCGCCCCGCACATAGGCCGCCCCCGCGTCCCGCAGCCGCTCGTGCAGGGCGCGGAAGACCGCCGCCGAGCGGGTGCCGGGCCACTGCTCCGGGAGCAGGCGGGCGGGCAGGCCCGGGTCGGTGTAGGGGAGGTGGCGCCAGGAGTCGAGGGCGCGGAGGTAGTCCCGGTACGCCTCCTCGGGCGGGGTGTCCGCGCGGGCCTCCCAGGCGCGCAGCACCGGCGCGTGCCGGTCGAGGAACGCCTCGTGCGCCCCGGCGATCGCGGGCAGGTCCCACCAGCGGGCGGCCGCCTCGGCGGTGGGGGAGAAGCCGAGGTGCTCGCCCCGGAAGAGGTCCACGTAGGCGTCCAGGCCCAGGCGGGCCAGCGCGTGCCGGGTCTCCTCGTACAGCCGGGCCGGGGCGATCCACACGCCGGGCGCGGCGGTGCCGAAGCCGAGCCCGGCGAGGCGGGAGCGCAGCACGTGCCGCCGCTGGCGCTCCGACTCCGGCACGGAGAACACCGCGAGCACCCACCCGGCGTCCTCGTACGGCGCGGCGGCGTACACCCGCCGGTCGCCGTCCTCCATCAACTCGCGCGCCTCGTCGGACAATTCGTAACCGGCGGTGCCCTGCGCGGTACGGGCCGGCACCAGCAGTCCACGCCGCTTCAGCCGGGAGACCGACGAGCGCGCGGAGGGCGCGTCCACCCCCACCGCGCCGAGCAGCCGGATCAGCTCCGCGACGGGCAGCGGGCCCGGCACCCCTCTGCCGTAGGCGCCGTAGAGCGTGACGATCAGGGACCTCGGTGCGTGGGCTGCGTGCTGGTCGGACACGCGGATCATCTTAGGCGCTGCGGATCATGCCTGGTCGTCGGGGAGTTCGGCCGCGAGTCCGGGGGCGGGCCGCAGCCGGTGGCGCTGGAGCTTGCCGGTCGCCGTGCGCGGCAGCGCGTCCAGGAAGACGATCTCGCGCGGGCACTTGTACGGCGCCAACTCGCCCTTGAGGTGCGCCCGCAGCGCCTCCGCGTCCGGCGCGGCGCCCGCCCGCAGCACGGCGTGCGCCACCACCACCTGCCCCCGGTCGGCGTCCGGCCGCCCCACCACCGCCGCCTCCACCACGTCCGGATGGCGCAGCAGCGCGTCCTCCACCTCGGGGCCCGCGATGTTGTACCCGGCGGACACGATCATGTCGTCCGCCCGCGCCACATACCGGAAGTACCCGTCGCTCTCGCGCACATAGGTGTCCCCGGTGATGTTCCAGCCGTCCCGGACGTACTCCCGCTGCCGCGGGTCGGCGAGATAGCGGCAGCCCACCGGCCCGCGCACCGCGAGCAGCCCCGGTGTCCCGTCCGGCACCGGCACGCCCGCCGCGTCCTGCACCCGGGCCTGCCAGCCCGGCACCGGGACGCCCGTCGTGCCGGGCCGTACGGCGTCGTCCGCGGCGGAGACGAAGATGTGCAGCAGCTCGGTCGCGCCGATGCCGTTGATGATCCGCACGCCGGTGCGCTCGTGCCAGGCCCGCCAGGTCGCCGCGGGCAGATTCTCGCCGGCCGAGACGCACCGGCGCAGGCTGCCCAGGTCGTGCCCGCCCGGCTCCGCCAGCATCGCCCGGTACGCGGTCGGCGCGGTGAACAGCACCGACACCCGGTGCTCGGCCACCGCCGCCAGCAGCTGCTTCGGGCCCGCCTGTTCGAGCAGCAGCGCGCTGGCCCCGGCCCGCAGCGGGAAGACCACCAGGCCGCCGAGGCCGAAGGTGAAGCCCAGCGGCGGGCTGCCCGCGAAGACGTCGTCCGGGCGGGGCCGCAGCAGGTGCCGGGAGAAGGTGTCCGCGATGGCCAGCACGTCCCGGTGGAAGTGCAGGCAGCCCTTGGGCCGCCCGGTGGTGCCCGAGGTGAAGGCGATCAGCGCCACGTCGTCCGCCGCGGTCGTCACCGCCGGGTACGGGCCGTCCGGCGCCGGTCGGCGCAGCAGGTCGTCGGCGCCGTCACCGCCGTACGGCGTGATCCGCAACCCCGGCGCGCCGGCCGCGGCGAGGTCGGCCACCACCCGCGCGTCGCACAGCGCGTGCCCGACGCGGGCGAGTTCGCAGACGGTGCGCAGCTCGTGCGGGCGGTGCTGCGCCAGTACGGTGACGGCCACCGCGCCCGCCTTCAGCACCGCCAGCCAACAGGCCGCCAGCCACGGGGTGGTGGGGCCGCGCAGCAGCACCCGGTTGCCGGGGACGACGCCGAGGTCGGCGGTGAGGAGATGGGCGATGCGGTCGGACTCGGCCCGCAGCCGCCCGTAGCTCCAGATCTCCCCGGCGTCGCCCGCCGTGCGGAGGGCCGGGCGGTCGGCGGGCGGGCCCGCCAGCAGCTCGGCGGCGCAGTTGAGGCGGTCCGGGTAGTGCAACTCCTCCAGGTCGAAGCGGAGTTGCGGCCACTGGTCGGCGGGTGGGAGATGGTCGCGCGCGAAGGTGTCGACGTGTGCCGACGCGGAGAGGTCGGGTCTGCCCTGCCGGTGTGGATCCCCCATGGCGGTTCGCCCCCTTGGCCGTGGTGGGCTCGCGCAAGGAGCGTATCGTGTCGGTGACGGCAGTCAATGGGGCGCGATATCCTGGCCGTTGACGGCAGATGGGGGACCGGCGATGACCGCCTTCGCGCTCGACCCGGCACGACGCGCCTGGTGCGCCGAGCTGCGCGCCCTCGCCGCCGAACGCCTGCGCCCGCTCGCGGAGTCGGGCGAGCCCGGCCGCGTCAACCGCCCCCTCGTCGCCGCGCTCGGCGCCACCGGCCTGCTCGCCCGCCTCTTCACCTCCGGCGCCCTCGACCTGTGCCTGATGCGCGAGTCCCTGGCCCAGCACTGCACCGAGGCCGAGACCGCCCTCGCCCTCCAGGGCCTCGGCGCCCACCCCGTGCACGCGCACGGCACCGAGGTGCAGCGCGCCCACTGGCTGCCGAAGGTGAGCGACGGCAGCGCGGTGGCCGCCTTCGCGCTCAGCGAGCCGGGCGCCGGCTCCGACGCCGCCGCGCTCGGCCTGGCGGCGGAACCCGACGGCCGGGCCGGCTGGCGGCTGACCGGCGAGAAATGCTGGATCTCCAACGCCCCCGAGGCCGACCTGTACACCGTCTTCGCCCGCACCACCCCCGGCGCCGGCGCCCGCGGCGTCACCGCCTTCCTGGTCCCCGCCGACCGCCCCGGCCTCACCGGCGCGCCCCTCGACATGCTCTCCCCGCACCCCGTCGGCACCCTCGCCTTCGACGCCGTGCCGGTCACCGCGGCCGACGTGCTGGGAGCGCCGGACGGCGGCTTCCGGGTCGCCATGAGCACCCTCGACCTGTTCCGCCCCAGCGTCGGCGCCTTCGCGGTCGGCATGGCGCAGGCCGCCCTGGACGCCACCGTCGTCCACACCACCGCCCGCGAAGCCTTCGGCGCCCGCCTCCGCGACCAGCAGACCGTCGCCCACCAGGTCGCTGAGATGGCCCTGCGCACCGAGGCCGCCCGCCTGCTGGTGTACGCGGCGGCCACGGCGTACGACGCGGGCGCCCCGGACGTCCGGCGCCGCGCCGCCATGGCCAAGCTGCTGGCCACCGAGACCGCGCAGTACGTCGTCGACCGCGCCGTCCAGCTGCACGGCGCCCGCGCCCTGCGCCGCGGCCACCTCCTGGAGCACCTGTACCGCGAGGTGCGGGCGCCGCGCGTCTACGAGGGGGCGAGCGAGGTGCAGCGGGGCATCGTCGCCAAGGAGCTGTACCGCGACCACGACAGGGAGGTGGGCCCATGACGGCCCCCGAACGGCTCAACCCGCCCGACCTCTCCCCGCCCACCGGCTTCACCCACGCCGTCGTCGCCACCGGCACCCGGGTGGTCTTCCTGGCCGGCCAGACCGCCCTCGACCCGGGCGGCACAATCGTCGGCGACACGCTCCCCGACCAGTTCGCCCGCGCCCTCGCCAACCTGCTCACCGCCCTCGCCGCCGCCTGCGGCACCCCCGCCGACCTGGCCCGCGTCACCGTCCACACCACCGACCTGGCCGCCTACCGCGCCCACGCCGCCGACCTCGGCCGCACCTGGCGCGAGCTGGCCGGCCGCGACTACCCGGCGATGGCGGTGGTGGAGGTCGCCCGCCTGTGGGACGAACGGGCCCTGGTGGAACTGGACGGCTTCGCCGTACTGCCGTAGCCCGCCCTCCACGCCTAACATCACTCCATGCCGAGCATCGAACTCAGCGCGGGCACCGTCGACTACGAGGACACGGGCGGCGAAGGACCGGTGGTCGTGCTGCTGCACGGCCTCGTCCACGACGCGACCGTCTGGCGCAAGGTCACCGCCGACCTGCGCGCCGGGCACCGCCTGATCGCCCCGACCCTGCCCTACGGCGCCCACCGCCGCCCCCTGACCCGGCCGCCCACCCCGGACACGGTCAACGACCTGGTCGTGGAGTTCCTGGACCGCCTGGACCTGCGGGACGTCACCCTGGTCGAGAGTGATTGCGGACGCGCCCAGACGGTGGCCGCCCGGCACCCGGAACGCCTCGCCCGCCTGGTCCTGATCTCCTGCGAGGCGTTCGACAACTACCCGCCGGGCCTGCCCGGCAAGATGATCGGCGTCGCCTGCCGGGCCCCTGGCGGCGTCTCCCTCCTGGTCCGCGTCCTCGGCCTGAAGGCGCTGCGCCGGCTGCCCGTCGGCCTCGGCGCCCTGACCAAGCGCCCGGTCCCGGACCAGGTCGTCGACGGCTGGCTGCGCCCCCTGCGCACCGACCCCGCCGTCCGCCGCGACTTCCGCCACTACGGCACCCACGTGCGGCGCACCGAACTCCTCGAGGCCGCCGAGGGGCTGCGCCGCTTCGACAAGCCGGCGCTGGTCGTCTGGGCCCTGGAGGACCTGATGATGCCGCGCGAGCACGGCCGCCGGCTGGCCGAGCTGCTGCCCCGTGGGCGCCTGGTGGAGGTGGAGGACACCCGGACCCTGATCGCGGAGGACCAGCCCGAGCTGCTCGCCGCCCTCCTCCGGGACTTCATCGCCGAGGAGACACCCGTCGAGCGGACGGACTCGCCACCGAAGGAGTGAGGATCAGCGGCGCCGGGCCGCTCGCCCGGTAGCAGTGGAACCCCCGTACCGACCCCACCGGGAGGTTCCCATGCCCGTACGCGCCCTTCTCCTCGCCGCAGCCGCCCTGCTCCTCGGGCCGGTCACCGCGGCACACGCCGACACCCTCGCGCCCGAGACGGTGACCGTCGACCCCGCAGGACGCCTCGCCGCCGACGGCACGGTCACCCTGACCGGCACCTACCGCTGCGCCCCCGGCGCCGGCACCGTCTTCGTCAGCTCCTCCGTCAGCCAGGGCACCGACGGCGTCCGGCACGGCGTCGGCGGCACCCGCGCCGTGTGCGACGGCCTGACCCACCGGTGGGTCAACACCGGCACGCCCTCGTCCACGGCCACCCCGCTCGCGGCCGGCCCCGCCCGCGTCGAGGCCACGCTGATGGAACTGCGCACCACCAGCGGCCTGCCGCTGCCCGCCTTCCACGCCCGCGGCGCCCAGGACATCACGCTGGTCCAGGGCTGACCGGGGGCCGCAGGCCGAGCCACTGCTCGGCGTCCCAGGCCCAGAACCGCTCCACCTCGCCGAAGCCCAGTTTCGCCGCGAGGCGCATGGAGCGGGTATTGGCCGTCTGGGTGGCGAGCACCACCGGCTCGCCGGGAAGCGCGGCGGCGAACCAGTCGAGTGCCGCCGCGCACGCCTCGGCGGCGTAGCCGCGCCCCCAGGCTCGCGGGAGGAAGAGGTAGCCGAGATCGGCCCTGCCCGCGGCGGCCGGGCGACGGTCCTCCGGATTCCGGGTGAGGGTGACCTGGCCGATCACCGTTCCGTCCAGGTCGACCACGAAGCGACCGGGGCGCCGGTCCGGCGCCCCGGGCATCGCGCGCTCCACTTCGGCGCGCGGCTGAGGGCCACCGAGGTAGCTATGCACCTCCGGCGAGGTGAACAGCTCGACGACCGCCGCACGGTCCCGGGCCTCGGGCTCGCGGAGCAGGAGCCGCTCGGTGCGGATCGGGGCGGGCGGCCAGGCGACGGGTCCGAGGTCGGTCATGCCGGCCAGCCAATCAACCGGCTCACCGGCGCATCAACCCCGCCGACCCCCGTCTCACGCCCGCCCCGGCCCGTACGCCGCTCCCGCGCGGTTCATTCGGCCCCGCGCGGGCACCCAGCCCCCATGACACGAAGCCCCGGACGGCGCGACCGGCACAGCGAGACCCTGGTCAGGGCCGCCCTCATCGGCGCCGCCACCGGACTGCGGAGCCAGTACGGCGTGACCGCCCTGTCCCTGACGGCCGGCCGCCCCCGCCCCGCCGCCCGCTCCTGGCTCCGCCGCGCCGCGCTCACCGCCGCCACGGCGGAGGGCGTCGCGGACAAGCTGCCCAGCACACCCAGCCGGCTGGCCCCGCGCGGCCTGCTCCCGCGCCTGGGCGTCGGCGCCCTGACCGGCGCGGCCCTGGCCCGCCGCCACGGCGGCCCGGTGACGGCACCGGTAGCGGTGGCGACGGCGTCGGCCCTGACCTTCTCCCTGGCCGGCGCCGGCTGGCGCCGCCTGACCAGGTCACACCCCGCCGCCGGGGCGCTCGCGGAGGACTCGACGGCGGCGGTACTGGCCTGGGCGGCATGCGTGCGGTGACCTTCGCTCACTCGGCGGGCAGCGCCGAGACCGGCCCCCACACCTGGAAGCGCAGCGGCACGCCGTCGACCTCTCCGTGCCCTGCGGGGACCGCCCCGGCGTCGACGAGGTAGACGACGATCCCGTACACCTCGTCGGTGCCCGACGGCGACCGGGGCCTGCCGGTCACCGCGGCGATCCCCATGCCCTGCACATCGGGGTAGCGGTCCCACAGGGCCGCCTGGTTCCGGTGCAGCGTCTCCTTCGCCCGGCGATAGGTCACGCCGTGGGCGGCGGAGGCCGACGGGGCAGGAGTCCCGGCCTCGCTACCCGTGCAGCCGGCGACGAGCGCACACCCGGCCAGCAGCACCGTCCGTCGTCGTATGCCCCGCCGCACCGGCGACCACCCCCCAGCCCCGGCCGTGTCAAGCGCGCGTCGACAGCATCGCCCTGACCGTCTTGCCGCCCGGCGGGTAGGGGACGGTCTCCCAGTGGTCGGTGAGCGCGGCGACCAGCAGCAGCCCGCGTCCGCCGGTCTCCAACGGGGCGTCGGGAGCCACCGGGCTCGGCAGCCGGTCGCCCCGGGCGTCGGTCACCTCGACGCCGACCCGCCCGCCGTCCGGGTCGTACACCAGCGTCAGCCGGAAGTCGCGCCCCGGCAGCCGCCCGTGCAGCACGGCGTTCGCGGCCAACTCCGCGACGACCAGCTCGGCACGCTCCGTGAGTTCCGGCGGGGCGCCCCAGGCGCTCAGCGCGGTGGCCCCGAGCAGCCGCGCGAGCCGCGCCCCGCGCCGCGTGGGGGAGAGCAGCTGGGTGAAGCTGTGCACAGACGTGTCCAGTTGGGGTCCGAGTCGGTTCATGTGGCCCAGCCTGGCCGCCGGGCGACGCCGGTCGCGAGCACCGGACCCCGTACGCGGAGTCAGCGTACGGGCACAGATGGTGGACAGTACGACCGCTCTGCCGCCACGCTGAGTGGCCGGTGCGTTACGAGCGGAAGGGTGGCGTATGGACATCATCGAGGAAGTCGAGGAAGAGGACGCGGCCGAGGAGGCCACTGCGCGGGAGCCGGACCCGTCGGACAGTCTGCGCACGTTCGGCGCGGTCGTCCAGGCCCTCCGGGAACACGCGGGCCTGAGCCGGACCGAGTTCGCCGGTCGGGTGCAGTACTCCAAACACACCGTCGAGTCGGTTGAGTTGGGCCGCCGGCTGGCGGACGAGTCGTTCGTGGAGCGCGCGGAGGAGGCCACCGGCAACACGGGCGCCCTGCGGAGGGCCGCGCGGTTCCTCAGCCGGGGTGAGGTGGGTCTCGCCGCGTGGTTCCGGCGCTGGGCCCGGCTGGAGCGGACGGCGGTCAGCCTGTGCACCTACGAGTGCCGGGTGGTGCCGGGGCTGTTGCAGTCGGAGGCGTACGCGCGGGCCGTCTTCGAGGGCACGATCCCCCTCCGGACGGACGACGAGCTGGAGGCCCAACTGGCCCAGCGGATGGACCGCCAGACGATGATGCGGGACCGGCCGAAGGTGCCGTTCAGCTTCATCGTCGAGGAGCACGTCTTCCGGCGGCGGTTCGGGAAAGCGGAGGTGATGCGTGGGCTGCTGGACCACGTCCTGGAGCTCACCTCGCCTCGGAACGTGACGTTGCAGGTACTTCCGGTTGAGGCCAACCTGCACGCCTGTCTGGACGGTCCGGTCCAGCTGCTGGAGACCCCGGAGGGAAAGCGGCTCGGCTACTCGGAGGGTCAGGAGAACGGGAGGCTGATCGCTGATCCCAAATCGGTAAGTCTGCTCTGCCATCGCTATGACACACTGCGCTCGCAGGCCCTGAGCCCGAATGAATCCCGGGGCCTGCTGGAGCGACTGCGAGGAGAGCTATGAGCGGCGGAACGACGGAACTTGCCTGGTTCAAGTCCAGCTACAGCGGCAGCCAGGGCGACAGCTGCGTGGAGATCGCCGTCGCCGAACAGGCCGTCCACGTAAGGGACTCCAAAGACGTGACCCGGCCGGCGTTCAACGTCGGGCGTCGCGGCTGGGCCCCGTTCGTGCGGTTCGTGGCGGTCGGCGGCCCGGAGCACTAGACAGCGCGCACCCCGGGCCGACGACCCAACGTCAGGTCCGGGGACGTCCGTTGACGCCCGCCAGGTCCCTCGGCGTGAGCGGGTTCATCGCCGTTACGTCGCGCGGGGACAGGGAGAAGCCCTGCCAGTGGACCGGCATGGGCTGCTGGTCCTCGTCGCGGGCGATGTGGTGGAAGCCGATGTTCACCCAGGTGATCGGGTGGGTCAGCGTCTGCCCGTTGGCGAACTTGTCCACGCTGGTGGGGGAGCCGTTGGGGCACCCCGGATTGTTGGACGCGTACTGCTCGCACGCCTTGTACTGCGTGAAGTACACGTCGTGCTTGGTGAACGGCCGCCCCGGGTGCTTCTGGCTGGCGCCGGGCACGATCTCGTACGAGCGCGGGTGGCCGTCCTTGTTCTTGCCCGCGGTGCTGACGATGCGCCACCACCGCATGTCCGTGCGGTCGCCGATGAGTTCCTTGGTGACCGGCGTGCGGCGGGTGCTGGTGGTCGGGCTGCCCCGGCCGCTCGGCGGGGTGACCTTGGAGTCGTACTGCTCGGCCTTGGTCTTGGTGGAGCCGTCGAGGTCGAAGTCCATCCGCCAGAAGACGTTGTGGGCGTGGCTCTCCGCCTTGGCCTGGGAGCCCTTGCCGATGGGCCAGCCGCGGTTGTCGCCGCCGTCGAAGTCGTAGGGCGAGAGGCTGCCGGTGGCGCCGACGTTGGAGCTGATCGTGCCGTCGGAGGCGAAGCGCCACTCGGTGATGTACTCGTACCAGGACGCCTTGTTGACGGTGTAGACGAGCAGGTCCTTGCCCTGCGACGTGTAGAGCTTGCCGTTGCCGTTGGTGCTGCCGTCGTTGTTGAGGCGGTAGGCGTGCCCGCGGGCGCGGGTGGTGACGCAGAGGCCCGAGACGGTCCCCCGGTCGGGGACCTTGACGGACTTGATGGTGCCGCCGGGGCACTCGCTGGGCGCGAGCTTCTGCAGCGCCTGCCCGAAGTCGGTGCCGGTGACGTCGTCGTACTCGGCCTGGCCGTCGTCGTAGGGGACGTGGACCTGGGCGAGGCGGGCGGTGGCGAGGACGCGGATGGGCTTGGCCTCGCCCTTGGGCTGGTAGCTCACCTTGTCCAGGACCAGCCCGGAGAGGGTGTTGTAGTGCCAGCACATGCGCCAGGTGGTGCCGCCGTCGAGGGTCTGCTCGATCCGGTAGGCGGTGCTGCAATCCGCCGGGGCCGCGGGTGCGGCCGGGGGCGCGGCGGCCGAGGGGCTCGCCAGGGCGAGCGGTGAGCCGAGCAGGGCGACGGCCCCGAGGATCGCCGCGGCCCGGCTCCGGGCATGCCGGAACTTACTGCCGTACGGGACATGCATGAGTGGTCGGCTCCTTCGCCGAAGGGAGAACAGGAAGGGGTCAGCCGAGCCGGCCGACGGAGCGGGCGCTGAGGTCGACGACGAAGGCGCGGGTGTCGATCCAGGGCCCGCCGTTCTTGACCTTGGCCACGACCTGGAGGCACCGGTGCTCGCCGCACACGTCCAGCTTGGCGGGGATCCGCTCGACGGTCTCCTTGCGGAAGACGAACCCGCTCAGTTCCAGCGCTTCGGGCCCGGACAGGGCCTTGCCGGTGGCCTTCTGGTAGTCCTGCTCGAGCCCCGCGCCGAGGGGGTCGCCGATCAGCACGCGCGCGGCCTCGGTCAACTCGTCCTGGCTGGGCGGCGGCTGCACCCGCCGGGCGGTGTTGGTCGCCGTGACCGTCCCGCTCTTCAGATCCACGGTCTTGGTGATGGTGACGTTGGCCTTGTAGTCGTAGTACATGATCTCGGCCCGCCGCACCCCCTTCCCCGTCGGATCCTCGGCGAGGTTCGTGGCGATGCGCTGCGGTCCCCGGTCCCCGTCCGCGTCCCGCGCGGAGGCGCTCAACCCGTTGCTGCGCAACGCGATCTGCTCGGCCCGAGCGGTCTCCGCGTCGGTCAGCGGATCACTCCCGACCCCGTGCTCCCCGTCCACCGCCGCGGCCTCGACCTTCCCGTCGGGCGCCACGGCGTCCCGGCCGGCCGCGCCCACGGAGGCGGTGCGTCCCCCGTCCTCGCTCTGCCCCGACAGCGTGACCCCCAACACCAGCGCCCCCGCCACCACGGCGAGCGACCCGCCGGCTATGACCTTGCCGAGATGGCGTTCGATAACGTGCCGCACATAGACCTCCTGTCCGCTCCGCACCCGTTCCCCCGGGTACGTCGACTGTGCGTTCAGGCGGATAGATGGTCACAACTGGCAAAGCGTTGCCTGCCGTTGCCGACCTGTTCCACTCGGGTAGTCGCGGCGCTACAGTGAGTGTTCCCCACGGGCCGACGGGCGGGAGCCTGCCATGGCAACAGCCGCTATCCGACGACGCCGGGCGCTCACCGCCGCGGTGGCCTGCGTCCTCACCCTCGTCGCCGCCGGGCAGGCGCCCCAGGCCCGGGCGAGCGTCTCGGGACCGGCCTCCGCGCAGGTCACCGAGAAGTCCTACAACTGGGGCGGGTACATCCTCCGCCAGCCGGGCCTGACGAAGATCACCGCGCATCTGCGCGTGCCCGTCGCCGACTGCACCGCCCAGGGAGACGGGCAGTACACGAACGCGGCCTTCTGGATCGGCCTCGACGGCGGGCTGCCGACCGGGCAGAACACCTCCATCGAGCAGGCCGGGGTGGACGTCAACTGCCTGGAGGAGGTGCCGCAGTACAACGCCTGGTGGGAGGTGGAGGGCCCGTCGGAGGACTCGGGGTCGAACACGATTCCCAAGACGGTGCGGCCCGGTGACTTCATCAAGATCGCCGTCGAGCACGTGTCCGGCGCCCAGTTCCGCTTCAACGTCGTCGACTACGGGCCGGTGGACAACACGGACGGTCAGCCCGTCTGGAGCTTCGAGACGTTCGCCTCCGTGCCGGGCATCGTGACGCCCCAGCTCAACTCGGCGGAGGCGGTGGTGGAACGCCCCGTGGACGGCCGGTGGCTGTACCCGCTGACCCGGTTCGGCGACTTCGACTTCCTGCGGGTGAAGGTCAACCGGGCGGCGCTGCGGGACTATCCCGAGGCCGACCTGGTGCGCAAGCAGCTCGTGCAGAACACCGGCCTCGACCCCTCCGGCGCCAACCTGCTCGCCGACACCGGCCCCCTGCTGGAGGGAGCCGGCGACGCCTTCCACATCCTCTGGCGGCACTACGGCACGACCCGCACCCCCTGACGGCGTCAGATGTCCCGGAACGTCTCGATCTGCGCCCCCACCGAGTTCAGCCGCTCCGCCAGCTCCTCGTAACCCCGGTTGATGACATAGACGTTGCGCAGCACCGACGTGCCCTCCGCCGCCATCATCGCCAACAGGACGACCACCGCGGGGCGCAGCGCGGGCGGGCACATCATCTCGGCCGCGCGCCAGCGGGTGGGGCCCTCGACCAGGACGCGGTGGGGGTCGAGGAGTTGGAGGCGGCCGCCGAGGCGGTTGAGGTCGGTCAGGTAGATGGCGCGGTTGTCGTAGACCCAGTCGTGGATCAGGGTCTTGCCCTGCGCGGCGGCGGCGATGGCCGCGAAGAAGGGGACGTTGTCGATGTTCAGGCCCGGGAAGGGCATCGGGTGGATCTTGTCGATCGGGGCCTCGAGCTTGGAGGGGCGGACCGTCAGGTCGAGGAGGCGGGTGCGGCCGTTGTCCGCCATGTACTCCGGCGTGCGGTCGTGGTCCAGGCCCATCTCCTCCAGGACCGCCAGCTCGATCTCCAGGAACTCGATGGGGACGCGGCGGACCGTCAGCTCCGACTCCGTCACGACCGCCGCGGCCAGCAGGCTCATCGCCTCGACCGGGTCCTCGGAGGGCGAGTAGTCCACGTCGACGTCGATCGACGGCACGCCGTGCACGGTGAGGGTGGTGGTGCCGACGCCCTCGACCCGCACGCCCAGGGCCTCCAGGAAGAAGCAGAGGTCCTGGACCATGTAGTTGGAGGAGGCGTTGCGGATGACGGTGACGCCGTCGTGCCGCGCGGCGGCGAGCAGCGCGTTCTCGGTAACCGTGTCGCCGCGCTCGGTCAGCACGATCGGGCGGGTGGAGCGCACCGTGCGGTCGACCACCGCGTGGTAGTGGCCCTCGGTCGCGGCCACTTCGAGGCCGAAGCGGCGCAGCGCGATCATGTGCGGCTCGATGGTCCGGGTGCCGAGGTCGCAGCCGCCCGCGTAGGGGAGCTTGAAGCGGTCCATGCGGTGCAGCAGCGGGCCGAGGAACATGATGATCGAGCGGGTGCGTACGGCGGCCTCCGCGTCGATGGCCGCCATGTCGAGGTCGGCCGGCGGCACGATCTCCAGGTCGACGCCGTCGTTGATCCAACGGGTGCGCACACCGATGGAGTTGAGGACCTCCAGGAGGCGGTAGACCTCCTCGATGCGGGCGACCCGGCGCAGCACCGTGCGCCCCGCGTTGAGCAGCGAGGCGCACAGCAGGGCCACACAGGCGTTCTTGCTCGTCTTGACGTCGATGGCCCCGGAGAGGCGGCGACCGCCGACCACACGCAGGTGCATCGGGCCCGCGTAGCCGAGGGAGACGATCTCGCTGTCCAGCGCTTCGCCGATCCGCGCGATCATCTCAAGGCTGATGTTCTGGTTGCCCCGCTCGATGCGGTTGACGGCGCTCTGGCTGGTGCCGAGCGCCTCCGCGAGCTGGCTCTGCGTCCATCCGCGGTGCTGGCGGGCGTCACGGATGAGCTTGCCGATGCGTACGAGGTAGTCGTCTGCCATGAGGCCGAGGTTATCTCAGATATGAGATGCCGCCTCTCGGGGGAGCCGTTCGGGTGACCCCCACGGTCCCCGAGGCCCCCGGGCCGTCAGTGGCGCTTGGCCTTCGTCGTGCGGCGCCAGCCGAACGGCCCGGGCAGGTCCATCGACGTCGTACGGCGCCCGGTGCTGCTGTGCGTGTGCCGGGGGCCGTTCTTGCCGCCGGTCGTGACGGACCACGACTTGCGGTTGATGTTCAGGCGGACTCCCGGCAGAATCCGAAAGCTCTTGCGGAAGGTGAGCGGCATCGTGCCTCCTTGTGGTCGCGTCGCTGACGACCGCTTACCCCGCCCGGATCCGAAGATGGCCGCCCGGCCGCGCCGGTGCCTACCTCAATTGCCGGTCCTCAGATGCCGGTTGAAGAACGCCGCCGCCGCGTCCCCCGCGAACTGCGGCACGCCCTTGTGGCCGCCCATGTTGGCGTGCAGGGTCTTCTCCGCGGAGCCGAAGGCGTCGAAGAGGTCGAGCGAGGTCTGCCGGTCGTTGCCCTCGTCGTCCCACTGGAGCAGCACGTGCAGCGGGACGGTGACCTGGCGGGCCTCCTCGAACATCGCCGCGGGCACGAGGCTCCCGGCGAACAGGACGGCCGCCTTGATGCGCGGCTCGACCTGCGCGAGCCGGACGCCGAGGGAGATCACCCCGCCCGACCAGCCGACCGGGCCGTCGATCCCGGGCAGCGCGAGCAGGGCGTCCAGGGCGGCCTGCCACTCGGGGGCCGACTCCTCCACGAGCGGGAGGACCAGCGCGTCGACGATCTCGCCGCCGACCGGCTCACCGGCCCGCACGGCCCGGAGCAACTCGGCGCGGGCCTGCTCCGCGGCGGGCCGCCGGGGCCGGTCGCCGCGTCCGGGCAGTTCGAGGGTGGCCGAGGCGAAGCCGTCCGCCGCGGCGTGCCGGGCCCGCCCCGCGAAGCGGGGGTACATCTGGTGCATGTCGAGCCCGGGGTTGCCGAGCAGGATCAGCGGCGCCGGCGCGGCGGCGGAGGCGGAAGCGGGCGTCCAGAGGATGCCGGGGACCCCGCCGAGGGTGAACCCGCGCTCGAGGACGCCGTCGTCGAGACGCCGCTCGGCGGTGAAGGTGAAGGAATCAGGGTGCACGGTCGTGCCTTTCCGGAATGCGCGTGGAACGGCGCTCCCGGACGACCTACCGCCCGACCGTGACCCCGGAGGGGAGCACCCATGTCGATACTGCGTTCACGGGTACCACCTCCTCGTTCTCTCGCACGGCCTCCGGCAGGTTAGCAGCGGCCCTCAGGGGGCCGCCACGGGTTTCGGCTCCGCCCCGGACACCTGGCGGTCGGCGAGCCCGTACAGCACGGCGGTGCCGGTCGCACCGGCGGTCACGAGCAGCAGGCCGCCCGCGCTCAGCGGGGCCAGCAGGCCGGCCAGGGCGGCACCCAGGGACGCGGCGCCGATCTTGATGCCGGCCACGGTGACGAAGATCTGGGCCCGCGCCCCGGCCGGGGCGTAGCGCGCCCGCGCGGTGAGGGTGGCGGCCACGAAGGGGCCGTTGCAGACCCCCGCGAGCGCCAGCGCGACCAGGGCGGCCCCGTACGCCGGGACCAGGCCGCTCACCGCGACGGCGACCGCGGCCAGGGCCACGCAGCGCACCACCGTGCCCTCCGGCTCGCCCCGCAGCGGGCGCAGGCTGACGGCGAGCGAGCCGGCCAGCGTGCCGAGGCCGAACGCGGCCTGCAGGATGCCGCCCCCGCTCGCCCCGTGCCCGAGGGCGTCGCTCAGCGTCGGCGTCACCACCGGCAGCATCCCCATGCCGACCGCGGGCCAGGAAGGTCACCGCGGACACCCGCCGCAGGGGACCGGTCGTCGCCATCAGGCGCAGCGTCCGGCCCACCGACAGTCCCGCCGCCTTCACACCGCCGGTCCGGGCGAGCGGCGGGAGCCAGCGCGGCAAGGCGTGGGCCTTCGAACAGGCGATGGGTCTCGTCTGGTACTACGCCGAGAGCAATCCGGCGATGAGCGGCATGGGGCGCCGGACACTCGACCGCATTCTGGAGTCGCTGTCCTTCGACTAGGAAGTTAGTCCGGTGCAACGCCCTGACCTGGGGCGACTATGTTGGTTGTCAAGCGATCAGCTTGTCATTTAACGGTCGGCGTCGAACGGCACTTCCCGCCGGTATGTCAGTCCCACGCGTTGAAGAGGACTCCACCCAACGTGGTGATGCCGTAGAAGCGGACCTCACGCCACTCGCCCTTTGTGAGCACTGAGGTGTCCACGTCGGAGAGCGGGGTGGCGAGTCGTTCGCTGCTCAGGACCGTGAATCCCGCGTCTGTGAAGGCGTGAGCCCACGGCGGCGGTGTGAGGAAGTCCTCTCCGTACCAGTCCCGCCGCGCCTTGGCGAAGGCGACCCAGGGGTGGTGAGCATGGCACAGGACGATGTTCTCGCCTTCGCGTCCGACGACCGTTGCGGTGTGGAAGGTGCGGGGGTACGCCCGTGCTTCCACCTCACCTACTTCGCCCCCAGCGACGCGGGCAGCGGCATACAGAGCGGCGCGGAACGCCGACAGGTCAGTCTCGGGAAGAGGGCCGTCCTTCGGCCGGTAGAAACCTGTCGCCCCTCGCGGCAGCATGAAGCCGTCGTTCCCCTCGTTGGCCATGCCGCTCATTCTGCCTGGTGCGGAACACATCCAATGTTGAGAGGTCTTGAGTTTCCAGTTCCTGCTGCGCGTCGCGGCTTGGTGCCCACCTTGTGATGTGCGGGGCGGTTATACGCCTCGCCGGTAGCGAGGAGTCTGCCAACGTCATGCTGGGTGGCGGGGCGGCGGTTTTTCGAGCCGGGCGGCCTGCCCGGTCCGGGGCGTGAGGGTTTCGGTGCACCGGCTGGGGACCCGGTTTTCGCGTGCAGGTTCCTGAACCCTCTGCGGACGCGGGCGGGTGTCAGTCTGTTCGGTTCGGTCGGTTTCTCCCAGGGCCTGCGGAGGTCGGTGGCCAAGGGGCGCGCGAGCCGGAGCTGGGCGTAGGCGGCGATCACGAGCCAGGTCCACCGGTCGGCCGCTTCTGGGCTGCGGAGCCGGGGCTTGGTCCAGCCGAGCGTCTGCTTGAACAGGCGGAAGGTGTGCTCGATGTCGAAGCGGCGGAGGAAGGATTGCCAGCAGCGGTCGGCATCGGCTTCGGTGGCGCCGGTGCGCGACCACCACAGCCAGACCGGCTTGTTGACCCCGCCGCTGGGAAGTTTCTCCACGACCAGGCGGATGACGGTGCCCTCGATGGTGGGCAGCGGCCCGCGGTGGTCGAGCCATGCGGCCCGGCGGGTCAGCCGCGGGTGCAGCCGGTCCCACGCCTGCGTGGTCGCCTTCCCGTAGAGCCGGGTGTCGGTGACCGTCACGGCCTGCTCGGTGCCCCAGGTCGTGGGATCGCCGAAGACGAACTCACCGCCGTGCTTGGGCGGCCGGCCGCCCTTGGGGTTAGCCAGGTGGAACTCCTCGCGGGAGGGGGCCGGCCGTCGCATTACGCGGTCCGAACGGAGCCTGCCGAGGATCTCGACGGGCAGCCCGGCCAGCAGGTGGGCGATGCGCGGGGAGTCGTATCCGGCGTCCAGCACGACCAGGACCTCCGGGTCACCCGGCCGCCACTGGCCTGCGGCAACGAGGCGCTCGATGACCTCGCGGATCTGCACCGTGGTCACCGCGGCGACGTCCGAGCCGGGCTCCAGGCGGACCGCATCCAGCACTGCCGTCCACGAGGTACGGCCGCTCTCCAGCGCGGCCACCACCGAGTACGGCCAGCCGGGCACCATCTGATGCTTGCCCTCGCCCCGGCCGAAGGTGTGGCAAAAGGACCGGTCAGCACAGGTATTGGCGTCCGGTCGCAGCCACCGCGAGACATCCACCGCCAGCACGAGGCGACCGTCCGCCGCCCTCGGCAGCGGCACCCCGGCCAGGGCCCGACGCAGCCGGGCAACGTCGATCCGGCCCTGATTGAGGCCGCCGTACAGAGCGCCGTGCCCACGGCGATGTTCGGGGGCGAGCGCGAGATCGACCAGCGTCCGCACCGGACCGTCCGTGCACAGCAGCGCGTCGCACAACTCAAACAACGCGTTGCTCCGCGAGGTCAGACACGCGTACAGCTCCGACCGGAAGTGTGACACTCCCGCGAACGCATCCCGCCCGACATCCTGATGCACCAGACTCACGACCACGGCCTTCACGCTGATCCACTCTGTGACGGAGCACAGGATCAGACGAAGGCCGCCTACACGTCTGCTGAATTGCGAAAGCACTGATCAAGTTCGAGCCGCGTTCGACGTCGGACCATAAATGACAAGATCAGCTCTTGATGAGGATCTCTGGACCAGGCCGCGGTCGTTCTTCGTGCTCGGCAGGAGGCCGTCTTGGCTTCGATGACGGCGGAGGGGATGACCGCCCCCGTGGATGGTGGTGCCCACGCGGTCAGCTTGCGGTTTGCTCGGTGGGGAAGTCGGCGCTGAGGGTCAATTCCCGCCAGTGGTCGAAAGTGGTTTTGAGGGAGTCGAGCTTGGCGGTGGCGAGGTCGTATGCGGCTTTGCCCAGCAGCAGGCGTAGCGGGGGTTCTTCGGCCGTGACCGCGTCGATGACGGCTTGGGCGGCGCGTGCCGGATCCCCGGGCTGGTGGCCGTAGGTGGCCAGGGTGCTGGTGCGCCGTGTGCCCGCGGTCGCGGCATAGTCGGCGATGGTGGTGGCGGACTGGCGCATGGAAGGCCCGGACCAGTTGGTGCGGAACGCGGCGGGTTCGACGATCGTCACCTTGATGCCGAGTGGGGCGACCTCGGCGGCGAGGGACTCGGAGAGACCTTCCACGGCGAACTTGCTGGCGTGGTAGTAGCCGGTGGCGCCGAAGCCGACCAGGCCCCCGAGGGAGGACACGTTCACAATGTGGCCGGTGCGACGGGCTCGCATGCCGGGCAGGACGGCATTGGTGGTGTCCACCAGACCGAAGACGTTGGTGTCGAACAAGGCGCGGACCTCCTTGTCCTCGCCCTCCTCGACTGCGGCGAGGTAGCCGTAACCCGCGTTGTTGACCAGCACGTCGATCTGCCCGAAGGTGGCCTGTGCCCGGCCGACTGCGTCGGCGACCTGTTCGGCGTCGGTGACGTCCAGCGTCAGGACGATGGCGCGTTCCTCGTGCCCGGCGATCACGTCGGCGGCCTTGTCGGGGTTCCGGGCCGTGACCACCGCCCGCCAGCCGTTTTCCAGCACGGTGCGGGCCAGCTCCCGGCCCAAGCCGGAGGAGCAGCCGGTGATGAACCAGACGGGGGAATCAGTGGAAGTCATGCGGGATGTGTCCTTCGTCTTGAGTGTTCGGTGCTTCGGTGAGGGCGAGGCTGCCCAGCAGGGCCAGTGACTGCTCGGCGGCACTGCCGGGTTCGGCTCGGTAGACCACCAGGTGCTGACCGGGCGCGCTGTTGACGGAGAAGGTCTCGAAGTTGAGAGTCAGGTCGCCGACCAGGGCGTGGTGAAAACGTTTGGCCGAGGCAGTTTTGGCCCGGACCTCGTGGCGCGCCCACATGCGGGCGAAGTCCGGGTTTTGTACGGCCAGTTCACCCACCAGCTCCTGCAACCGCTGATCGTCCGGGGCCGGATTCGCGGCCCGCAACGCGGCCACGCACCCCTGCGCCACAGCAGCCCAGTCGCGGTAGAAGTCCTGCGCGGCGGGGTTGAGGAACATGCCTGTGATCAGACTCGTCTCCATGCCGAGCCAGGAGAACAGCGCCTCGCCCAGGGAGTTGACGGCCAGCAGGTCGAGATAGCGGCCGTAGACCAGAGCGGGTGTGTCCGCCCAGGTGTCCAGCAAGGACACCAGCTGTGGGCCGGCGTACTCCCGGGCCGCAGCCGGGGGCCGCCCGGGCTGCGGCGGATCGACGATGGCGCGCAGGTAGGCGGCTTCCTCGTCGTCCAGCAGAAGTGCGGCCGCCAATGCCCTTTGGACCTGAGGAGAGGGATTGCGTTCGCGTCCCTGTTCCAACCGCACGTAGTAGTCGGTGCTCACCCCGGCGAGGACGGCGATCTCCTCGCGGCGCAGACCAGGGGTGCGGCGTGTCCCCGCAGGCATCCCGTGGTCCTGGGGGCGCACCAGCGCACGCCGGGCCCGCAGGAAGTCGCTCAGCCGGTTCATGTCCATGCCTGGCAACCTACGGGCCCGCACCGCCAACCGGGTGGCCCTGCCACACCCACCCACCCCCGACGGGAGGACCAACCGTTGTTCGCAGGCCCCTGCACAGCTGTCTCACACGACCGGGTTCGATGACAAAAAAGCCCAAACGGCTGGGTTCGCCGGCAAAAGACTCGGTTCGATGGCAGAGGACAGTCGCCGGGCATGACCGACCGCGCCCTCATGTATTAGAGTTATCTCGACATCGAGATATCTGCCGAAGGCGCACCGCGACCGCCACCCCGGTAAGGGCAACCTAACTTAGCCTTACCTTAGCGGATTGGACAGGGGGTGTGGCGGCAGGATGCGGTGGAACGCGCACATGAATGAAGGAGACTGTCGTGTCGGCGAACAGCTTCGACGCCCGCAGCACGCTGCACGTGGGTGACGAGTCGTACGAGATCTTCCGGCTGGACAAGGTCGAGGGCTCCGCGCGCCTTCCCTACAGCCTGAAGGTGCTGCTGGAGAACCTGCTCCGCACCGAGGACGGCGCGAACATCACCGCCGACCACATCCGCGCCCTCGGCGGCTGGGACTCGCAGGCCCAGCCGTCGCAGGAGATCCAGTTCACGCCCGCCCGCGTGATCATGCAGGACTTCACCGGCGTGCCCTGCGTCGTGGACCTCGCCACCATGCGCGAGGCCGTCAAGGAGCTGGGCGGCGACGCGGCCCGCATCAACCCGCTGGCCCCCGCCGAGCTGGTCATCGACCACTCGGTCATCGCCGACAAGTTCGGCACCGATGACGCCTTCAAGGTCAACGTCGACCTGGAGTACGGCCGCAACAAGGAGCGCTACCAGTTCCTGCGCTGGGGCCAGACCGCGTTCGACGAGTTCAAGGTCGTCCCGCCCGGCACCGGCATCGTGCACCAGGTCAACATCGAGCACCTGGCCCGCGTCGTCATGATCCGGGACGGCAAGGCGTACCCCGACACCCTGGTCGGCACCGACTCGCACACCACCATGGTCAACGGCCTCGGCGTCCTCGGCTGGGGCGTCGGCGGCATCGAGGCCGAGGCCGCGATGCTCGGCCAGCCGGTCTCCATGCTCATCCCGCGCGTCGTCGGCTTCAAGCTGACCGGCGAGCTGCAACCCGGCACCACCGCCACCGACCTCGTGCTCACCATCACCGAGATGCTGCGCAAGCACGGCGTCGTCGGCAAGTTCGTCGAGTTCTACGGCGAGGGCGTGGCCGCCACCAGCCTCGCCAACCGCGCCACCATCGGCAACATGTCCCCGGAGTTCGGCTCCACCGCGGCGATCTTCCCGATCGACGACGAGACGCTGAACTACCTGCGCCTGACCGGCCGCAGCGACCAGCAGGTCGCGCTGGTCGAGGCGTACGCCAAGGAGCAGGGCCTCTGGCTGGACCCGCAGGCCGAGCCGGACTTCTCCGAGAAGCTGGAGCTGGACCTCTCCACGGTCGTCCCCTCCATCGCCGGCCCGAAGCGCCCGCAGGACCGCATCGTCCTCGCGAACGCCGCCGAGCAGTTCAAGCAGGACGTGCGCAACTACGTCAACGACGAGTACGAGGCCAGCAAGGAGTCCTTCCCGGGCTCCGACGCCCCGTCCAGCATCCCGAACGGCACGCCGTCCAACCCGGTCCTGGTCACCGCCCCCGACGGCTCGACCTACGAGCTGGACCACGGCGCCGTCACCGTCGCGGCCATCACCTCCTGCACCAACACCTCCAACCCGTACGTCATGGTCGCCGCCGCGCTGGTGGCCAAGAAGGCGGTGGAGAAGGGCCTGACCCGCAAGCCGTGGGTCAAGACCACCCTCGCCCCGGGCTCCAAGGTCGTCACCGACTACTTCGAGAAGTCGGGCCTGACCCCGTACCTGGACAAGGTCGGCTTCAACCTCGTCGGCTACGGCTGCACCACCTGCATCGGCAACTCCGGCCCGCTGCCGGAGGAGGTCTCCAAGGCCGTCAACGACCACGACCTCGCCGTCACCTCGGTCCTCTCCGGCAACCGGAACTTCGAGGGCCGCATCAACCCCGACGTGAAGATGAACTACCTGGCCTCCCCGCCGCTGGTGGTCGCCTACGCGCTGGCCGGTTCGATGAAGGTCGACATCACCAAGGACGCCCTCGGCGCCGACCAGGACGGCAACCCGGTCTTCCTGAAGGACATCTGGCCCTCCGAGGCCGAGGTCAACGAGGTCGTCGCCTCCGCCATCGGCGAGGACATGTTCTCCAAGTCCTACAGCGACGTCTTCGCCGGCGACGCCCAGTGGCAGGCGCTGCCCATCCCGACCGGCGACACCTTCGAGTGGGACGCCGAGTCCACCTACGTGCGCAAGCCCCCGTACTTCGAGGGCATGGCCATGGAGCCGTCCCCGGTCGAGGACATCTCCGGCGCCCGGGTGCTCGCCAAGCTCGGCGACTCGGTCACCACCGACCACATCTCCCCGGCCGGCGCCATCAAGGCCGACACCCCGGCCGGCAAGTACCTCACCGAGCACGGTGTGGAGCGCCGCGACTTCAACAGCTACGGCTCGCGCCGCGGCAACCACGAGGTCATGATCCGCGGCACGTTCGCCAACATCCGCCTGCGCAACCAGATCGCGCCGGGCACCGAGGGCGGCTACACCCGCGACTTCACCCAGGGCGACGGCCCCGTGTCGTTCATCTACGACGCCTCGCGCAACTACATCGAGCAGGACATCCCGCTGGTCGTCCTGGCCGGCAAGGAGTACGGCTCCGGATCGTCCCGCGACTGGGCCGCCAAGGGCACCGCGCTGCTCGGCGTCAAGGCCGTCGTCGCCGAGTCCTACGAGCGCATCCACCGCTCCAACCTCATCGGCATGGGCGTCCTGCCGCTGCAGTACCCGGAGGGCAACACCGCGTCCTCGCTCGGCCTCACCGGCGAGGAGACCTTCTCCGTCTCCGGCGTCACCGAGCTGAACGACGGCACCACGCCCCGCACGGTCAAGGTCACCACCGACACCGGCGTGGAGTTCGACGCGGTCGTCCGCATCGACACCCCCGGCGAGGCCGACTACTACCGCAACGGCGGCATCATGCAGTACGTGCTGCGCAGCCTGCTCCGGAAGTAGCCGCAAAGGCACGCGAGAAGGGGCCGTGGCCCCCCGGGGGGCCCCCCCGGGGCCCGCCCCCCCCCCCCCCCCCCGCGGCGCCCCCCCCCCCCCCCCCCCCCCCCCCCCCCGGGTGGGCCCCCCC
>NZ_JBIDAQ010000005.1:0-226280 GCF_043202555.1 Streptomyces sp. NPDC048182 | reverse complement strand
TGGGGGGGGCGGGGGGGGCGGGGTTGGGGGCGGGGGGGGGCGGGGCGGGGGCGGGGGCCGGGGGGGGCCCCCCCGGGGGCCCCCGGCCCCTTCTCGCGCCTGCGTCATCTCACGCCAGCAACTCCACCTCCGCCAGCGTGTGTTCCCCGTCCAGCACCAGCCGGTACTTCGCGTACGAGCCCGCCGAGCGCACCGTGAACGCCCGGGTCTGCCGGTCCCAGGCGAAGGTCTCGCCCGAACGCCGGTCCAGGGTCTGCCACTTGCGGCCGTCCCGGGAGCCCTGGAGGGTCCAGCCGGTCGGCGCCTTCGTGCGGTCGGCCGGCGAGGTCAGCGTGTACTGCACCGCCTTCACCCGCTCGGCCACCGGCAGGTCGGCGCCGGTCACGGCCGCCTCCGTCGCCGAGGTGTCGTCGGCCAGCGCGCCCCCGCCCGTCAGGACGTCCCGGCGCGGCGAGGGCACCTTGTTGTCCTGCGTCACCGACGGCGGCGCCGCGTTCTTGCCCGTCGCCCACGAGGACGGCCTCGAACCCATGCTGAAGTCGAGGACGCCGCCCCGGGAGATGAGGGAGTGGGGGAGCGAAGTGGAGTTCCAGCTCTTGCCGTTGACCCTCAGCCCCTGCACGTAGACGTTCTTCGTGCTGTTGCGCGGCGCCTTCACGACCAGATCGCGGCCGTTCTCCAGGTGCACCGTCGCCTTCGTGAACAGCGGGGAGCCGATGGTGTAGTCGCCGCTGCCCATCACCAGGGGGTAGAAGCCGAGCGCGGAGAAGAGGAACCAGGCCGACTGCTCGCCGTTGTCCTCGTCGCCGTGGTAGCCCTGCCCGATGTCGCTGCCGGTGTAGAGGCGGGAGAGCGCCTCGCGCACGTTGGCCTGCGTCTTGTACGGCTGGCCGGCCGCGTCGTACATGTACAGGGCGTGGTGGGCGACCTGGTTGGAGTGCCCGTACATGCCCATCCGGACGTCCCGCGCCTCGGTCATCTCGTGGATGACCCCGCCGTAGGAGCCGACGAACTGCGGCGAGGCCGTCTCCGGGGTGGCGAGGTAGGTGTCCAGCTTGTCGGCGAGGCCCGCCCGGCCGCCGTAGAGGTTGGCCAGGCCCCGGCTGTCCTGCGGGGCGGTGAAGGCGTAGCCCCAGCCGTTGGTCTCGGTGTAGTCGTACCCCCACACGCGCGGGTCGTACTTCGCCGAGTCCACCCGCCAGTTCCCGGCGGCGTCCTTGCCCTGGAAGAAGCCGGCCTTGTCGTCGAAGAGGTTCACATAGTCCTGGGCGCGGTTGAGGAAGTACTCCGACTCCTCCTTGTAGCGCTTCACGCCCGTCTTCTTGTACAGCGCCGCGCCCATCCGCGCGATGCCGTAGTCGTTGACGTAGCCCTCCAGGGCCCAGGACAGGCCCTCGTGGGTCTCGGTGGAGGTGTAGCCGAGGAAGGGCGAGGTCTCCATGCCCTTGCGGCCCACGCCGGAGGACGGCGGCACCACGGTGGCGTTCTTCACCGCCGCGTCGTACGCCGCCTTCGCGTCGAAGTGCACGCCCTTGACGTACGCGTCCGCGAACGCCACGTCCGAGGAGGTGCCGGTCATCAGGTCCGCGTAGCCGGGGGAGGACCAGCGCGAGGTCCAGCCGCCGTCCTTGTAGTGCTGCACGAAGCCGTCGACCAGCTCGCCCGCCTGGGAGGGGGTGAGGAAGGAGTACGCCGGCCAGGTGGTCCGGTAGGTGTCCCAGAAGCCGTTGTTGACGTACACCTGGCCGTCCACGATCTTCGCGCCGGTCTGCGTCGGAGTGTCCGGCTGCGTCATCGGCTGGAAGGGCGAGGCGTACTTGACCTTGCCGTCGACCTGCTCGGAGCCCGAGTTCGGGTACAGGTAGAGCCGGTACAGGCTGGAGTACAGCGTGGTCAGCTGGTCCGCCGTGGCGCCCTCCACCTCGACCTTGCCGAGCAGGGCGTCCCACTGCCGCTGCGCGGCGCGCTTCACCTTCTCCAGGGACGTGCCCTTCGGGGCCTCCATGCGCAGGTTGGCCTTCGCCTGGTCCAGGCTGATCAGCGAGGTCGCCAGGCGCAGGGTGACGGTGCGGTCGGCGCCCGCGTCGAAGCGCAGGGAGCCCTTGACGCCGCTGGAGGCGCCGCCGGTGACCTTCTTGTCGAACTCGCCGTAGACGAACAGCCGGGTCGCGCCGGTGGACAGGCCCGACTTCACGTCCGAGTAGCCGGAGACGGTGCCGCCGGCCTGGTCGAGGGTGAGGCCCGCCTGGTCGGTGACGTTGTCGAAGAGCACGCTCGCGTCGTCACCGGGGTAGGTGAAGCGCAGCACCGCCGCGTGGTCGGTGGGCGCCATCTCGGCCTTCAGGCCGTTCTCGAAGCGCACGCCGTAGTAGTACGGCTTCGCGGTCTCGTTCTCGTGCCGGAAGGCCAGCTCGCGGGCGTCCCGGCCGGTGTCCGGGGTGCCTTCGGCGGCCGAGGGCATCACCTGGAAGGTCTGCCGGTCGCCCATCCAGGGGCTCGGCTCGTGGCTGGCGCTGAACGCCTGGATGGTCGGCAGGTTGGCCGCGTTGTTGCCGCGCGCGTAGTCGTACAGCCAGCTCTGCGAGCCGGCGTTGGTCACCGGCGTCCAGAAGTTGAAGCCGTGCGGCACGGCTGTCGCCGGGAAGGTGTTGCCGCGCGAGAAGCTGCCGCTGGAGTTGGTGCCCCGGGTGGTCAGCGCGTAATCGGACAAGTGGGCCTTGGGCTTCTCGGGCGCGGCCCGCTTCAGCGCCACGTCGTCCAGCCAGCCGCGGAACTTCGCCGGGCCCTTGGGGGAGTCGTACGCCACCAGAATCCGGTCGACCGTCTTGCCGGCCGCGACCGAGCCGATCGCCGAGCGCACGCTGTTCCACTGGTTGACGTACAGCACCTTGGCGTCGCCCTGCCCGCGCGGGGTGAGCGCGAAGCCGTGCTGGTCGGTGGCGCCGAGGCCGCTGAGGTAGGTGCCGTCGGTGAAGGCGAGGTCGACGGAGACGTTCGTGGCGTCGTAGTCGAGGTCGCCGTCGGCCATCGACGGGAAGACCTTGTAGGACAGCTCGGTCGCGCGGTCCACCTTCACGTTCACGTCGAAGACCTTGTTGTACGAGTACGCCCGCCCGTCCGCCGTGTGCCGGCCCGCGTAGCGCAGCGCCCGGGTCCCGGTGAAGCCGGCGCCCGCCTTCGCGGTGGGGGAGCCGCTCGGGCCCCGGTCGACCAGCGAGAGCATGTCGGGCGGCACCTCGCCGCCGCTGCCGCCGGTGGAGAGCTGGAGGTCGGCCAGCTGGAGGATGTCCCCGCCGGCGTTCTTGGCGATCTCCAGGCGGAAGTGCCGGTACTCGGCCGGCTCGGCGAGGTCGTACGTCCTGGTCTGCAGGCGCTCGCCGAAGGTCTCCCCGGTGCGGGTGTCCAGGGTGTGCCAGTCCTGGCCGTCCGCGGAGCCCTGGAGCACGAAGTCGGCCGGGTCGCGCTCGGCGTGGTCGTTGGCCGAGGTGAGCGCGTAGCGGGCCACCTTCACCGGCGCGTCCAGGTCGTACTCGATCCAGCCGGTCTTCGCGAAGGCCAGCCACTTGGTGCCCGGCTCGCCGTCGGTGAGGTTCTCCTTGACCTCGCCGCCGTCGGTGTTCTCGGCGCTGGCCCGCACCGCCGTGACGCGGTCGGTGACGTTGCCCGGAATGCCGTTGCTGAAGCCGCCGTCCACGCCGGAGGCGCGCTTGGCGCCGCCCGGGCCGGTGTCGACGGTGCTCAGCCAGTCCGGGGCCGGGTCGCCCGCCTCGAAGGAGGACGCGAACTCCGCGGACGCGGCGGCCGGCGCGGCGGGCCGCGCGACCGCGGCCCCCTGGGCGCTCACCGCCAAGGCGAAGGCGGTCGTCAGGACGACCGCCGGACCCCATCTGTGCCGAACCCTGTAACCCATGCCGTGGTCACCCTCCATGCGCTCGGGACAACGTTGTCAATTCACACGCGCAAGGACCAGTAGCGGCCAAGTGGCAAGTGATGTCAAGGGCGTTGCTGTGGTGTCCGGGGCCTGTGGCCGGACTTCGACCGGTCGGCGGGGTACTGGCCGCCGATATTTCCGACAGGTCTCAACTCGGAAAAGACCCACCGACAACCTTGCTTTCGATCTTGCTCCGGCGGCGGGAAGTGGACTATACCTGTCGGCCACCGGGGGGTTCCGGGGCGAACCGCGAAAAGCCACCGCCAGGGCACCCGAACAGCAACGACAGCCGTATCAGTACTTCGTGCACCACCCAGCGTGACCCGATCGCGGTGCCCGGGAGGATCCGGTACACCGCCTGAGTCCTGGAGAAGGCGAGGACTTGAGCATGGGATCCACTTCCGCCGAGAACAACAGCACGGGCGTCGGCCGCCGCGCGCTCATCAAGCGGTCCGCCGCGCTCGGCCTGGTATCCGTACCGGGAATGAGTTTCCTGTCGGCGTGTGCCAGCGGGGGCGGTGACGACCAGAAGAAGGCGGAATCGGGCAAGAAGACCGCCAAGAACCCGCTGGCCGTCAACGAGACCGCCCAGATGGAATTCGTCCTCTTCGACGGCGGCTTCGGCAAGGAGTACGCCGAGGACGCGGTGAAGATCTACCAGAAGAACTTCCCCGACGCGAAGACGAAGTTCGCCGCCACCCAGAAGATCCAGTCCACCCTCCAGCCGCGGTTCAACCAGGGCACCCCGCCCGACCTCATCGACAACTCCGGCGCCGAGCAGATGGACATGGGCGTCCTGGTCGGCAAGGAGCAGCTCGCCGACCTCACCGCGCTCCTGGACGCGCCGTCCTACGACGACCCGAACAAGAAGGTCCGCGACACCCTGCGCCCCGGCATCGTGGAGATGGGCCAGTTCGACGGGGACAAGGTCTGGATCATGTACTACGCGTACACGGTCTACGGCGTCTGGTACTCCCAGAAGGCGCTGGACTCGCTGGACGCGGAGTACCCCAAGACCTGGGACGAGATGCTCGCGGTCTGCGAGAAGGCCAAGAAGAAGGGCATGGCCGGCTGGACCTACGCCGGCAAGTACCCGTACTACCTGCCCTTCTCGCTCTACCCGATGATCGCCAAGATCGGCGGCGCCAAGGTCCTCGACGCCATCGACAACCTGGAGCCGAACGCCTGGAAGGACCCGGCCGTGAAGGCCGCCTTCGAGGCCTACTACGAGCTGTACAAGAAGGGCTACGTCCTCAAGGGCACGCCCGGCCTGGACCACATCCAGTCGCAGACCGCCTGGGCCAAGGGCGACGCCCTCTTCATCCCCAACGGCTCCTGGGTGGAGAACGAGTCGGCCAAGGTCATCCCGGCCGACTTCCAGCTCGCCGTCTCCGCGCCCACCGGCCTGGACTCCTCCGACAAGATGCCCTTCGGCACCATCTGGGCCTCCGGCGGCGAGCCCTTCATCGTCCCGGCCAAGGCGAAGAACGGCGCCGGCGGCATGGAGCAGCTGCGCATCATGCTCAGCGAGGCGTCGTCGAAGAACTTCACCAGCAAGGTGAAGTCGCTGACCGCCTACAACGGCGGCACCGACGGCATCGAGCTGACCCCCGGCCTCAAGGCCGGTGTGGCGGCCCTCGAGCTGGCCGGCACGAACGTGGTCAACCCGCGGCTCCAGGACTGGTATGTGCAGCTCCAGAAGGAGAAGATCGGCGTGTCAGGTCTTGGCGAGATGATGGCCGGCCGGCTCACCCCGGCCGAGGCCATCAAGAAGATCCAGGGCTACGCCGACGAAGCGGCCAAGGACTCGTCGATCAAGCACTACAAGCACCAGTGAGGACGGCCCTGCGGGGCCCGGCCGGCGCCTGCGCGCCGGCCGGGCCGCCGCGGCGCCGCCCGCGCGCAGATCGGGGTCGGTAGCAATGCAGCACGGCAAGTACCGGTTCATCGTGGGGTTCCTGGCGGTTCCCCTGGGGCTGTACGCGCTCTTCGTCGTCTGGCCGTTCATCCAGTCCATCTACTACTCGTTCACGGACTGGACGGGGCTGAGCCCCGACTTCAAGATGGTCGGTTTCGACAACTACTCGCGCATGCTGGACGACGACATCTTCTGGAAGTCGTTGCAGCACAGCGTGTTGTTCGCCCTGCTGGTGCCGGTGGTGACGCTCGGCCTGGCGCTGTTCTTCGCCTTCATGATCAATGTGGGCGGACGCCGCCGGCGCGGCGGCCCGGCGATCACCGGGGTCCGCGGCTCCGGCTTCTACAAGATCGTGTACTTCTTCCCGCAGGTGCTCTCGATCGCCATCGTCGCCCTGCTGTTCGCGTTCGCGTACAACCCGGACAGCGGCGCGCTCAACTCCTTCCTGCGCGGCATCGGCCTGGACGGCTTCCAGCCGCTGTGGCTCGGCGACCCGAACTACGCGCTGTGGTGCGTGATGGCGGTGCTCGTCTGGTCCACGGTCGGTTTCTTCGTGGTCCTCTTCTCCGCCGCCATGGCCTCCATCCCGGCGGAGCTGTACGAGGCCGCGCTGCTCGACGGGGCGAACCGCTTCGCCACCTTCTTCAAGGTGACCCTGCCGCTGCTGTGGGACACCGTGCAGTCCGGCTGGGTCTACATGGGCATCCTGGCGCTCGGCGCCGAGTCGTTCGCGGTCGTGCAGATCATGACCACCGGGCCCGGCGGGCCCGACTACTCGACCACCGTCATGGTCCTGTACGTGTACCAGAAGGCGTTCCGGGACGGCCAGGCCGCCTACGCGACCACCATCGGCGTCGCCCTGCTCCTCGTCACCCTGGCCTTCGCGGCCGTCGTGATGCGGCTCGGCCGGCGCGAGCGGCTGGAGTACTGATCAGATGAAGACGACCCAGACCCCCGCCCCGGTGCCGGCCCAGTCCGGCCCCCCGGTCCGCAAGACGGACGCCGCGCCCGGCGGACCGGCCCGGCCGAAGAAGGAGGGCACCACCCTCAACGTCTTCTCCCACGGCGTCCTCGTCATCTGGGCGATCCTCGTCGCGATGCCGCTGCTGTGGGCGGTGATGACCTCCTTCAAGGACGACGCCTCGATCTTCAACTCGCCCTGGTCGCTCCCGGACAAGCTGCACTTCGACAACTGGTCGCGCGCCTGGTCCCAGGCCCACATGGGCGACTACTTCCTCAACACCATCCTGGTGGTGGGCGGCTCGCTCGTCGGCACCCTGGTGCTCGGCTCCATGGCCGCCTATGTGCTGGCCCGCTTCGACTTCCCGGGCAACCGCTTCATCTACTACCTGTTCGTCGCCGGCATGAGCTTCCCGATCATGCTCGCCCTGGTCCCGCTGTTCTACGTGGTGGACAACATGGGGCTGCTGAACACGATCCACGGGCTGATCCTGGTGTACATCGCCTACTCGCTGCCCTTCACCGTGTTCTTCCTGACCGCGTTCTTCCGCACCCTGCCGACCTCGGTGGCGGAGGCCGCGTTCGTCGACGGCGCCTCGCACAGCCGGACGTTCTTCCAGGTCATGCTGCCGATGGCCAAGCCGGGCCTGATCAGCGTGGGGATCTTCAACTTCCTCGGGCAGTGGAACCAGTACATGCTGCCGACCGTGCTGAACACCGACCCGGACAAGCACGTCCTCACCCAGGGCCTGGTGCAGCTCGCGGTCAGCCAGGGGTACAAGGGCGACTGGTCGGGCCTCTTCGCGGGCCTGGTGATGGCCATGCTGCCGGTGCTGGCGGCGTACATCGTCTTCCAGCGCCAGGTGGTCCAGGGCCTCACGGCGGGCGCCCTGAAGTAGGCCGGCCCTCTCTCCGCGCGTGCCGCTCCCGGTGGTCCGGGGGCGGCACACGCGTGCGGGCGCGAGCTCCGATGAGGTTCAACCTCTTGACGGGAGGCGACCCGAACAGCTCAGCTTAGGGTTCACTAGTTGGACATGGACGGGGCCTCACCGAAGCGGTCCCGCGCGCAGGAGGTCGTCGTGGAGACTCCGGGGTCGCAGTCGTCGCTGCACCGAGCCAACCTGGAGCGGGTGGTACGTGCGGTACGCCTCGCCGGTTCGCTCACGCAGGCGGAGATCGCGAGGACGACGGGCCTGTCCGCGGCGACCGTCTCCAACATCGTCCGGGAGCTGAAGGACGGCGGGACGGTCGAGGTCACGCCCACCTCGGCGGGCGGCCGGCGGGCCCGCAGCGTCTCGCTGAGCGGCGACGCGGGCATCGTCATCGGCGTCGACTTCGGCCACACCCACCTGCGCGTCGCGGTCGGCAACCTGGCCCACCAGGTGCTCGCCGAGGAGGCCGAGCCGCTCGACGTGGACGCCAGCGCCGCGCAGGGCTTCGACCGGGCGGAACAGCTGGTCAGCCGCCTGATCGAGGCCACCGGTGTGGACCGCGCCAAGATCGCCGGGGTGGGCCTCGGGGTGCCGGGCCCGATCGACGTGGAGTCCGGCACGCTGGGCTCGACCGCCATCCTGCCCGGCTGGGGCGGCACCCGGCCCGCCGAGGAGCTGCGGGAGCGGCTCGGCGTGCCGGTGCACGTGGACAACGACGCCAACCTCGGGGCCCTCGGCGAGCTGGTCTGGGGCAGCGGCCGGGGGGTGCGGGACCTGGCGTACATCAAGGTCGCCAGCGGTGTCGGCGCCGGCCTGGTCATCAGCGGGCGCATCTACCGCGGGCCCGGCGGCACGGCCGGCGAGATCGGGCACATCACCCTGGACGAGGCGGGCCCGGTGTGCCGCTGCGGCAACCGCGGCTGCCTGGAGACCTTCGCCGCCGCCCGCTACGTGCTGCCGCTGCTGCGGTCCAGCCACGGCAGCGACCTGACCATGGAGGGCGTCGTCCGCCTCGCGCGGGACGGCGACCCCGGCTGCCGGCGGGTGATCGCCGACGTGGGGCGGCACATCGGCAGCGGCGTGGCCAACCTGTGCAATCTCCTCAACCCCTCCCGGGTGGTCCTCGGCGGCGATCTCGCCGAGGCCGGTGAGCTGGTCCTCGGGCCGATCAGGGAGTCCGTCGGCCGCTACGCGATCCCCAGCGCCGCGCGTCAACTCTCCGTGCTTCCGGGGGCACTTGGCGGACGCGCCGAGGTGCTCGGGGCGCTCGCCCTGGCACTCAGCGAAATGGGCGATTCGACCCTTCTGGACGGAAGTGCGACCGGCACCCCGTCCACCGTCGCACCCGCCTTCACTTAGAGAACGGATGGCACCGTTGCCATCTCGTTAAGGATTTACTTCTTGACGTCGCACAGGCGGCCGAGTTGACTTCGAGCCACCTCGGCCGCAACGTCGCGGCCTCGTCAGGGAGGTTTGTGAAGTGAACACGCGTATGCGTCGTGCCGCCGTTGCCATCGCCGCCGGTGCCATGGCCGTCTCGCTGGCCGCCTGTGGCAGCGCCAAGGAGTCGGGCGACAAGAAGGGCTCCGACGACGGCGCCGCCAAGAAGGGCGACGACATCACGGTCGGCCTGCTCCTGCCGGAGAACCAGACCGCTCGCTACGAGAAGTTCGACAAGCCCTTGATCGAGAAGAAGGTCAAGGAGCTCACGAACAACAAGGGCAAGGTCGTCTACGCCAACGCCAAGCAGGACGCCAGCCTCCAGTCGCAGCAGGTCGACACGATGGTCACCAACAAGGTGGACGTCCTCATCGTGGACGCCGTGGACTCCAAGGCCATCGCCGGCTCGGTGAAGAAGGCCAAGGACGCCGGCATCAAGGTCGTCGCCTTCGACCGCCTGGCCGAGGGCCCGATCGACGCCTACACGTCCTTCGACAACGTGACCGTCGGCAAGACCCAGGGCGAGGCCCTGCTCAAGGCCCTGGGCGACAAGGCCAAGAGCGGCCAGATCGTCATGATGAACGGGTCCTCCACCGACCCGAACGCCAAGCAGTTCAAGGACGGCGCCCACTCGGTCCTCGACGGCAAGGTCAAGATCGGCCGCGAGTACGACACCAAGGAGTGGAAGGCGGAGAACGCCAACGCCAACATGGAGGGCGCCATCTCCGCGATCGGCAAGAACAAGATCGTCGGCGTCTACTCCGCCAACGACGGCATGGCGGGCGGCATCATCACCGCCCTGAAGGCCGCCGGCATCGCCGACATCCCGGTCACCGGCCAGGACGCCGAGCTGAACGGCGTGCAGCGCATCATCACCGGCGAGCAGTACATGAGCGTCTACAAGTCCTACCCGAAGGAGGGCGCGGTGGCCGCGGAGATGGCCGTCAAGCTCGCCAAGGGCGAGTCGCTCGACTCCCTCGCCAAGGAGAAGTCCGACAGCGCCACCGCGCAGGGCATCCCGACGGTCCTCGTCCCGGTCGTCTCGCTGACCAAGGACAACATCAAGGAGACGGTCATCGCCGACGGGTTCTACACCCTCGACGAGATCTGCGGCGGCAAGTACAAGGCCGCCTGCGACAAGATCAACCTCCAGTAGGTCCCAGGGCCCCGCGGTGAGGCGGACCGCCTCCCGCCCGGCCCCCCGGCTCCTCCGGCGCCCCGCACTCATCAGCCCCGCAAGCTATGGCGGGGCGCCGGACGGAACACCCCCCAAATCTTCTGCACAACCTCCCGCCGGGTCAGGCGGCGAAGGAGATGGTTCACGTGTCCGCTACGCCCGTGCTGGCGTTGCGCGGGGTCTCCAAGCGGTTCGGTGCCGTTCAGGCGCTCACCGACGTAGAGCTTGAGGTCCACGCCGGTGAGGTGGTCGCCCTGGTGGGCGACAACGGCGCCGGAAAGTCCACGCTGGTCAAGACGATCGCCGGCGTGCACCCCATCGATGAGGGCGCCATCGAGTGGGACGGCAGGTCCGTCACGATCAACAAGCCGCACGACGCCCAGAACCTGGGCATCGCGACCGTCTACCAGGACCTCGCGCTGTGCGACAACATCGACGTGGTCGGCAACCTGTACCTCGGCCGGGAGGTCCGCAAGCGCGGTGTCCTGGACGAGGTGGAGATGGAGCGCCGCTCCCGCGAGCTGCTGGACACGCTGTCCATCCGCATCCCCAGCGTCCGCATCCCGATCGCCTCGCTCTCCGGCGGTCAGCGCCAGGTCGTGGCGATCGCCCGGTCCATGCTCGGCGAGCCCAAGCTGGTCATCCTCGACGAGCCCACCGCGGCGCTCGGCGTGGAGCAGACCGCCCAGGTCCTCGACCTGGTCGAGCGGCTGCGCGAGCGCGGCCACGCGGTCATCCTCATCAGCCACAACATGGCCGACGTCAAGGCCGTGGCCGACAAGGTCGCCGTGCTGCGCCTCGGGCGCAACAACGGCGTGTTCGAGGTCAAGTCGACCTCGCAGGAAGAGATCATCTCCGCCATCACCGGCGCCACGGACAACGCCGTGACCCGCCGTGCGGCGCGTACGACTGGGGAGGTCGCGAAGTGAGCACCGAGAAGACCTCCACGCCGGCCGGCGGGCAGACCGTGGAGAACTCCGAGGCGGCCGCCGCCGCCGTCACCGTGGTCGACCCCCGGCTGCTGGTGCGCGAGCAGGGCTTCGCCGGGTACCTCGGCGAGTTCAAGCGCAAGCTGAAGTCCGGCGACCTCGGGTCCATACCCGTGGTCCTCGGCCTCGTGCTGATCTGGATCATCTTCCAGAGCCTGAACTCCAACTTCCTCAGCGCGGGCAACCTGTCCGACATGTCGGTGACCATGGTCGGCACCGGCATGATCGCCGTCGGCATCGTCTTCGTGCTGCTGCTCGGCGAGATCGACCTGTCGGTCGGCTCGGTCAGCGGTGTGGCGGGCGCCGCCTTCGCGGTGCTGGCCGTCAACAAGGACATGAACGAGTGGCTGGCCCTGGTGCTGGCCATCCTCACCGGCACCGTCGCGGGCGCCATCCACGGCTTCTTCTTCGCCCGGATCGGCGTCCCCGCCTTCGCCGTCACGCTGGCCGGTCTGCTGTTCTGGAACGGCTTCATGCTCCAGGTGCTCGGCGACAACGGCACCATCAACATCGACTCCGACGGTGTCGTCGCCAAGCTGACCAGCTACTTCTTCGCCGACGTGGCCGCCGCCTACGGGCTCGCCGTCGTCGTGGTGGTCGGCTACTTCCTCAGCGCCTTCTTCGGCAACCGGCGCCGCGAGGCCGTCGGGGTGCCCTCCCGGCCGCTGAGCGAGATCATCGCCCGCACCGTGCTGCTGGCCGTCCTGGCCTTCGGCGTGGCGATCGTCTTCAACCAGTACAAGGGCCTGCCCCTGGCGGTGCTGATCTTCGTCGTGGTGCTGCTCATCACCGACTTCGTGCTGCGCCGCACCGCCTACGGCCGCAAGGTCTTCGCGCTCGGCGGCAGCGTCGAGGCGTCCCGCCGCGCCGGTATCAACGTCACCCTGGTGCGCATCTCGGTGTTCGCGATCTCCGGCACCTTCGCCGCCATCGGCGGCCTGTTCATCGCCTCCAAGATCGCCTCCGCCAACCAGGGCGCGGGCGGCGGCGACCTGCTGATGAACGCCATCGCCGCGGCGGTCATCGGCGGCACGTCCCTCTTCGGCGGCCGCGGCCGCACCTGGAACGCGCTGCTCGGTGTGCTGGTCATCGTCTCGATCCAGTACGGCCTCGCCCTCCAGGGCGTCGCCTCGCCGGTCCAGTACATGATCACCGGCGGTGTCCTGCTGGTGACCGTCGTCATCGACGCCGTCACCCGCAAGACCCAGAAGACGGCCGGCCGCGCCTGACCTCGCCCGACACGCTGCACGCCCGGCACCGGTCCCCGGTGCCGGGCGCAGCCGTGTCATAGGACCGTCGCATGATGGGTACAGCCGAACGCGTGACATACGACGCACCGCCCGAGGACGGGGCGCCGGAGCGGAACATTAGACTCGACAGGCCCGGCAACAGCTCTACTGCAAGGAGGCACGGGTGCCGCTGCTGACCCGCATCACGGGACCGCGCGATCTGGACCGGCTCAGCATGGAGGAGCTGGACCTGCTGGCCGAGGAGATCCGTACCTTCCTCGTGGACGCCGTGTCCAAGACCGGCGGCCACCTCGGCCCCAACCTCGGTGTGGTGGAGCTGACCCTCGCCCTGCACCGGGTGTTCGAGTCGCCCGAGGACAAGGTGCTCTTCGACACCGGGCACCAGTCCTACGTGCACAAGCTGCTCACCGGCCGCCAGGACTTCTCCCGGCTGAAGATGAAGGGCGGCCTCTCCGGCTACCCCGCGCAGGCCGAGTCCGAGCACGACGTCATCGAGAACAGCCACGCCTCCACGGTGCTCGGCTGGGCCGACGGCATCGCCAAGGCCAACCAGGTGCTCGGCCGGGACCGGCACGTCGTCGCCGTCATCGGGGACGGCGCGCTCACCGGCGGCATGGCCTGGGAGGCGCTGAACAACATCGCCGCCGCCAAGGACCGCCCGCTGGTCATCGTCGTCAACGACAACGAGCGCTCCTACGCGCCCACCATCGGCGGCCTCGCGAACCACCTGGCCACCCTGCGCACCACCGACGGCTACGAGCGCTTCCTGGCCCGCACCAAGGACCTCCTGGAGCGCACCCCGGTCCTCGGCAGGCCGCTCTACGACACCCTGCACGGCGCCAAGAAGGGCCTGAAGGACTTCATCGCCCCGCAGGGCATGTTCGAGGACCTCGGCCTGAAGTACGTCGGCCCCATCGACGGCCACGACCTCGAGGCGCTGGAGTCGGCCCTCACCCGGGCCAAGCGGTTCGGCGGCCCGGTCATCGTGCACTGCCTCACCGAGAAGGGCCGCGGCTACCAGCCCGCCCTCCAGGACGAGGCCGACCGCTTCCACGCCGTCGGCAAGATCCACCCCGACACCGGCCTGCCCATCGCCGCCTCCGGCGCCGACTGGACGTCCGTGTTCGGCGAGGAGATGGTCGAGCTGGGCAAGGAGCGGAAGGACATCGTCGCCATCACCGCCGCGATGCTCCAGCCGGTCGGCCTCGACCGCTTCGCCAAAGCCTTCCCCGACCGCGTCTACGACGTCGGCATCGCCGAGCAGCACGGCGCCGTCTCCGCGGCCGGCCTCGCCCACGGCGGCCTGCACCCGGTCTTCGCCGTCTACGCCACCTTCCTCAACCGCGCCTTCGACCAGGTCCTGATGGACGTCGCCCTGCACAAGTGCGGCGTCACCTTCGTCCTGGACCGGGCCGGCGTCACCGGCACCGACGGCGCCTCGCACAACGGCATGTGGGACATGTCGATCCTCCAGGTCGTCCCCGGCCTGCGGCTGGCCGCCCCGCGCGACGCCGAGCAGGTCCGCGCCCAGCTGCGCGAGGCCGTCGCGGTGGACGACGCCCCGACCGTGGTCCGCTTCTCCAAGGGCGCCGTCGGCCCCGCGGTGCCGGCCGTCGGCCGGGTCGGCGGCATGGACGTGCTGCGCGCCCCCGGCACCGACACCCCCGACGTGCTGCTCGTCTCCGTCGGCGCCCTCGCGCCGATGTGCCTGGAGATCGCCGCCCTCCTGGACAAGCAGGGCATCTCCACCACCGTGGTCGACCCGCGCTGGGTCAAGCCCGTCGACGAGGCGATGGCCCCGCTCGCCGAGCGGCACCGCGTGGTCGTCACCGTCGAGGACAACTCCCGGGTCGGCGGCGTCGGTTCCGCCGTCGCCCAGGCCCTGCGCGACGCCGGCGTGGACGTGCCGCTGCGCGACTTCGGCATCCCGCCGCGCTTCCTCGACCACGCCTCGCGCGCCGAGGTGCTCGCCGAGATCGGCCTCACCGCGCCGGACATCGCCCGCCAGGTCACCGGCCTGGTGGCCAAGCTCGACGGCCGCTACGAGGAGGCGGGCGCCGAGGCGGACGCGGTGGAGGCGGCGCGCGACTGACGGCCGCCTCCGAGGTACGGCCGGATGGGCAGGTGTCCCCACCCTTTGCGGTGGGGAAACCCGCTCATCCGCGTGAATCAGCTCACGCCGGGGCATACGCACTACGCCCCCCTCTCGATCATGCATGTCGGGGACGACGAGCGTCGGAGGTCACCGTGAGCAGCACCCTGTTCAGAACCAAGAAGATCGAGCAGTCCATCCAGGACACGGAGGAGCCCGAGCACCAGCTCAAGAAGTCCCTGTCCGCGCTGGAGCTGACGGTCTTCGGCGTCGGTGTCATCATCGGCACCGGCATCTTCGTGCTGACCGGCACGGTCGCCAAGGACAACGCCGGGCCCTCCACCGCGCTGGCCTTCGTCGTCGCCGGCGTCGTCTGCGCCCTGGCCGCCCTCTGCTACGCCGAGTTCGCCTCGTCGATCCCGGTGGCCGGCTCCGCGTACACCTTCTCCTACGCCTCGCTGGGTGAGCTGCCCGCCTGGATCATCGGCTGGGACCTGGTCCTGGAGTTCGCGCTCGGCACGGCGGTGGTGGCCGTCGGCTGGGCCGGGTACATCCGCTCGTTCCTGGAGAACGCGGGCCTGACCCTGCCGGAGTCGCTGGGCAGCCGGGACGGCGCCGACGGCTTCGGCTTCGACATCCTCGCCGCCGCGCTGGTCCTCGTCCTCACCGGCATCCTCGTCCTCGGCATGAAGCTGTCCGCGCGGGTCACCTCCGTGGTCGTCGCCATCAAGGTGGCCGTCGTCCTCGTCGTGATCATCGCGGGCGCGTTCTTCGTCAAGAGCTCCAACTACGACCCGTTCATCCCGAAGTCCAAGCCGGTGGACGCGGGCAGCTCCCTGGACTCGCCGCTGGTCCAGCTGATGTTCGGCTGGGCGCCGGCCAACTTCGGCGTCATGGGCATCTTCACCGCCGCCTCCGTCGTCTTCTTCGCCTTCATCGGCTTCGACGTCGTCGCCACGGCCGCCGAGGAGACCAAGAACCCGCAGCGCGACATGCCCCGCGGCATCATCGGCTCCCTGATCATCTGCACCCTGCTGTACGTGGCGGTGTCCATCGTCGTCACCGGCATGCAGAACTACACCCAGCTGTCGGTGGACGCCCCGCTCGCCGACGCCTTCAAGGCCACCGGGCACCCGTTCTTCTCCGGCGTCATCAGCTTCGGCGCCGCGGTCGGCCTGACCACCGTCTGCCTGATCCTGCTGCTCGGCCAGACCCGGGTGTTCTTCGCGATGAGCCGCGACGGGCTGCTGCCCCGCTTCTTCTCGCGCGTCCACCCGCGCTTCCGCACCCCGTACCGGCCGACCATCCTGCTCGGCGTGATCATCGCGATCGTCGCCGGCTTCACCAGCCTGAGCGAGCTGGCGGAGCTGGTGAACATCGGCACGCTGTTCGCCTTCGTCGTCGTCGCGATCGGCGTGATCATCCTGCGCCGCACCCGCCCCGACCTGCCGCGCGCCTTCCGCACCCCGCTGGTGCCGTGGCTGCCGATCCTGTCGGTCGCCGCCTCGCTGTGGCTGATGCTGAACCTGCCGGCCGAGACCTGGGTCCGCTTCGCGGTGTGGATGGTCATCGGCTTCGCCCTGTACTTCTTCTACGGCCGCACCCACAGCCGCCTGGCCCGCGGCGAACTGGAGGAGGGCGTCTCCCCGACGGGGCAGAAGCCCTAAGGACCTGCGGCGGAGGTCAGTCGGGACGCACCGTCCGCGGCCCCGCGACCTCCGCCCCCAGCTCCGTCACCCGGCGGCGCAGCTCCCGGTCGGCCGTGACCACGAGCACCGGGCGCCCGGGCGCCGCCCCGGCGGTCAGGGCGACGATGTGGTCGTCGCCGCTGCCCGGCGCCGCCGCCACCCGCACCCCCGCGACCGGCTCGACCCCGCGCGCCGCGCCCTCCACCACCAGCACGATCTCCACCGGCTCCGCCCGTCCCGGCACCCCGTCCGCCGCGAGCCGGTCCCGCAGCCGCTCCGCGGCCCCGCGCCGGTCCCGCCACCAACCGTCGGGCACCGACCCGACCACGTTCGCGGCGTCGACGATCACGAGGAGAGAGGCGCTGTCCGTCATGGCCCCAGGGTGGCACGCATGAGCATGGCCCCAGGGCGGCACGCATGAGCATGGCACCAGGGGCGGCACCCACGGGCCCGCCCGGGGCGACCGTGCCGTCCGGCGCGGCATAAGGTGTGCCGGTGAATGGCGAGTGGCTCATACGCGGCTCCGACGGCCGCCTCAGCGTCTACCTGGTCTCCGACGGCGCGGTCCGCTGCCGCGCGGAGCGCGCACCCGGCGGCAACTGGGACGCCCCGCGGCGGACCGGCGGGGAACGCCGGGTGGAGCCGCTCGTCGGCGTCGGCCGCGGCGCCGACTCCTACGCGCACCTGGTCGCCTGGCAGTCCCCGGCCGGCGGCAAGCCGGGCGGCCTGCTGCACTCCACCCACTTCCGGCCGCTGCTCGCCGCCCTGGACTGGCATCCGCTCGGCCGCCCGGCCGGCCTGGGCGAGAGCCCGGACGAGCCCGCCGTGGCGGTCGACGACCAGGGCCGGGCCCACGTCTTCGTCCGCGACGGAGCCGGCCGGCTGGTGATCCGCGCGCAGAAGGAGAAGGGCGGCTGGGGACCCTGGCGCGACCCCCAGGAGGGGGAGTTCGCGGGCGCCCCCGTCGCCGTGCCGGGCCGGGCGGGACGCGTCGAGGTCTACGGCGCCGCCCCCGACGCGCTGCTGCACTGGCGCCAGGACAAGCCCGCCGCCGCCTTCCACCTGGTCGAGACGGCGGAGGCCGTGCCCCGCCCCGGCACGCTGCGCGCGGTGGCCACGTCCGAGGAGAACACCACGGTGTTCTACACCGACGACGCCACCGGCCGCCTGTGCGCCTGGCGCCCCGGCCACAAGCCCGTCCCGGTCGCGTCGGCGGCGGGGCCGGGACCGGTGGCCGCCGTGCGCTGCGTCATCGACGGCCACGACTGCACGCTGCTCGCCCAGCGGGCCACGCACGGCCGCATCGTCTTCGCCGCCTACCCGTCCGAGCAGGAGGAGGCCGGCGCGACCTGGACTGAGTCGGGCCCGCCGGTCCCGGCGGACGCCCTGGTGTCCCTGGCCCTGGACGCCGAGGACCGGGTGACCGCCGCCTGCCTGTCCCCGTCGACCGGCCGGCTGCTGCTGAGCCGGCGCAAGGACGCGGCGGGGCTGGCGATGGGGGCGTGGCAGGAGGTCTGAGACGACCGTCGTCCCGCGAGTTGTGCACGAGTTCGTCACATATTCTCCGTCACCTGTTCGATCTATGATGGTCGCCGCTCGGCCTCCGCACATGCCAGACGCTCCGGAGGCGACAGGTCGGTCGCTGTGGGCGGCAGGAGGGGCAGGTCACGCCATGCGGACCAGATCCGGACGCGGAGCAGTCCGCGGAAGCGCGCCCGACCGGGCCGCGGACACCGGCGAGGAGTACCCGGTCGCCGAGGCGACCCTCGACGGCCGCTGGCTCGTGCGCGGCAAGGACGGCAGGCTGACCGCCTACGCCCGCTCCGGGCGCGGACTTCTGCGCTGGACGGAGACGCGGCCGGGGGGCCCGCACTGGTCGGCCCCCGAACTCGTCGTGGTCCCGGACCTCACGCACGTGGCGATCGTCCAGGGCGCGGACACCTACGTCCACTTCCTGGGCAGGCGGGCCCGCCCGGCGAACGCCGGCGCCGTCGACATCGTCCATGCCATCCAGTACCAGACCGCCAGGCCCGTCACCGAGTGGCGTTCGTTGGGCAATCCGCACCGGGAGCCCGAGAAGGGGGTCCGGTTCGGCACGCCGGCCGCCGCGGTGAGCGCCACTGGCCGGGTGCACGTCCTCGCCCGCAACGCCGGCGGTGGGCTGATGCTCCGCCGGGAGGATGCCAAGGGCGGGTGGGAACCCTGGACGGACCTGCAGGGCAGCGGTGTGCGGGACGGGTTCACCACCGTCGCCCACGCGTCCGGCCGCGTCGAAGTGCTGGCCGCGAACGAGCAGTTCGCCATGTGGTGGCGGCAGGACGAGGCCGACGGCTCCTTCGTCCGCCGGCCGAACATCCCCCTGCGCGTGACGCCCGGTACGGCCTCGGCGCTGGAGACCGCGCCGGACCGGGCGACCTACTTCTGGTCCGACGAGGACTCCGGCCGGCTTGTCGCGCACCGCCCCGGGGGCTGGGTGATCCCCCTGGGCGGCGCGTCGACGAGCGACCGGGTGGCCGCGCTGCGGACGGTCCTCGACGGGTACGACTGCACGGTGCTGGCCCACCGGGACCTGGAGGGGCAGGTCCACTTCGCGGTGTGCGGGACGGAGAACGAGGGGGCGGGCCTGTGGTGGTCTCCCACCGGTGAGCGGTCCCTCGGCGCCCCGGCTCTCGCCCTGGACGGCTTCGGGCGCGTCGTGCTCGCGGTGCTCGGTCCCGACGGCGCCCTGCGTGTCGCCCGGCAGGCCCAGGGGCCCGGTCTCTCGCTGGACCCCGCGATGCGTGTCTGACGTCCCGTCTGCCGGGCCGCCCGCCGGCGAAGGCCGTCAGGAAGTGCCGCCGGTCGCCGGCGACTTCTTCGCCGACTCCGGGATGTCCTCGCCGCTGCGGACCGCCTTCCACAGCGTCGACGCCTGCGGTTCGGCGGCCACCACGCGGGCCGGGTCGATCTTGTCGTAGGCCACCGGCAGCATGATGGTCTCCATGGTGGCCGGGTCGACGCCGTTGAGGCTCCGCCCGAACTCCGCCAGCGAGGTGAGCGAGGCGAGGTCGGAGTCGGTGGTCAGGGCGGCGGTGAGGCTGTCGGCGATCTTGTAGGACTTGGTCGGGCTGCCCAGCAGGTCCTGCTTCTTGATCTCGCTGAGCAGCGCCAGCATGAACTGCTGCTGCAGGCCGATGCGTCCGAGGTCGCTGCCGTCGCCGATGCCGTGCCGGGTGCGGACGAACTGGAGCGCCTGGGTGCCGTCCAGCTTGTGCGGGCCCTTGGTGAGGTCGAGGCCGCTGGAGGAGTCGTGGATGTCCTGGTCGACGGTGATGTGCACGCCGCCGATCGCGTCGACCAGCCCCTTGAAGCCGGCGAAGTCGATCTGCATGTAGTGGTCCATGCGGACCCCGGACATCTTCTCCACGGTCTTGACCACGCACGCCGGACCGACCTGCGAGAAGATGGAGTTGAACATCACCCGCTGCTTCGAGGCGACCTCGGAGCCGTCGGACTTCACGCACTCCGGCCGGGTCACCAGGGTGTCACGCGGGATGCTGATCGCGACGGCCTCCGTGCGGCCCTCCGGTACGTGCATCACCAGCGCGGTGTCCGACCGGGCGCCGGCCACCTTGCCGGTGTGCAGGGCGGCGTTGTCGCCGGCCCGCGAGTCGGAGCCGAGGATCAGGATGTTCTGGCCCGAGGTCGGCAGCCTCTCCGGCCGGTCCGTGCCGATCGCCCGGTCGATGTCGACGCCCTTGATGTTGCCGTTCAGGTCGCTGTACAGCCAGTAGCCGACACCGCCCACGACCAGCAGCAGAAGCACCAGGCTCAGCGTGACCCAGCGCCAGACGCGGCGCCGGCGAGGGGGCTTGGCGGCTCTGCGACCCGAGGGTGCACGCCTGGACCCGCGGGGGCTCGTCTCCGTCGGGGCGTGCGTCATGGACCTCGGTCCTCTCAATCGGTCGGCTCACTGCGTGAATCCGAAAGGGTGCAGGGCGCGTGTGGGGGAGGGCCGGGCCCCGTCGCGGCGTCGGCAGCCGCGGCGTGCCCGAACTATAGACCGGTTGCCGGAGGTGCCGGTTCCCGGCCGCGGCCATCTCTCCGACGGCAGAGTTTCGGCTCTACGTCATCTGAGCGTGTATCTTCCGTCACAACTGACCACCGTTGACAGGCTTCGATCCTCTTGGTCAGGATGTGTTTGTTCTATGAAGATGGAACATTCGGTATGAGCAGTGCCGGTCGGTGACCGGCACGCGGTGTGGCCGTGCATCGAGCCGGGGGGCACGAGGGCTCACGGCCACCAGTGCTCACCCGGGCGGGGGCCCGGGTGAGGAGAGGGAGGGTGACCATGCGGCTGCGCGCGTCGTCCTTTGGGGATCCGTGGCATGACGACCGTATCTGAGTTCACTCCCCGCCGAGCGCTCGCCACCGGCGACGACCAGCGGCAGGACACCGGCCGACGCCGGTCCGCGGCGGCCGGGCCGACCACGTTCACGGCGGAGCACGGTGACGTCTACGTGGAGCGGGGGATGACTCCCCTGGGCGCGCGGGAGGCCAACCGCTCGGCGCTCACCGCCCTGCTCGACTCCGCCGGCATCGCCCACTTCGCCGTGCGCGGCACGGTCGACCACGGCACGGTCGTGGCCGTGGCCGAGGAGGACCGCGAGCGCGTCCTCGAGACGGTCTTCCGGGGGCTCGGCCAGTATCCCGGGCATCTCACGGTCATCGACCCGGACGCCCCCCGCCCCGCCAAGCCGATGTCCTCGCGTGACCCGCGGGCCTGGCGCGACGTCGCCGGCGCCCGGGTGCTCCAGGTCAGCTGGTACCGCACCGACCCGGGCCGGCATCTGCTGCTGGGCCACGAGTACGGCTGCGCCGTGGAGTTCTGGCAGCGGCACGGCACCCACCTGGTCGCCCCGCGTGCCAACCGCGCGACCTGGGCCGTGGCGGCCGACGGCCCGGGCGTCGTCGGCGCCGGGCGCCTCTTCAGCCGCTTCGTCTCGGACTGGACGCCGCAGCACCTGGCGCCACCGCTGCCCACCCGGCCCGAGTTCCTGGTCGACTGCGCCGACGACATCGCCTTCGCGGTCGACGCCGTGTACACCTGGGTGGACGGCGACGACCCCGTGTGGAAGCGACGCAAGGCCGAGGCGAAGGGCGAGGCGTACCACGCGGAGTCGGCCAGCGACGCCCGCTTCATCAGCCGGGACGAACTGCGCTACTCGGTCCGCTCCCTGCACCTGTTCGCGCCGTGGATCCGGAACATCTACATCGTCACCGACGACCAGGTCCCGGTCTGGCTGCGGGAGGGTGTACCCGGGATCCGCATCGCCACGCACCGGGAGATCTTCCGCGACGCGGCGGACCTGCCGACCTTCAACTCGCACTCCATCGAGAGCCAGCTGCACCACATCGAGGGCCTCGCCGAGCACTTCCTGTACTTCAACGACGACATGTTCATGGGGCGCCCGGTGGCCCCGCACGCCTTCTTCACGGCGAGCGGCACCGCCCGTTACTTCCCCTCGCGCAACCGGATCCCGCAGGGGCCGGTCGCGGAGACCGACACTCCGGTCGACGCGGCCTGCAAGAACAACCGGGCGCTGCTCAAGGAGCGGTTCGGCAGGGTCATCACCCAGCCCATGGAGCACATCCCCTACGCCCTGCGCCGCTCGGCGATGGAAGAGGCCGAGCGGGACTTCCCCGAGGCCTGGGCGCGCACCGCGGCCAGCAGGTTCCGGGCCATGACCGACCTGTCGCCGACCTCCTCGTTCGCGCTGTACTACGCGGCCCTGACCGGCCGGGCCCAACCGGGTTCCATGCCGTTCACCTATCTGCAGCTGGCGGTGCCGGACCTGGCGGACCGGCTGCAACGGCTGCTCGACGGCAGGGACCAGGACTCCTTCTGCCTCAACGACGCCTTCTCCACCCCGGAGGACATCGAGGCGCAGCAGGTACTGCTGGACGACTTCCTCACCTCCTACTTCCCCACCCCAAGTCCGTACGAACGATGAACCGGAGTTCATGACGTGTCCAGTCCGACGTCGATGAGCTCCGCGGGCCACGTCTACCGGCGCTGGGTCCCCCAGCCCGTGCGCTCGGCCGCGGCGACCACGGTGCCCGCCGGTGTCCGGCGCAAGGTCAAGGGCGGGCTCGCCCGCACCCTGAGCCGGCGCGAGGCGCGCCTGCACCGCCGCGCGCTGCGCCGGGTGCGGCGGGCGGGGCTCGGCCGGTCCGAACGCCGCACCGAGGCACCCGACGGCCGGATCGGGCACGTGCACACCGGTCTCACCGTCGATCTCGCCCGCCGGCTCGACCTCGACCTGGTGACCCAGGCGCTCGACGCGGCCGAGGTCCCCTGGTTCGCGGTCCCCGCCCTGGACGACCGACGGCTCTGCATCGCCGTGGAGCAGCGGGAGAAGGGCACGGTGCGGCGGGTGCTGCGCGCGCTCCTGGAGGAGCACACCGGCTACGTCGTCTCGGTCTCCCCGGCAGCCGGTGACACCCGGGAGATCCCGGGCAGCCATGTCAAGGCATGGAAGAACTACGGCAAGGCCAAGGTGATCCGCCTCACCTGGCTGCGGACCGACCCCACGGAGCAGCTCTGGGTCGGTGAGGACCAGGGCGTCGAGATCGAGTTCTGGTCCGCCGACTCCGCCCTGCCGTACGAGCGGCTGATCGGTCCGCGCCCCAACCGGGTGCAGCGCGCCGTGCCCGCCGAGGCCCCCGGCATCGAGATCGGGCTCGGCCGGCTGTCCGGCTACTGCGACATCGACGGCGACCTGGAACCCACCGTCACGCTGGAGGACTTCGACGTCACCCGGCTGGAGGAGATCGCCTTCCCGGTGGACGCGGTGCTGCTGTGGCGCCACCCCACGCCGTGGGGCGAGGAGCTGTTGCGGGCCGCGCTGCGTTCCCTGCACCAGTACGCCCCCTGGATCGACGTCGTACACGTCGTGGCCGAGGCCGAGCCGCCGGCCTGGCTCAGGGCGGACGAACGGCTCAGCGTCGTCCGGGCGCGGCCGGGTGCGGAATGGCACCTGGACCAGCTGCCCGACGTGGCGGGACACTTCTTGCTGCTGCGTCCCGGGGCCCTGATCGGCCGGCCGGTCCGCCCCTTCGACTACTTCGCCCCCAGCGGTGGGTCCCGTCCACGGCGCGGCCCGTGGAACGCCCAGGAGTCCTTCGCCGAGTGGGTCCGTGCCGCGCACCGCACCACCGGGCGTATGGCCGGTCACGGGTACGCGTCGGGCCCCCAGCCCTACCGGGCCGACACCGTCGCCCGCCTCGCGCGCAGCGGTGCGCGTACGCTGCCGCTCGCCGACGGCCAGTTCCTGTCCGCCGTTCCCGGTACGCACCCGATGGACGGGATGGTGCACCACTTCGGTTTCGCCGCCGGTCTCGCCGACCCCTCGTCCGAGGCGACGGCGGCACTGCACGCGGCCCTGCCCGGCATCGGTGTCCGCCTCGAGCGCCTGCTCGTCCGCCGCGACCTCCAGCAGCTGCAGTTCTTCGGTCTCGGCACCGAGGAGGCGGGCGCGAGCGGCGGCACCGCCGCCGTCGTGCGCTTCCTGCACCGCTACTTCCCCGTCCCCAGCGTCTTCGAGCACGAGCGCCCGCAGACCTCCACAGAGCTGGACACCCTTCGTGAGCACAGGTAACCCCGAGGCTTCCGCCGCGGTCGGTGCCTACCGCAACCTCGTGCCCGCGCGCCTGAGACGACGTGTCGCCCGCCGGGTGCCGCTCGGGCTGCGCATGACGCTCAAGCGCGTGCTGCGCCGGCTGCACGTCTTCTCGCCGGCCGCCCGGCTGGGGCGCGGTCTGCGCGCCCGCCGCCGCTGGCCGCACCTCTTCCGCGAGGGCGACCGGCTCGCGGCGCCGGCCGGCCACGGCGACCGCATCGCTCTGGTCCGGCCCACCGTGTCGCCCCTCGGGCTGCGCGAGGCCAACCTCGAGCTGGTCGCGACCGCCCTGGAGGAGGCGGGCGTCGACTACTTCGCGATCCGGGGCACCTCCGACTTCCGCTCGTGCCTCGCCGTCGCCGAGACGGACCGGGACCGCGTCGCGGGCGCGCTGGCGCGCTGCGCCGCGCACAGCCCCGTCTACCTGCGGGCCTGCCACGGCGAGACGCCCCACGGCCGCGTGGCGCTGGCCGGCTCGCGCGGCGGCGCGCAGATCGCGCGTCAGGCGCCCGTGCTCCAGATCGGCATGGTGTGGAGCGACCCCACCGGTTCCCTGGTGCTCGGCCTGGAGTACAGCTGCGACATCGAGTTCTGGCAGCCGCGGGACGGCCGCCTGGTGGCGCCGCGGCCCAACCGGGTCACGGAGGACGTGTCGCCGCGGGAGGCCCGGGTCACGGTGCCGGTCAGCAGGCTGACCGGCTTCGCCGCCCTGCACACCCGGCGCACCAGGTCCGTCCGCACCCTCAAGGCGTGCGCCGACGCCCTGCCGGAGGACGTCCGCTTCCCCGTCGACGTCGTCTACACCTGGGTCGACGGCAACGATCCCGCCTGGCAGGAACGGCGCCGCGCCTACGACGGCGGGTACCACGCCGAATCCGCCAACGCGGCCCGGTACATCAGCCGCGACGAGCTGCGCTACTCGCTGCGCGCCCTGGAGCAGAACGCCCCATGGGTGCGGAACGTCTTCGTGGTGACGGACCGCCAGCGGCCCTCCTGGCTCAACGACACCCATCCGCGCCTGGCGGTGGTGGACCACTCGGAGATCTTCGCCGACCAGGACGCGCTGCCCACCTTCAACTCGCACGCCATCGAGAGCCGGCTGCACCACATCAAGGGCCTGTCCGAGCACTTCCTCTACCTGAACGACGACATGTTCCTGGGCCGTCCCGTCACCCCGCAGGACTTCTTCCTGTCCAACGGCATGACCCGGACCTTCTTCTCGCCCTCCCAGGTGCCGCGCTGGGATCCGAGCAGCGGGGACCGCCCGGTGGACGCGGCCGGCAAGAACAACCGCCGGCTGATACAGGAGTACTTCGGCACGGTCATCGTCCAGAAGCTGCGGCACGCGCCCTACGCGCTGCGCCGCAGTGTGCTGCACGAGATCGAGCGCGAGTTCTCCGACGCGCACCGGCAGACCTCGCGCAGCCGCTTCCGCAGCGCCGACGACATCTCCATCCCGTCGTCGCTCTACCACTACTTCGCCTACTTCACCGGCCGGGCCGTGCCCTCCGACATCCGCTTCGCCTACCTGGACCTCGCCAGACCCGAGATCCAGCGCAGACTCGGCATCCTGCTGGCGCGCCGCGACCGCCAGGCGTTCTGCATCAACGACACCTTGTCCGACGGCCGCGACACCGAGCGTCAGACGGCGATGCTCGGCAGGTTCCTCGACGCCTACTACCCGGTGCCGAGCCCCTTCGAGCGGAAGGGACCCGAGGCCCGGTGAAGATCTCCTTCCTGATCAACAACATCTACGGCATCGGCGGCACCAACCGGACGGTCATCAACCTGGCCGAGGCACTGGCCGTGCACCACAAGGTCGAGATCGTCTCCGTCTTCCGGCGGGCCGCCACCCCCAAGTTCGACATCTCCTCCCGCGTCGGCGTCCGGGCCCTGGTCGACCTGCGCCCGGGGTCGGCGGACCGCGGTGCCCCGGGCAGCGACGAGCCGAGCGAGGTGGTGCCCCGGCAGGAGGAGTTCTCCGCGCAGTACAGCAAGTTCACCGACGAGCGCATCGTCCGCGAACTGAAGAAGACCGACGCCGACGTCGTCGTGGGCACCCGGCCCAGTCTCAACCTGTTCGTCGCCGCCCACACCCGCGAGGGGGCGCTGCGGGTCGCCCAGGAGCACATGACCCATCTCGCCATCCCCCTGCCGGTGCGCGCGGAGATGGCCCGGGTCTATCCGCGGCTGGACGCGATCACCACCGTCACGGAGGCGGACGCCCGCTCGTTCATGGAGAACACGCCCATCGCCGGTCTCACTGTGGTCGGCATCCCCAACAGCGTCCCCCGGCCGGCCGTGCAGCCCTCCGACGGCATGCGCAAGATCGTCGTCAGCGCCGGCCGCATGCACCGCATCAAGCGCTACGACCTGCTCGTCCGCGCCTTCGGCAGCCTGTCCGAGGAGTTCTCCGACTGGCAGTTGCGCATCTACGGCGACGGCGGCGAGGCGGCGAAGCTCCGTGCCCTGGTGACCGAACTCGGTCTGAACGGCCGCGTGTTGCTGATGGGCGGGTTCTCCCCGATCGAGTCCGAGTGGGCCAAGGGCTCGATAGCCGCCGTCACCTCGAGCGCCGAGTCGTTCGGCATGACCCTGGTGGAGGCGATGCGCTGCGGACTGCCCGTGGTGTCCACGGACTGCCCCGTCGGCCCCCGCGAGATCCTCACCGACGGCGAGGACGGTTTCCTGGTGCCCAACGGCGACGTCCGGGGCATCGCCTGGGGGCTGCGCCGGCTCATGGGGGACGAGTCGCTGCGCCGGGAGATGGGCGAGGCCGCCCTGCGCAACGCGAGCCGCTACGACCCCGCGGCCGTGGCGGACCGCTATGTCGAGCTCTTCCAGGAGGCCGCCCGTCGCCGGGCCGCGGCCGTCCGCGGCTACCGGGAGCCCGCCGTCGCCGCGCGCAGGGCGACGGACCGGGCGAGCGTCCCCCCGGCCACCCTCCGCGCGGCCGCGGTCGACGTGACCACCGACGGTGCCGGCTGGCTGCGCTTCAACGCCGAGGGACCCGGAGAAGGGCGGCACCGCTGGCAGTTCGTCCTGCGCCACCGGCCCTCGGACGGCGAGCGGCGCCCGGACTTCCCCGTCCGCACCTCGCGCACCCACCTGGAGAACGGCGGCACCCGCTACACCGCCGCGCTCGGACCGTCGGCCCTGGACGAACTGGGCGACGGACGCTGGCAGGTGACGATGGGCTCGCCCAGGTCGGCGGCCATCCACATGAAGGCCGGCATCCGTGACACGCGGACCCTCGTCGACGCACGCGAGCGCGCACTCCGCCGCCCGTCCCCGGACCCGATCCTCTGGAACCTGCCCTACGCCCAGGCCAACGGCCGGCTGATGCTGCGCACGGTGCGGCGCGAGGAGCACGCGGAGTGCACCGGTGTCGACATCGGTGCCGCCGCCGTCACCGTGCACGGCGTGCTGTGCGGCGACCGCCGGATACACCCGGGTGCGCTGTTCGTCGTGAGCCGCCGCGGGCGGCACGGCAGGAACATCACCGTCCCGGCGCAGCAGCTCGGACGCCAGGGTTTCCGGGCGGAGGTGCCCGTCCGCGAGGTCGTCGACCAGCGGCTGGAGCGCTGGGAGGACTGGGACTGGTGGTTCCAGCCGGACCCCGATGACCGGCACAAGGTACGCGTCTGCCACCTGCTGGAGGACTTCCCCGACGTCAAGGGCGCGTACGCCTACCCCTCGGTGCCGTTGGTCGGGGACGAAGCCTCCGAGCACTTCGTGGTGCACCCCGCCCGCCCGGTATGGGTGCGGCCGTACTGCTCTGCTTCCGGAGCCATGGCCATGAACGTCGTGGACCGCTGAGGAATGGGAAGACGATGAACAGAACCATCTTCGTCCTGGGGGACTCCGTACCCGCCCCCCGGACGGAACAAGAGGCTCCCATGGCCGGCTGGGGCCAGAAGATCGAAGATCTCCTGGCCGGGCCGGTGGCTGTGGCGAACTACGCCAGAAGCGCGATGACCACCCGGAAGTACTTCACCGAGCGCTTCCCGGCGATGCTCAACCGCATGCGCCGCGGCGACATCGTCCTCATCGGCTTCGGCTGTGTCGACCACATGATCCACAACGGCACGCGCTACGTCCCGGTGCCCGAGTACCAGGAACTGCTCCGCCTCTTCGCGCGCTACATCCACAACCACGGCGGAACACCCGTCCTGGTCACCCCCTGCGCACGCTACGCCTTCTCCGGCAGCGGCGAGGTGCTCAACACCCTGGGGGCCTACCCGCGGGCCATGCTCGACGTCGCGGCGGAACTCGGCGCGCCCGTGATCGACCTGACGAGCCGGACCATGGAGATGTGGGCGGAGCTGGGCCCCGCGCGCCTGCGCCGGTTCTTCTGCTGGAACGACGCCGGCGAGCACCCCCTGCACCCGGACGGGGTCATCGACTCGACCCACCTCAACCACACGGGGGCCTACGAGGTCGCCCGCGTCGTCGTGGCCGAACTGTGCAACCTCGGGGTCCTGGACAAGGCGGACGTGGACGTCACCGCGCTCATGACGCCGCCCACGCTCCCGGAACTCTCCACCGAGTCCACCATCCAGTCGCCCGAGTCGGCGCTGCACTACGCCCAGCCGACGGGCGAGCCGCCGACGCTGGCCAAACCGGCGCCGGACGGCCTGGTGGGTCCCATGGTGAAGTTCTCCGGACAGGCGTCGCCCGGCACGAACTACGTCCTCCTCTTCGAGCAGGGCAGGTACATCGGCGGGGCGCAGGTCGGCGGAACGGGCCGGTGGACCTGGCGGCGCTCCGTCAACTGGTCGTCGGGGGAGCACGTGGTCCAGTGCGTCGGACTGCGCGGTGACGGCTGCTCACCGGTCCTGGAGCGCCGTTTCATGGTGCTGACGGAAGTGTCGCCGCCCGTCGTCACGGCGCCCGGCGACGGCACGTTCTCCGGACCCCGGCCGCGGTTCTCCGGCAAGGCCCAGCCCGGCACGACCAAGGTCGTGCTGATGGAACGCGGAATGCTCGTGGGGGCGACCGGGGTCGGCGAGAGCGGGGAGTGGTCGTTCAGCCACGCGCACCCGTGGCGTCCCGGCACGCACACCGTGGAGGTGATCGCGCTCTTCGGCGCGACGGAGTCCGGACCGGCCGGCACGACCTTCCAGGTCGTGGGGATCCCCGAGGACAGCCCGATCCGCTCCTTCGGGGACTCGCGTCACGCCTGCGGCGACGCCGTGTGCGAGCACCGGCCGTTCAGCGGCGACTGGTAGGTCCCGGGAACGCCGGACGGGCCGCACGGGGAAACCGCGCGGCCCGTCGTGGCATACGGGTTACGCCGGGACCGAGGCCACGCCCGGTGCCAGGAACGGCTTGCCGTTCACCCGCTGCGACACGCCCTCACGGTCCAGGTACGGCGTGATGCCGCCCAGGTGGAAGGGCCAGCCGGCGCCGGTGATCAGGCAGAGGTCGATGTCCTGGGCCTCGGCGACGACGCCCTCGTCCAGCATCAGGCCGATCTCCTGGGCGACGGCGTCCAGGACGCGGGCGCGGACCTGCTCCTCGGTCAGGACGGTGTCGCCCTGCTTCAGGAGCGCGGCGACCTCGGGGTCCAGCTCGGGCTTGCCGCTGTCGTAGACGTAGAAGCCGCGCTTGCCCGCCTCGACGACCGCCTTGAGGTTGGGGGAGACGGTGAAGCGGTCCGGGAAGGAGCGGTTCAGGGTCTCCGAGACGTGCAGGCCGATGGCCGGGCCGACCAGCTCCAGGAGCACCAGCGGCGACATCGGCAGGCCGAGCGGCTCGACGGCCTTCTCGGCGACCGGGACCGGGGTGCCCTCGTCGATGACGTTCTGGATCTCGCCCATGAAGCGGGTCAGGATGCGGTTGACCACGAACGCCGGGGCGTCCTTGACCAGCACCGCGGTCTTCTTCAGCTTCTTGGCGACGGCGAACGCCGTGGCCAGCGCGGCCTCGTCGGTCTGCTCGCCGCGGACGATCTCCAGGAGCGGCAGGATCGCGACCGGGTTGAAGAAGTGGAAGCCGACGACCCGCTCGGGGTGCTTCAGCTTCGACGCCATCTCCGAGACGGAGAGCGAGGAGGTGTTGGTGGCGAGGATCGCGTGCGCCGGCGCCACCGCCTCGACCTCGGCGAAGACCTTCTGCTTGACGCCCATCTCCTCGAAGACCGCCTCGATGACGAAGTCGGCGTCCGCGAAGCCCTCGGCCTTGTCCAGGACGCCGCTCACCAGCGCCTTGAGGCGGTTGGCCTTGTCGGTGTCGATGCGGCCCTTGTGCAGCAGCTTCTCGATCTCGGCGTGCACATAGCCCACGCCCTTGTCGACCCGCTCCTGGTCGATGTCGGTCAGCACGACCGGCACCTCCAGGCGGCGCAGGAAGAGCAGCGCCAGCTGCGAGGCCATCAGGCCGGCGCCGACCACGCCCACCTTGGTGACCGGGCGGGCCAGCGCCTTGTCCGGGGCGCCCGCGGGGCGCTTGCCGCGCTTCTGCACCAGGTTGAAGGAGTAGATGCCGGAGCGCAGCTCGCCGCCCATGATGAGGTCGGCCAGCGCCTGGTCCTCGGCGTCGAATCCGGCCTGGACGTCGCCGTCCTTGGCGGCGGCGATGATGTCCAGCGCCCGGTAGGCGGCGGGGGCCGCGCCGTGCACCTTGCCGTCGGCGATGGCCCGGCCGCGGGCGACCGCCTCGTCCCAGCCCTCGCCGCGGTCGATGACCGGGCGCTCCACCGCGATCTCGCCCTTGAGGACGGACGCGGTCCAGATCAGCGACTGCTCCAGGAAGTCGGCGCCCTCGAACAGGGCGTCGGCGATGCCGAGGTCGTAGACCTGGCCGCCCTTGAGCTGCTTGTTCTGGTTGAGGCTGTTCTCGATGACCACCGAGACGGCCTTGTCGGCGCCGATCAGGTTCGGCAGCAGCGTGCAGCCGCCCCAGCCGGGGACCAGGCCGAGGAACACCTCGGGGAGGGAGAAGGCCGGGAGCGCCGCGGAGACCGTGCGGTAGGTGCAGTGCAGGCCGATCTCGACGCCGCCGCCCATCGCCGCGCCGTTGTAGTACGCGAACGTCGGCACCGCGAGCGAGGCCAGGCGCTTGAGGACGTCGTGGCCGCCCTTGCCGATGGCCAGCGCGTCCTCGTGCCGCTTCAGCAGCTCGACGCCCTTGAGGTCGGCGCCGACGGCGAAGATGAACGGCTTGCCGGTGACGCCGACGCCGCCGATCTCGCCGTTCGCGGCCTCCCGCTCGACCTGGTCGAGGGCGGCGTCGATGTTCGCCAGCGACTGCGGGCCGAGGGTGGTCGGCTTGGTGTGGTCGTGCCCGTTGTCCAGGGTGATCAGGGCGAACCGCCCGGCGCCGAGGGGCAGGTCGAAGTGGCGTACGTGCGCCTGGGTGACGACCTCGCCGGGGAACAGCTCGGCGGCACCCTTCAGCAGCTCTGCGGTGGTGCTCACTTGTCCCCCTCGAAGTGCGGGTTCTCCCAGATGACGGTCGCGCCCATGCCGAAGCCGACGCACATGGTGGTCAGGCCGTAGCGGACCTGCGGCTGCTCCTCGAACTGGCGGGCCAGCTGGGTCATCAGCCGGACGCCGGAGGAGGCGAGCGGGTGGCCGAAGGCGATGGCGCCGCCGTACTGGTTGACGCGGGCGTCGTCGTCGGCGATGCCGTAGTGCTCCAGGAAGGCGAGCACCTGCACGGCGAACGCCTCGTTGATCTCGAACAGGCCGATGTCCTCGATGGACAGGCCCGCCTGCGCGAGGGCCTTCTCGGTGGCCGGGATCGGGCCGTAGCCCATCACCTCGGGCTCGACGCCCGCGAAGGAGTAGGCGACCAGGCGCATCTTGACCGGCAGGTCGTTGGCGCGGGCGAACTCCTCGCTGGCGATCAGCGAGGCGGTGGCGCCGTCGTTCAGGCCGGCCGCGTTGCCCGCGGTGACCCGGCCGTGCACGCGGAACGGCGTCTTCAGGCCGGCCAGGTTCTCCAGCGTGGTGCCCGGGCGCATCGGCTCGTCGGCGGTGACCAGGCCCCAGCCCGTCTCACCGGCCTCCTCGTTCGTCCGGCGCACGGAGATCGGCACCAGGTCGGCCTGGATCTTGCCGTTGGCGTACGCCTTGGCGGCCTTCTCCTGCGAGCGGACCGCGTACTCGTCGGTGCGCTGCTTGGTGATCGACGGGTAGCGGTCGTGCAGGTTCTCCGCGGTCATGCCCATGAACAGGGCGGACTCGTCGACCAGCTTCTCGCTCACGAACCGCGGGTTCGGGTCGACGCCCTCGCCCATCGGGTGGCGGCCCATGTGCTCGACACCGCCGGCCACGGCGACGTCGTACGCGCCGAAGGCGACCGAGCCGGCCACCGAGGTGACGGCGGTCAGGGCGCCCGCGCACATGCGGTCGATGGAGTAGCCCGGCACCGAGGTGGGCAGGCCCGCGAGGATGCCGGCGGTGCGGCCGATGGTCAGGCCCTGGTCGCCGATCTGGGTGGTCGCGGCGACGGCGACCTCGTCGATCTTGGCGGGGTCGAGACCGGGGTTGCGGCGCAGCAGCTCCCGGATCGCCTTGACGACCAGGTCGTCGGCGCGGGTCTCGTGGTAGATGCCCTTCGGGCCCGCCTTGCCGAACGGGGTGCGGACGCCGTCGACGAAGACGACGTCCCTGACGGTACGAGGCACGATGGCTCTCCTCCAGGGTGCGGGATGGCACGGCACTGCTGCGCCACGCTGAGCGCGCGCTCAGCCTATGCTACTTGTGGGTAACGTGACTGCCCAGTCCCCTCGCCCCAAGCGGCGAAGGTCACATCGCGCGCCGCTGGGTCGAGCGTCGTTCTCGGCCGCCCAGCCGCCGCCGCTGCGGGCAGTCGTGCCGCTGGGGCGGCACGGGTGGGCGCTGGGGGTCCCCCCTGCTCGAAGAGCTTGGGGGAGGCACCCCGTCGCGCCGGGCTGCGCCACGCCCCCTAGCTCACGTCCGCGCCCGCTTGCAGCGCCGTCACCAGTACCGGCGTCACCTGTTCCACCTGCCACGGACGCGCCCCGTGAGAGGCCAGGGCCGCGCCCACCGACTCCGCGTCCAGCGCCCGCGGCGGCTCCCAGCAAACCCTCCGCACCGTATCCGGCGTGATCACGTTCTCCTGCGGCATCCCCAGCCGCTCGGCCAGCTCGGAGACACCCGTGCGCGCGGCGGCCAGCCGGGCCGCCGCGGCCGGGTCCTTGTCCGCCCACGCCCGGGGCGGCGGCGGCCCCGCCACCTGCTGCCCGGGCAACGGCAGCGCCGACTCCGGCAGGGACCTGGCCCGGTCCACCGCCGCCTGCCACTGCTCCAGCTGCCGCCGGTTGACCCGCCCGAAGCCCTGCAGCGTACCGAGCGCCTGCGCGTCGGCCGGCAGCGCGAGGGCCGCCTCGACGATGGCCGCGTCCCCGAGCACCTTGCCGGGGGAGACGTCCCGGCGCCGCGCCACCCGGTCCCGGGTCTGCCACAGCTCGCGCACCACGCCGAGCTGCCGGCGCCGGCGCACCTTGTGCATGCCGGAGGTGCGGCGCCAGGGGTCCTTGCGCGGCTCGGCCGGCGGCGCGGCGGCGATGGCGGCGAACTCCTGGTGGGCCCACTCCAGCTTGCCCTGCCGGTCCAGCTCCTTCTCCAGCGCGTCGCGCAGGTCGACGAGCAGTTCGACGTCGAGCGCGGCGTAGCGCAGCCAGGGCTCGGGCAGCGGGCGGGTGGACCAGTCGACGGCCGAATGGCCCTTCTCCAGGACGAAGCCCAGCACGTTCTCCACCATCGCGCCGAGCCCGACCCGGGGGAACCCGGCGAGCCGCCCGGCCAGCTCGGTGTCGAAGAGCCGGGTGGGGACCATCCCTATCTCCCTGAGGCAGGGCAGGTCCTGGGTGGCCGCGTGCAGCACCCACTCCGCGTCGCCGACGGCCGCGCCGAGGGCGGACAGGTCGGGGCAGGCCACCGGGTCGATCAGCGCGCTGCCGGCGCCCTCGCGGCGCAGCTGCACCAGGTAGGCGCGCTGCCCGTACCGGTAGCCGGACGCCCGCTCGGCGTCGACGGCGACCGGCCCGGTGCCGGCGGCGAAGGCGGCGGTCATCTCGGCGAGGGCCTCCGCGTCGGCGATCACCGGCGGAATGCCCTCACGCGGCTCCAGCAGGGGGATCGGCGCCCGGTCGGCAGCGGGTCCGGCTTCTTCCGGAGGGGCGCCCCCGGGGGTAGGCGGTGCGAGGTCTGCTGCGGTTTCGTGGGCGTCGGTCACGTGTCAAGGGTATCGGTGGATCGACGGCGCCCCCCCCCCGCCCCGGGGGGGGGGCGGGGGCGGGGGGGGGGGGGGGGGGGGGGGGGGGGGGGTCAGTGGATGATGCCGGTGCGCAGGGCCACGGCGACCATGCCGGCGCGGTCGCCCGTGCCGAGCTTGCGGGCGATGCGGGCCAGGTGGCTCTTGACGGTGAGCGCGGACAGGCCCATGGAGACGCCGATCGCCTTGTTCGACTGGCCCTCGGCGACGAGTCTGAGCACCTCCACCTCCCGGCCGGACAGCTCGCGGTAGCCACCCGGGTGGCTCGGGGAACCCGGGGGGCGGCGGTGCATACGGGCGGCGGCCGAGCCGATGGGGGCGGCGCCGGGTCGGGAGGGGAGCCCGAGGTTGGTGCGGGTGCCGGTGACGACGTAGCCCTTCACACCGCCCGCGAGGGCGTTGCGCACGGCGCCGATGTCGTCGGCGGCGGACAGGGCGAGCCCGTTGGGCCAGCCCGCGGCGCGGGTCTCCGACAGCAGGGTCAGGCCGGAGCCGTCGGGGAGGTGGACGTCCGCGACGCAGATGTCGCGGGGGTTGCCGATGCGGGGACGAGCCTCCGCGACGGACGAGGCCTCGATGACGTCGCGCACACCGAGCGCCCACAGGTGGCGGGTGACGGTGGAACGGACGCGGGGGTCGGCCACGACCACCATGGCGGTCGGCTTGTTCGGGCGGTAGGCGACCAGGCTTGCAGGCTGCTCGAGGAGAACGGACACCAGGCCTCCTGATGTGGGGGGTGCGGGGTGTGGGGGTGCGGGGGTGACGCTGGGGGTGCGCGCTTTCAAGGTCACAGTCACCTTCGGCACCGGACCGCTCGGCCTTTAGGGGATGATCACGATCTAGTGAGTAACAATCCGAGCAATTCGGACATGCGGTCGATCATTCGAAGACCGAACGGGCGCGGAGCCGGTCCGTCCGCGACGGTAATGCGGCGGCTTCGTGCCCGAATGTGGCCGTATCGACAAAGTGACGCGCAACCGTCGCGTCAGGACCGGTGGTGACCTCGGGCTACGTACGGCCGCTGCGGAGCCGCCCCGCGCTCGCGTTATGGGTGGGACAGCCGCTGTCCATCTTCGGGGACCGGCTGTACGCGATGGCGGTAATGTGAATCGCCATCGAGCGGTCAGTCCGGGGCGTTCGCGATGGGCGTGGCGATCGCCGAGTCCGTTCCGTACGTCGTGCTCGGCGCGGTCGGGCGCCGGGTCGTGGGCCGCTTCGGCTCGCTCCGGGCGCTGACCGCTTTGGCCCGCCGCGGCCCGGTGGCGCGGCAGGACCGCGCCCAGGAGTCGCGATCGGGATCCATGGCTTCGGCATCGCCGCCCACACCGTCGCCCTCGCGCTGCCCGCCTTCTATGCCTGGCATGGACGGTCTCCGGCACGGCCCTGGCGTCGATCGCGCTCGCGTATTCGGTCCCGGCACCCCTGGCACTGTCCGCAGCGCTCGGCGCGGTCAGCCCGTTGGTCCGGCCTCGCCCCACGCGGCAGCCCCGCACCCGACCAGGAACTCACCGAAGCGGGCGGGGGTGAGCTGACCGAAACCGCCGGCTCGTATCAGGCGCGTGGTCGTCCGCGCCGTCGCCGGCCCTCGGCACCCTGTGCCGCACCGCCCGAAGATGGGGCGGCGGAGCGGAGGTCACTTATGCCCGACGGCACTGACCAGCTTCGTCAGCGACGTGCCGTGCAGTCGCTTGAGCAGGAATCTTTTGATCTTTTGCAACTTGCAGTGCGCCAACCTGCTCTGCAGGATCAGGTCGTCCAGATGGTACGACTCCTCGACGAGCCTCGCATCAAGTTCGCCGTCGTCACGATCATCTTTTTTCGCGAGGCGTGCGAAGTGGCGTTCCTTGGTTTCGAGGCGTTCTTTCATCCACCCTAGTCCGAGCATCGAGTATTTGATGCCTACGGCGTAGCGACTCGTAGAGTGGTAGAGGTGCGATTGGAGCCTGCAGTCAAAAAGCTCCTCCCAGACGGGATAAAGGATCCTGAGGGCTACCGAAGAGATGCCTTTTTCTCGGATGTCCGTCAAATGGTCGGCGACTGCGTCCAGAGCGCACTGCAGTCTCTGGAATTCTGGCTTCTCAAGGAGGATTTCCAATGATTTTTTGCCGTAGAGGCTTACCCCCAGCGCGTAGTGATCACTTTCGAATCCGAATCCCGGAGACCATGCGCGCCCCGACTCCGCCGCCCCGGAGGCAGCATCGAGGTAGGCAGAACGATACGCGTCGATGTTCTCGTGCACCTCCTGCAGCGCGACGTCCAATTCGGAGAGCTTGGCAAGGAGTTCGGCAAGCATGCGGTTGACATCCTTTGCCGCCTCGTCCCTCGCCCTGATCCTGTCGATCAAGCTCCCGCTCCGAGTGAACGCGAAGACCCCGACAACCAGGACCAGGATCGGCACCCATGTCCTCTGCTCTGCGATCCGGGGAAGTTCATCTGCAATGATCTGGAAATCAGCCCTGGTTCTCCCGGGGTGCTCGTACCGATACACCACTGCGCCCGATGCGAGGAGGACCACGGATCGCCGACCAGCAAGATTGACAACCCTCTTCGGTGTCCGCGACAGCTGCTCCAGAGCGTTCCTCCTCCGTGTCATCCTTTCGAGCTTCTTCACAGTGACTTGTCTGACAAGGCGACGTGCTATCAAATAGCGAAGGAGCCGGACCGGGCTCTTTCGCCCCAGATTGGCCCGCGAACGCGGTAGTTCTTTCCGCCAGCCGGGGTCCCCCACGCGAGCGCCGAGCTCGCTGGCGCATTCCAGCACGTCTGCATACCAGATCCGCCGCTCGACGCGCACGCTTACCGCCGCCCAGAATTTGCTGGCCAAGAACCGGGCGACTGTGAGTGCGCCGAGCAGTATGACGGCAACGGTGGCGACCTTCAGGGGAATGGCAAGCCAAGGCTGTGTCACGCCGGCCTCAATGGAGGCGAAGAAGCTGTACAGCAATTCCGTTGATCCCTTCCCGGGGTTCCATGACAGGGAAGGTCAGTATCCGGGAAAGGTGCGGGGGCCTACATGAATTTTGAGGACAGCCTGAGCTTCGCCCGGCAAGCTCAAGGCGTTCGCGGCCCCCGTCGCTGCGGCAGTGTCACCACCGACGCGTCGCCCGGGCCGGCCGGTGGCAGGCCCGCGACCTGGGCCAGGAGGTCGCACCAGGCCGCCAGGTGCCCGGCCGCGTCCGGCACGCCGCCCAGGCCCTCGCGCGGCGTCCAGGACGCCCGGATCTCGATCTGCGAGGCGGACGGGCGGGCCGAGAGGCCGCCGAAGTAGTGGGAGCTCGCGCGCGTGACCGTGCCGCTGGGCTCGCCGCAGGACAGCCCGCGCGCCTGGAGGGCGCCGGTCAGCCAGGTCCAGCAGACCTCCGGCAGCAGCGGGTCGGCGGCCATCTCCGCCTCCAGCTCCGCCCGTACCAGGGTCACCAGCCGGAAGGTGCCCCGCCAGGCGTCGTGCCCGGCCGGGTCGTGCAGCAGGATCAGGCGCCCGTCGGCGAGGTCCTCCTCGCCGTCCACCACCGCCGCCTCCAGGGCGTGCGCGAACGGCGCGAGGCGCTGGGGCGGGCGCACCGCCTCCACCTCGATCTGGGGTCGCAGCCGGGCCGCCCGCAGCGCCTCGACGGCCGCCCGGAAGGGGCCCGGTACCTCTTCGGTGTCCTGCACATCGTCCATTCCGCCGGCGTCGTCCGACAGTCGTCCCTGAGCCGCAGCCATGCGGGGAAGGTTAAGCGGAACGGCGCCCCGGCGCCGGGAGGACACCCGTGCGCCGACGCGATGTCCGGATCACCACGTCCCGGGGGCGTGGGAGACTTGCGCCCGTGAGTGCCATCCAGAGCCCCGCGGGCCAGCAGCCGACCGCCACGTACGACTCCGCCTTCCTCAAGGCGTGCAGGCGTGAGCCTGTGCCGCACACCCCCGTGTGGTTCATGCGGCAGGCCGGGCGCTCGCTGCCGGAGTACCGCAAGGTGCGCGAGGGCGTGCCGATGCTCGAGTCCTGCGCGCGGCCCGACATGGTCACCGAGATCACCCTCCAGCCGGTGCGCCGGCACGGCGTGGACGCGGCGGTCTACTACAGCGACATCGTCGTCCCGCTCAAGGCCATCGGCATCGACCTCGACATCAAGCCCGGCGTCGGCCCGGTCGTCGAGCAGCCCGTGCGCACCCGCGCCGACCTGGCCCGGCTGCGCGACCTCACCCCCGAGGACGTCTGGTACGTCACCGAGGCCGTCCGGCAGCTCACCGGCGAGCTGGGCGCCACCCCGCTGATCGGCTTCGCCGGCGCCCCGTTCACCCTCGCGAGCTACCTCGTCGAGGGCGGCCCGTCCCGCACGTACGAGAACGCCAAGGCGATGATGTACGGCGACCCCGAGCTGTGGGCCGACCTCCTCGACCGCCTCGCCGACATCACCGCCGCCTTCCTGAAGGTGCAGATCGAGGCCGGCGCGAGCGCCGTACAGCTCTTCGACTCCTGGGCCGGCGCACTCGCCCCCGCCGACTACCGGCGCTCGGTCATGGCGGCCTCCGCCAAGGTCCTCGACGCCGTCGCCGGCTACGGCGTCCCCCGCATCCACTTCGGCGTCGGCACCGGTGAGCTGCTCGGCCCGATGGGCGAGGCCGGCGCGGACGTCGTCGGCGTCGACTTCCGCGTCCCGCTGGACGAGGCCGCGCGCCGGGTCGGCCCGGGCAAGGCGCTCCAGGGCAACCTCGACCCGACGGTCCTCTTCACCGACCGGGACGTCATCGAGGCGCAGACCGACCGGGTGCTCGACGCGGCGGCCGGCCTGGAGGGCCACGTCTTCAACCTCGGCCACGGCGTCATGCCGAACACCGACCCCGACGCGCTGACCCACCTCGTGGAGTACGTCCACGCGCGGACGGCCCGCTGACCCGCACACCCCCTCCAGAACCCCCGTAGGGCGCGACCGGTGAACGGTCGCGCCCTACGACGTCGATGCCCGCGTTCAGGTCACGAATGCATAACCGGCCGCCCGCTCCCTTTCGGTGCTAACACGTGTAACCTACGCTCCGCTCATCCACCCGCACCGCACCGCGAGGGGTCAGAATGAGCCATTCACTTTCCGAAGGCGGGGCGGCGGTCTCCGCGCCCGTCGCCGCCACGCCACTCCAGAGGCCCGCCGCCGCACCGCGCCGCCCCGGCCTGCTCGTCGCCACGCTGCCCCTGGCCAACGTCGCCCTCTACCTGCTGTGGCTCGGCGTCGGCAGCTTCCTGCTGCCGCTCCAGGTCGCGCAGATCACCGGCACCAACGACACCACCGCCCTGTCCACCGCCGGCACCACGGGCGCGGTGCTCGCCACCATCGGGAACCCGGTCTTCGGCCAGCTCTCGGACCGCACCCGCTCCCGGTTCGGCCGCCGCGCCCCCTGGATCCTGCTGTGCGCCGTGCTCGGCGCGCTCGCCCTGGTGCTCCAGGCGCAGGCCGCGACCATCGCCACCCTCGGCCTGAGTTGGGGCGTCGTGCAGTTCGTCATGAACGGCTACCAGGCCGCGCTGACCGCCACGATGCCCGACCGGGTGCCGCCCGTCCGGTACGGCACCTTCTCCGCCCTCGTCGGCCTCGGCGTCCCGCTCGGCACCATCGCCGCGGCACTGGTCATCGGCGGCGTGCCGGGCACGAAGTTCGGAGTGAGCGGGGTGATCGGCGGGTTCGGCGGCCGGTTCACCGGCGCGGACGGCTACTACCTGATCGCGGCGACCGTGGTGGCCGCCGCCCTGGTCTTCACCCTCGCGTCCCCCGACTCCGACGCCCGCGCCCTGCCCCGGGAGCCCTTCTCGCCGCGCGCCTTCCTGGCCAACTTCTGGGTGAGCCCGCGGCAACACCCCGACTTCGCCTGGGCGTTCCTGTCCCGGCTCGGCGTGCTGCTCGGCTACTTCATCGTCCTGACGTACAACCTGTACCTCCTCGCCGACCACATCCACATCCCGCCCCAGGACCTGCTGCCCACGGTCGGCTTCCTGATGGTCGTCAACGCGGTGTGCACCGTCGCCGCCTCCGTCCTGGTCGGGCCGCTGGTCGACCGGGTCGGCCGGGTCAAGCCCTTCGTGCTCGGCTCCGGCGTGGCGGCGGCGGTGGCCCTGACGATCCCGATCGCCTCGCCGACGGAGAACGGGATGCTGGCGTACAACATCGCCGGCGGCCTGGCCTTCGGGGTGTACATGGCCGTCGACATGGCCCTGATCACCAAGGTGCTGCCCCGCACCGAGGACGCCGGCAAGGACCTGGGCGTCATCAACATCGCCAACGCGGGGCCGCAGATCCTCGCCCCGACCCTCGCCGGCTGGATCGTCGCGGCCGGCGGCTACGAGGCGCTCTTCCCGGTCGCCGCCGTCGTCTCCCTCATCGGCGCCTTCGGGGTGCTGCGGGTGCGCGGTGTCCGCTGAGTCCTCTCGCCGATTCCCGTCTACGGAGGTCCCCGTGAAGAAGTACGTCAGCCACCGGCGTGCCGCGCTCGGCGCCGCCGCCACCGCCCTGCTCCTGGCCACCACGACGACGGCTACGGCGACCGCCGAGGCCCGCCGCCCGGCCGCGCCCGCGCACCGGCCCGCCGACCCGCGCCCCCTCACCGGCCTTCGGGTCCTCCTCACCAACGACGACTCCATGCGGATGGCCCGCCCCGACGCCTCCGACGGCAAGGGCCTCTACGAGGTGCGGCGCGCGCTGTGCGCGGCCGGCGCGGACGTCGTCGTCATGGCGCCCTGGGCCAACCAGAGCGGCGCCGGCACCGGCGCCACCGCCGGCGGCCGGCTCACCCTGGCCCGGCGCACCGCCCTGCCGGAGTCGTACGCCGGCGACTGCGCGACCGCCCCCGCCCGGGGCGCCGTCTACGGCGTCTGCAAGGGCGCGGCACCCTGCGGGCCCGACGCGCCGGGCGCCACCCCGGCCGACACGGTGCGCCTCGCGACCGGTGGGGCGCTGGCCGCGAAGGCCGGCTGGCGGGACGGGCCCTCGCTGGTCGTCTCGGGCAGCAACTTCGGGCCCAACGCCGCGTCGGTCGTCAACGAGTCGGGCACGCTGGGCGCCGCCTTGGCGGCGATCGACGAGGGAGTGCCCGCCGTCGCCCTCAACAGCTCCTACGACCCCGCCGCCCCGGCCGCCCCCGCGGTCACCGACCGCACCTACCGGGCGACCGCCGACTTCGGCGCCGGCTTCATCGGCGAACTGCGCCGCCGCCACCTGCTCCAGGCGCGGTACGTGGTGAACGTCAACCACCCGCACCTGGCGCCGGGTCAGCGGCCCCGCGGCACCGCCTGGACGTCCGTCGGCACCCGGCGCCTGGTCCGCCCCGTCTACACGGCCGAGGGCGCCGACACCTTCGCCGTCGGCGGGGCGCTCTGCGCGCCGGGCGCGGAGGGCTGCCGCCCCGAGCGCAAGCCCGACGCCGACTTCACGCTGCTCGAGCGGGGGTACGTGACGGTGACGCCGGTCGGCCCGGACCGCACGTACACCGGGCAGGACGCGGGCCGGCTCGCGCGGTACGTACGCGGTCGGGGCTGACGCCGGCCCCCTCACGGCACAGGTACGGCACAGGGCCCCGGCGCTCCCCTCCCCGCGCCGGGGCCCCGTCATGTCCGCCGGACGGGCCGTCAGATCCAGCCGTCCAGCGAGGCCAGGAAGCCCGCGGGGTCGTCCCGGTGGACGCAGTGCCCGGCGCCGGGGACCGTACGGATCTCGAAGCCGGCCTCCTTCAGCCGGGCCGCGTCTTCCGCCGTGAGGCACAGGCTGGGGTCGGCGAGCTGGACCAGGGAGGGCACCTCGGCGGCGGCCGGCAGGTAGTCCTGCGGGAAGGCGGGCAGGGCGGTGAAGAACTCCGGGTCGAACAGGGCGAACCCGGCCAGCTCCGCCGCCACGTCCGCCTCCGACCAGCGGGGGTTCATCGCGCGCACCGACTCCGCCGTGGCGGTGGCGGCCATCCGGGCCATGGCGGGGGTCGCCGTGGTGGGCACGTTGCCGAGCATGAAGCCCGGGTCGGAGTAGACCGCCCGGGCCGGGCGCAGCCGCCCCACGGCGTGCGCGAGCGCGAGCCCGCCCAGCGAGTGGCCGACGGCCAGGTCGGCGCCGGCCGGCAGGCTCTCCACCAGGTCGTCGGCGAGCAGCTCCGGGCGGTACGCGCCGCGCGGGCTGGCGCCGTGACCGCGCAGGTCGGGGGCGAGGACGCGGTAACCGAGCCCGGCCAAGTGGTCGGTGACGGCGTGCCAGGTGCGGTGGTCGGACATGCCGCCGTGGATGAGCAGGGCGGTGCGTTCGGCGGTGCCTTGCTCGTGGACGTTGAGTCGCACGGGGTCTCCTCTGGGGTGCGGGTCGGGCGGGTGCCGTCTGTGGACGCTCGCGAACGTGCGTTACACGTGTAACTGACAGTGTTGCGTCGCCTCTCCGCCGATTCAAGACCTTGGCGGCCCCGGCGGAGGTCAGTCCCGGGGCGTCCCGGTGGAGCCGCGCACCACGAGCGTCGGCTCCACGCCGCCCACCTCGGGCGGCGCCGCGCCCTCGATCAGCGCCGACACCAGCTCCGCGACCCGCGCCGGCGTCGGCCCGTCCAGGCGGATGCTGGTGAGGGAGGGGGACTGGAGCGCCGAGGGCACCAGGTCGTCGCAGCCCATGACGGCCACCGTGCCCGGCACGTCGGTGCCCGCCGCGCGCAGGGCGTGCAGCAGCAGGGTGGCGTACTCGTCGTTGTAGGCGAACACCCCGTCCAGGCCGAGCGCCCCGACCCGCCGGGCCACCTCGGCGGCGGAGTCACCGGTGTACGCCATGTCCAGCGCGACGACCTCGCCCTCGCCGGACGGCACCGCCTCCCGGGCCCCCTCCAGACGCGGCCCGGCGAAGGTCGCGAGGCCCCTCTCGTGCGGCATGACGACGCCGATGCGGCGCCGGCCGCGGGCGAGCAGGTGCCCGGCGGCGAGGGTGCCGATCCGGGCGTGGTCGAAGGGGACGAGGTGCACGCCCTCGGTGGGATGCCCGGCGAGGGCCACCACCGCCCGCACCCCGGCCCGGTGGAGTATCGCGGCGGCCACCGGATCCACGCCCTCCAGGGCCAGCACCGCGACCGGCCGCAGCTCGGCCCAGGCGCGGGCGGCGGACGTGCCGTCGGGGTAGCGCCCCGCGTGCAGCACGCTGGTGCAGCCGCGCCGCTCCAGCTCGCCGTGCAGGTCGTCCACCCACGCGCTGACCAGGCTGCCGAGCGCGGAGACGGAGGCCGGCATCAGCACCAGGTTGCTGCGCCCCGCCCGCAGCGAACGGGCCGCGGCGTGCGGGACGTAGCCCAGCTCGTCGGCCGCCCGCCGGACGCGCTCCCGCGTCGCCGCGCTGACCCGGCTCAGCTCGGTGTTGTTCAGGACGAAGGAGACGGTGGCCCGGGAGACCCCGGCCAGCCGCGCCACATCCGCGCTGGTGACGGCGGACGGCCGCGTCGGCTCACTCCCCATGGCGACCTTCCTCGGCTCGCGGAACGACCCGTCCGGCCGGTCGCGATTCACCCTATCGCGGCCGTCTCGGGGGCCCCGCTGTCACCAGTGGGCCTGCCGGGGCTGCCGGGCCCGCCGGCCGAAGAGGATGCCGGGCGGCTCCGGCGGTGGGGGAGTGCCGCGCCTGAGCGGCACCGCGATCAGCATGCCGAGGAGGAAGCCCGCCACATGGGCGCCGTAGGCGACGGTGCCCGCGTCGGCGGAGACGGCGCCGCCGTAGGAGTAGAGCGCCTGCAGGACGAACCAGAGGCCGAGGACCAGCCAGGCCGGGAGGCGGAGGGGCAGGAAGATCAGGAAGGGGACGAGGACCCAGACGCGGGCGCGCGGATAGAGGACCAGGTACGCGCCGAGGACGCCGGCGATCGCGCCCGAGGCGCCGATCAGCGGGGTGCGCGAGGCGGGGTCGAGGAGGGCGAAGCCGTAGGTCGCCGCGTAGCCGCAGACGCCGTAGAAGAGGAGGAAGGGGAGGTGGCCCATGCGGTCCTCGACGTTGTTGCCGAAGATCCACAGGAAGAGCATGTTGCCCAGCAGGTGCAGCCAGCCGCCGTGCAGGAACATCGCGGTCAGGACGCTGAGTTCGGGGGACTTGTCGTAGTCCGGCGGGCCGATCACGCAGCCCGCGCCCTGCGGGCCCGTCCCGGTGGCGCCGGTGGGGACCAGGCGCGGGAGGGTGTGGTGGATCAGCTCCTGCGGGACCGCGGCCCAGTGGCCGAGGAAGGCGTCCAGGCGGCAGGTCTGCGCCAGCGACGCGCCGCCGGTCAGGGAGTCGGCCATGCCGGGCATGGTCAGGAACACCGCCAGGTTGGCGGCGATCAGCGCGTACGTCACCCACGGGGTGCGGCGCGTCGGGTTCACGTCATGAACGGGGATGACCACGCAAGACATGTGCCCGACGGGCCGGGCGCGAACCGGTGTGCCCCCGGAACGCCTCCGTACGTGTCAGGGGGTGTGCGAGCGCACCGCCGCCACCGCCTTGCGGGCCGCCACCAGGACCGGGTCCCAGACCGGGGAGAACGGTGGCGCGTAGCCCAGGTCCAGGGCCGTCATCTGCTCCACCGTCATCCCGGCGGTCAGGGCCACCGCGCCGACGTCCACCCGCTTGCCCGCGCCCTCCCGGCCGACGATCTGCACGCCGAGGAGTCGGCCGGTGCGCAGTTCGGCCAGCATCTTCACCGTCATCGGCGACGCCCCCGGGTAGTACCCGGCCCGGCTGGTGGACTCGATGGTCACGGCCACGAAGCGCAGCCCCACCCGCTCCGCGTCCTTCTCGCGCAGCCCGGTCCGCGCGATCTCCAGGTCGCACACCTTGCTGACCGCCGTGCCGACCACGCCCGGGAAGGTGGCGTACCCGCCGCCCGCGTTGGTGCCGATGACCTGGCCGTGCTTGTTGGCGTGGGTGCCGAGCGGGATGTGCCGCTCCTGGCCCGAGACCAGGTCGAGCACCTCGACGCAGTCGCCGCCCGCCCAGATGTCCCGGTGCCCGCGCACCCGCATCGCCTTGTCGGTCAGCAGCCCGCCGTGCGCGCCCAGCGGCAGCCCGGCGTCCGCGGCGAGCGCGGTCTCGGGGCGCACACCGATGCCCAGCACCACCACGTCCGCGGGGAACTCGGCGTCCTTCGTGACCACCGCCCGCACCCGCCCGTCGTCGTCGGTGGCCAGCTCGGTCACCTCCGCGTCGTTCACCATCGTGATGCCGAGGCCCTCCATCGCCTCGTGCACCAGGCGGCCCATGTCCGGGTCGAGCGTGGACATCGGCTCCCGGCCGCGGTTGACGACCGTCACCTCGTAGCCCCGGTTGATCAGCGCCTCGGCCATCTCCACGCCGATGTACCCGGCGCCGACCACCACCGCGCGCTTCCCCCGCGCCCCCTTCAGCGTGTCGAGCAGCGCCTCGCCGTCGTCCAGCGTCTGCACCCCGTGCACCCCGGCCGCGTCGACGCCCGGCATGTCGGGCCGGATCGGGCGGGCGCCGGTGGCGACGACCAGCTTGTCGTACGACGTCCAGGACTCGGCCCCGGTGGCCACGTCCCGGGCGCGGACCCGCCGGCCGCCCACGTCGAGCGCGGTCACCTCGGTGCGCATGCGCAGGTCGATGCCGCGCGCCCGGTGCTCCTCGGGGGTGCGGGCCACCAGGTCGTCCGGCTCGTCCACGTCGCCGCCGACCCAGTACGGGATGCCGCACGCGGAGTACGAGGTGAAGTGGCCGCGTTCGAAGGCCACGATCTCCAGCTCGTCCTCGCCCCGCAGGCGGCGGGCCTGCGACGCGGCGGACATCCCCGCCGCGTCGCCGCCCACCACGACCAGCCGCTCCCGCTCACCGTTGCGCGTCATGCGGGACACGCTACGTGGGCGCGGGCGGTTCAGTCCCGTGCGCCGCCCTCGCCCTCCTCGTGCTGCGCGGCCCGGTGCGTCGGCAGCGGGCCGGTCAGCGGCTGGGCGGGCACGGCGGGGCCGTTCGGCGCCGGGCGCTCGCGGCGCGTCCGCCGGGCCGGATGGAGCCGCGTCCACACCAGCACCGCCAGCGCCGCCACCGCGAGGAAGGGCAGCGCCGCGCCGAGGACCACCACGATCCAGCGCAGCATCGTCACGAAGACGTCCCAGCCGCCCGCCAGCGCGTCCAGGAAGCCGGGGTCGTCGTCGTCCTCGTCCTTCACGACCGGCTTCACCGGTGCCTCGGAGAGGGAGAGCGTGATGGTGGCCAGGCTGGTGCGGTCCTTCAGCGCCGCCTGCCGGGCCAGCAGCGACTCCAGCTCCGCCTGGCGGCTGCTCAGCTCCCCCTCCAGCTCCACCACGTCGCTCAGCCGGGTGGCCCGGTCCATCAGCTCCCGCACCCGGGCCACACTGGCCCGCTGCGACTTCACCCGGCTCTCCACGTCCACGACCTGGTCGCCGACGTCCTCCGCCTTGGCGTTGCGCTCGAGCAGCCTCCCGGCGCCCTCCAGGTCGGCGAGGACCGCCTCGTAGCGCTCCACGGGCACCCGCAGCGTGACCTGGGTCTCCTCGCGGCCCTCCTCGTCCCGGGCGGTGTCCTCGTCGCCGACGTAGCCGCCGGCGTTCTCCGTCGCCGTGCGGGCGGCGGCGAGCGCCTTGGCGGTGTCCTTGACCTGCACGGACAGCGAGACGGTGCGGATGATGTGGCTCGGCGTCAGCTTCGGCGGCGCGGACGCCTGCGCCTTGCCGCCGGCGGCCCCGTCGCTCCCGGCCGCGCCGCTCCCGTCGTCCGAACGGGCCCCGGGCTTGCCGTCGGACCGCGCGGCGGCCTTGTCGCCCGAGCCGCCGGAGTCGGAGCTGTCCGCCGCGCTGCACCCGGTCAGCGCGAGGGCCGCGGCGAGCAGCAGCCCGGCCGCGGCGTGGACGGATCGTACGGAACGTGCTGTGCGCATGGCGCACACCCCCCGAGGATCATGGGACGGCCGGCCTGTCCCCGCCGTCGTTCCTCAGACGTGCGAAGCGGCCCGCACGCCGACGCGGAACGGTCCCGAAGTGGTCACGGTCCGGACTCGCCGGACCGGCCCGGGAAGCCGCCGTCCCGGTCTGAGACGCTGGGGACATGAGCGCAGACCAGACACCGACCCGGGGCCACGTCGTCGTCATCGGGGCCGGTGTCGCCGGGCTCGCCGCAGCGCACCGGCTGCTGGAGCGGGGCGCCCGCGTGACGGTGCTCGAGGCGTCCGGGCGGGTCGGCGGGAAGCTGCTGCCCGGCGAGGTCGCCGGCGTCCGCGTCGACCTGGGCGCCGAGTCGATGCTGGCCCGCCGCCCCGAGGCGGTCGGCCTGGCCCGCGAGGTCGGCCTCGCCGAGCGCCTCCAGGCGCCGGCCACCGCCACCGCCGCCCTGTGGACCCGCGGCGCCCTGCGCCCCATGCCCAAGGGCCACGTCATGGGCGTCCCCGGCACCGCCGCCGCGCTGGCCGGCGTGCTGTCCGAGGAGGGCCTCGCCCGCATCGCCCAGGACGCCGAACTGCCGCGCACCGAGGTCGGCGACGACGTGGCGGTGGGGGAGTACGTGGCCGCCCGCCTCGGCCGCGAGGTCGTCGACCGCCTGGTGGAGCCGCTGCTCGGCGGGGTCTACGCCGGCGACGCCTACCGCATCTCCCTGCGCTCGGCCGTCCCCCAGCTCTTCGCGGCGGCCCGCAGGCACACCTCGCTCACCGAGGCCGTCCGCGCGATCCAGGCCCGCACCGCCGCCGCCCCCGACGCCGGCCCGGTCTTCGCCGGCCTGGCCGGCGGCGTCGGCACGCTGCCCCTCGCCGTCGCCGAGTCGGTCCGGGCGCGCGGCGGCGAGATCGTCACCCACGCGCGCGTGACGGAGCTGCGCCGCACCGCCCCGCACGGCTGGCGGATCGCCGCCGCCGGGCGCGAACTGCGCGCCGACGCGGTCGTCGTCGCGGCCCCCGCGCCGGCCGCCGCCGCGCTGCTCGCCGCCGAGGCGCCCGCCGCCGCGGCCGACCTGGCCGGCGTGGAGTACGCCTCCATGGCCCTGGTCACCCTCGCCTACCGCCGCGCCGAGACGGCCGCGCTCCCCGAGGGCAGCGGCTTCCTGGTGCCCCCGGTCGACGGGCGCACCATCAAGGCGTCCACCTTCGCCTCCCGCAAGTGGCGGTGGATCGCCGACCAGGACCCGGACCTGATGGTGCTGCGCACCTCGGTCGGCCGGCACGGCGAGACGGAGATCCTCGGTCGCGACGACGACGACCTGGTGGCCGTCTCCCGCCACGACCTCGAACAGGCCACCGGCCTCACCGCCACCCCCGTCGCCACCCGCGTCACCCGCTGGGACGACGGCCTGCCGCAGTACCCCGTCGGCCACCACGCGCGCGTGGCCCGCGTCCGCGACCAGGTCGCCAAGCTGCCCGGCCTGGCCGTGTGCGGGGCGGCCTACGACGGCGTCGGCATCCCGGCGAGCATCGCGAGCGCGTACGCGGCCGTCGACCGGATCCTGGGCGACGCGGCGGCCGAGCGGGACCTCGCCGCCCACCCGGTGCAGAGCCCGCACGGCGGGGCGGGAGAATAGGGCCATGAGTGACGCCGCCGCCACCCCCGCCGCCGACCGGATCCCCAACAAGGGCAAGCTGGCCAAGGACCTCAACGAGGTCATCCGCTACACCCTGTGGTCCGTCTTCCAGCTGAAGGACGCGCTGCCCGAGGACCGCGCCGGCTGGGCCGACGAGGTCCAGCAGCTGTTCGACCAACTCGCCGCCAAGGACGTCGTCGTCCGCGGCACCTACGACGTCTCCGGGCTGCGCGCCGACGCCGACGTGATGATCTGGTGGCACGCCGAGACCGCCGACCAGCTCCAGGAGGCGTACAACCTCTTCCGCCGCACCCGCCTCGGCCGCGCGCTCGCCCCGGTGTGGTCGAACATGGCGCTGCACCGCCCCGCCGAGTTCAACCGCTCGCACATCCCGGCCTTCCTCGCCGACGAGACGCCCCGGGACTACGTCAGCGTCTACCCCTTCGTGCGCTCCTACGACTGGTACCTGCTGCCCGACGAGGACCGCCGCCGCATGCTCGCCGACCACGGCAAGATGGCCCGCGGCTACCCGGACGTGCGGGCCAACACGGTCGCCTCCTTCTCGCTGGGCGACTACGAGTGGCTCCTCGCCTTCGAGTCCGACGAGCTGTACCGGATCGTCGACCTCATGCGCCACCTGCGCGCCTCCGAGGCCCGGATGCACGTCCGCGAGGAGGTGCCGTTCTACACCGGCCGCCGCAAGGACGTCGCCGACCTGGTGGCCGGCCTCGCCTGACACCCCCTGAACGGGACGCCGGGGCGCTCAGTGCCCCGGCGCCGCCGGCTCCTCCAGGTACCGCTCGCGGTGCGCGAAGGCCGCCCGCAGGTCGGGCTCGCCGACGGCGTGCACGCCGAGCAGGGCCACCGCGGTCAGCTGGGCCGGGTCGTCCGCCGGCGCGCCGGGCCGCCGGGTGAGGGCGGTGAGGAGCCGCTGCCCGGCGGGGGAGGCCCAGCGCGAGTACGGGTGGACCTCCATCCGCGCGATGAGCAGGCTGCCCAGCGTCAGCGCCAGGGGCAGCGCGAACCACAGGGCGACCAGCCGGTCCGGCAGGTCGCTGGGCACAGGCAGCGCCAGCGCGAGGGCGGCCAGCGCGCACACGGCCAGCGCGGCGAGGCGCACCCGCCGCACCCCCGCCGCGATGCTGCCTGCTCCGTCCTGCACCGCCAGGCCCGCGCCCACCAGCCGGTCGGCGAGCCCGCGCACCGCCTCCGTGCCGGCCGCCGCCGCCCGCACCGGCGCTATCCGGGACTGCCCGCCCGGGCCTATCGCCCCGATGACCGACCGCTCCATCTCGTCCCGCCCGCGCGGATCGACCACGGTCGCCCAGCCGGTGTGCGCGAGCAGCAGCCGGCGCTGGCGGGCCATGGAGACGAGGGTCAGGTCGGCGACCCGCCGAGGGCCGCCGGACAGGAACGCGGCCTCGTACAGGGTCAGCGCGCGGTCGTCACCGGCGGCTTCCGGCGCGGTGGCCGCCGCGCGGACGGCGGCCAGGCACAGCCGCAGGCACGCGGAGCCGGCGACGGCCCAGGCCGGCAGGAGGAAGAGGGCCCAGAACATGCCGTACTTGTATGCCAGATGCACACGTCGGCGCCATGGGCTTTCCACATTCCGGGACGTGGGACACCAGGTGGGACGCCTGTGCCGCCGTCAGCGGCGCAGCAGCACCCGCCGGGTGGCGCGGGCCAGCCGGACCCCCGGCCGGCGCGAGTACGGCACCGACCCCGACCGCTCCCGCCACCACTCCCGCACCTCCTGCCGCGCCCCGGCGTCCACCACCCGCCCGGCGTCGAGGAGCCAGGCGGCGAAGTCGAGGGCGTCGCGGCGGTAACCGCCGGTCAGCGGGCGGTCCTTGGCGTACGCGACGAACGCCGGCCGGTAGCCGGTGCCGAGGATCTCCGGCAGTTCGGGGGCGACCTTGGCGACCACGTCGGCGCGCTTCCCGGCGAGCGCCCGGGCCTGCACGGCGAGCCGCGTCCGGTCGAACCCCTCGGGCACGGGGGTGTCGGCCACCAGGGCGGACAGCAGCGCGGCCTGGGCGAGCCCGAGGCGCTGACGTACGGCGTCGTCGACCGGTGCCACGTCCGGGCGGGCGGCCACGGCCACGGTGGGAGCCGGTGCGGACCGGTGCCCGGCGGCGGCGCGGCCCTTGGCCACCGCCGTGCGGATCGCCCCCAGCTCGCCCGCCAGCTCCTCCGGCGCGGGGAAGTTCTCGTCGCGCTCCAGGAGCACGCCCGGCGGCTCCGCCAGCGAGGCCAGGTCGGTCAGGATGCCCAGGACCGGCTCCGGCACCGGGTGGGCGTGGCTGTCGTGCCAGACGCCGTCCCGCTCGAAGCCGCCCGCGACATGGACGTACGCCAGCGCCTCCAGCGGCAGGTCGCGCAGCGCCTCGGCGGGGTCCTCGCCGCGGTTGACCCGGTTGGTGTGGAGGTTCGCCACGTCGATGAGCAGCCGGACGCCGGTGCGGTCGGCCAGCTCGTAGAGGAACTGGCCCTCGGTCAGCTCCTCGCCGGGCCAGGCGAGCAGGGCGGCGATGTTCTCCACGGCGAGCGGCACCGGCAGGGCGTCCTGGGCGATCCGCACGTTGGCGCAGAGCACGTCCAGGGCGTCGCGGGTGCGCGGCACCGGCAGCAGGTGGCCGGCCTCCAGGGCGGGGGAGGCGGTGAGCGCGCCGCCGGCCCGCACGAACGCGATGTGCTCGGTGACCAGGGGCGACCCCAGCGCCTCGGCCCGCTCCGCCAGCGCCGCCAGCCGGCCCGGGTCGGGGCGCTCGGCGTCGCCGAGGCCGAGCGAGACGCCGTGCGGGACGACGGTGACGCCCCGCTCGCGCAGCCGCAGCAGGGAGTCGGGCAGATGGCCGGGGCACAGGTTCTCGGCCACGGCCTCGACCCAGTCGACGCCGGGCATCCGCTCCACGGCGTCGGCGATCTCCGGGCGCCATCCGATGCCGGTTCCCAGTCGCTCCATGCGCTTCCTCCCCCGTCCGTCTGCGGGGGATATGGCCCGGGCGGCCGGCGCCGAACCCTGCTGCCGGATGTTCAGAGCAAGACTTGAGCTTCCCGCCCGGCCCCTTATCGCAGCGCCGGATGGTCGGCGACCACCGTGCACGAGCCCGGGGCGATCTCCGTGAAGCCGGCGTCGCGCACCACCGGGAGGCCGCTCGCGGTGAGGCCGTCCCAGCGGGCCGGGTCCGCCTCCCGCACCGCAAGCGGGTAGCCGGCCGCGCGCCAGGCGGCCCGCTGCGGCTCCGTCAGCTCCCACCAGGCGAGCTGGGCACCGTGCCCGGCCTGCGCCATCGCCTTGCCGGCCGACATGCCGAGGTCCGGGTTCATCCACAGCACCGGCGCCGCGAGATCGGGGGCGGCCGGGGGCTCCGGGTCGTCGAGGTCGGTGCCGGAGACCTGGAGGCGGGCCAGGTCCTTGGGCCAGCCGTCCAGCGGGACCGGCGGAAAGACCCGCACCTCGGCGGAGCCGGTGGTCACCGTGATGCCGGGCAGCGCCTCCGCGCGCCGCCACTCCGCGCCGCGCGCCCGGCGCACCACCTTGCGGATCCGGGCGTCCTGCCAGTCCCGCATCGCCCGCGCCCACTCGCCGTCGCCGCTGGACCGCTCGTCGCCGAGGATCACCAGCACCGCCCGCGCCGCCGCCTCCAGGGCGTCGGTACGGGCGGGCGGCTCGGCGCGTTCGATGCGGACGACGAGCGGCAGGACGAACTGCGGCGCGAGGTCGCGGTCACCGGGCTCGGGGCGGAAGGGGCTGTCGCTGACGGGCGCCTGCTCATAAGTCACGCCCCCAGTCTGCCAAGCCCGGGGCCTTGCTCCGTCGCTCAGCCCGAGCAGGCCGTCCGTTGCGCCTCTTGCCACTCGCAGACCGGGCAGAGGGTGATGCCCCGGTGCGCTTCGGGATACTCGGTGGGCTCCTGGCACAGCACGCACTCCGCGTACACCGGCCCGCCGGCCTCCCGCTCGTCCCCGGTCGTCACTTCCGCGCTCATCCCGCCACCTTAGGACGCCCGCCCCGTGCTCGCCCCGATCAGCTCCGACACCTTCACGAACCGGTACCCCTGCTCGCGCAGCGCCGGCACGATCGTGCGGACCGCCTGCTCGGTCACCGGGGCCGCGCTGCGGGTGCAGTGCATGACGACCACGGAGCCTGACCGCACGCCCTCCAGGACCTGCCGGGCCACCGCGTCCGCGTCGGTGGCGAAGGCGTCGCCGCTCACCACGTCCCACTGCACGGCCGTCACGCCGGTCGCGGCGAGGGCCTTCAGGGAGTTCTGGTCGTGGCAGCCGCCGGGGAAGCGGAAGTACGGCATCGGGTTCGGCACGCCCGCCTTGCGGAAGGCGGTGTAGGCGCGCTCCAGGTCCGGGCGCATCTCCTCGGGCGCCACGGTGGGCAGGCCGTAGCAGTCGGGGGTGTAGGAGTAGTGGCTGTAGGAGTGGTTGGCGATCTCGAACTGCGGGTCCCGGCCGATCGCGCGGGCCTGGTCCGGGTACTCCTCGGCCCAGCGGCCGGTCATGAACACCGTGGCCGGCACCTTCAGCCGCCGCAGCGTCGCGATGAGCTGCGGGTTGTCGAACTGCTCGCCCGCCGCGGCGCGCGGCCCCTGGTCGGCGGTCATGTCGGCGTCGAAGGTGAGGGCGACCGTCTTCGCCCCGGCGCGCGGCCCGTGCTCGAAGACCGGCGTGAGACCGGCCGGTCCCGGCGCGAGGGTGGGCGGCCGGGAGGGCGCGGTGGCCGAGGCGGACGGGGCGGCGGAGGGCGCGGACGCGCCGGGGTGCGGGGCGTGCGGGGCGGTGGCGGTGCCGCAGGCGGCGAGGGCGGCGCCCAAGGCGCTGAGGACGGCGGCACGGCGTACGAGAGTGATCACCGTACGAACGTAGGAGTGTGGTCGTCGGGTTGTACGACTATCTCGGGCGACGTGCCCGAGAGGTCACCCTCCCGGGCCAGCGCCGGCCGGCGCGGCGGCACGCAGCGCCGCCTCGACCCGGCGGTCGCCGGTCATGGACGCCGTGACCGCCGTCATCGCCAGTAGCAGGACGCCGGCGGCGCAGAGCGGGGTGCGGACGCCGTAGGCGCCGGCCAGCCAGCCGCCGGCGAAGGCCCCGACGGGGGCGGCGCACATGGCGAGCATGCGGGAGGTGGCGGCGACCCGGCCCATGAGGTGGGCCGGGACGATCGCCTGCCGCAGGGAGGGCCCGAGCACCATCGTGGCGCCCATGCCGGCCCCGCAGACGGCGAGCGCGAGACCGGCCAGGTACGGGTCCGGGGCGGCGGCCAGGCCGAGGATGGCGAGCCCCTCTACGGCGGCCGTGCAGGTCAGCGCGGTGCCGGTGCCGAGCCGGCGGCCGAGGCGGGAGGCGACGGCCGCGCCGAGCAGGCCGCCGGTGGCCTCCGCCGTGAGGAGCAGGCCGAAGCCGTAGGTGTCGATGCCGAGGCGGTCGTGCGCGAAGAGGGCGAGGACCGTCTCCACGGCGAGGAAGGCGATGTTCCCGACCGCCGGGCGGAGCGCCAGCCCGAGCAGCAGCCGGTCCCCAAAGACGTACGACGCCCCGGCCCGCGCCTGCCGCAGCAGCGGCTCGCTGGCCTCCGGCGCGGGCCGGGGCGCGGCGGGCAGCGCGCGGACGAGCAGCGCGGAGAGCAGGAACGACACCGCGTCGGCGAGCAGCGGGAACGCCCGCCCGAGCGCCAGCAGCGCACTGCCCGCGGGCGGTCCCGCGAAGCCGGACATGGCCGTCTGGGCCCCGCGCAGCCGGGAGTTGGCGCGGGTCAGGAGCGCGGGGTCGCGGCGCAGCAGGTCCGGCAGGTAGGCCGTGGCGGCCGTGTCGAAGAAGAGCCCGCCGAGGCCGAGCAGGAAGGCGACGGCCGCCAGCAGGGGGATGCTCAGCACGCCGAGCACCGTCGCCGCCGCCGGTATCGCCAGCAGCGCCGCGCGCGCCGCGTCCGTGACCCACATCGTGCGCCGGCGGTCCCAGCGGTCCACCAGCGCGCCGCCGAGCACCCCGAAGAGCAGCCACGGCAGCGTCCCGGCGGCCGAGACGACGGCGAGCGCCATCGGATCCCGCGTCAGCGTGAGCGCGAGCAGCGGCAGCGCGGCGTGCGACACCCCGTCACCGAGGGAGGACACCGTCTGCGCGGTCCACAGCCGTCCGAACCCGGCCGGGAGCTTTCCGTCCGCCTGCTTCACTCGGTCTCCCCGTCCGCCGGTCCGAGCGGCGCCGGGCGGAACAGCGCGAAGGCCAGCGACACGTCCGGGAGCGCCGGGTCGGACAGCTCCCGGTACTCGTCCGCCAGCGCCTGCAGCCGCGCCCCCAGCTCCTCGAACTGCTCCTCGGTGAGCCGCAGATGCGCCATCCGCACGTGCCGCCCGCCGTCCGGGGGCGACGCCTCCAGGTCCGCCACCGCGTGCCGCATCAGCACGTCGGGACCTCCCTCGCCCGGGTCCGGCAGCACGATCGCCCGCGCGGCCATCGCGTAGTACCGCTCGGTGACCCCCCGCACTTTCCGGGTCCGCACCACCTTCACCAGGCCGGCCCGCTCCAGGAGCCGCACGTGGTAGCTGGAGCTTCCCTTCGCGAGGCCCACCCGCTCGGCGATCTGCGTGATCGTCGCCGGCTCGAAGCGGAGTACGGCCATGATCCGGTGCCGGGTGAGGCTGGAGACGGCGCGCAGTTGCTCGTCGGTGGTGACGTGGAACGTCTCGGGGAGGTCTTCGGTGGGCATGCGAGCAATGGTCAACGTTTCTTGACCATTGCGCAAGGGGGTATGCACGTCCTCGTGTGCGTGGCTTCTGCGTGCGGGTGGCTTCGGGCCCGGGGGCGGTCAGATGTCCCGCCGCTCCAGCGGCTTCGTCGCCGGGCCCTCGATCACCTTGCCGTCGATGCCGAAGCGGGAGCCGTGGCAGGGGCACTCCCAGGCGCGTTCGGCGGCGTTGAAGCCGACCAGGCAGCCCAGGTGGGTGCAGCGCGGCGACACCGCGTGCAGGGCGCCGGCCTCGTCGCGGTAGACGGCGAGCTTGTCGCCGCCGGCCCGGACCACGGCGCCCTCGCCGGGCGGCAGCGCGTCCACCGGCGGCACCGGGCGCAGCCGGTCGCCGACGAAGTGCTTGGCCACCTCCGCCTGCGTCTTCAGCAGCGCCGGCGCCTCACGCACCGCCGTGCGCAGCCGGCGCGGGTCGTACAGCCCGCTCCAGGCGCACTCCTCGCCGGTGATCTGCCGGGACAGCAGCCGGCCCGCCATGATGCCGCCGCTCAGCCCCCAGCCGCCGAACCCGGTGGCGACCCAGGTGTGCCGGGCGCCCTGGTGCAGCGGGCCCACCATGGGCACGGTGTCGGTGGGGTCGATGTCCTGCGTGGCCCAGGACCAGGTCAGGTCGGCGCCGGGGAAGTGCCGGGCGGCCCAGTCGGAGAGCCGGCCGAAGCGCTCCCTGGTGTCGCCGGTGCCGGGGGTGAAGTGCTCGCCGGTGACGACGAGGACCCGGCGCGCCGGGTCGTTTAGGGGCGCGGTGCGCACCGAGCGGGTGTTCTCGTCCGGGGTGATGTACATGCCCTCGACGTCCCGGTCCGCCGCGATCTCGCCGGCCACCACCAGTTCCCGGCGCGGGGAGAGGCGCGCGAACAGCAGTGCCCGGTCGAAGACCGGGTAGTGGGTGGCGACCACGACGTCGGCGGCGGTGACGGTCGCCCCGGTGCCGATCGACACCCGGCACGGCGACCCCTCCTCGAGACCGTGCACCACGGTGTCCTCGAAGATCCGCCCGCCGTGCGCCTCCAGGTCCGCGGCGAGGGCCAGCAGGTACTTGCGCGGGTGGAACTGCGCCTGCCCGCTCACCCGCACCGCGCCGGCCACCGGGAACGGCAGTCCCGTCTCGGTGGTGAAGGCGGCCGGCAACCCGGCCTCCGCCGCCGCCTCGGCCTCGGCCCGCACCTCGTCCACCCGGTCCTCGCCGAGGACGTAGGTGTAGGCGCTACGGGTCTCCCAGTCGCAGTCGAGGCCCAGCTCGTCCACGATCCCGGCGGCGCGCTCGATCGCCTCGGTCTGCGAGCGGGCGTACAGGCGGGCCGCCTCGGCGCCCCGGGTGCGGCGCAGCCGGTCGTAGACCAGCGTGTGCAGGGCGGTCAGCTTGGCGCTGGTGTGCCCGGTGACGCCGGCCGCGACCCGCCCGGCCTCCAGGACGGCCACCGTGCGCCCGGCCCGGGCCAGCTCCCACGCCGCGCTCAGCCCGGCGATGCCGGCGCCGATCACGGCCACGTCGACGCGGAGGTCCTCGTCGAGTGCGGGGCGGGGCGCGCCGCCCGGCGCGGTGTGCAGCCAGTACGAGCCGCTGACGTGCGGGTTCTCGGTCATGGCGCGCCGGGTACCCCGCGGCGGCCTCGGTGACCCTCCGCCGCGGGGCGCACCGCGCTACCGGTCCCAGGGGCCGGTCACGGCGAAGGTCGTGCCCGGGGTGTAGCAGTTGACGTACATCGTGCCGCCGTCGGGGGCGAAGGTGACGCCGGCGAACTCGCCCCACTCGGGGTCGTCGGGAGTGCCGATGTTCTGCCGCCCGCGCGCCATCGCGTAGACCTCGCCGCGCCGGGTGAGGCCGAAGACGTGCTGGGCGCCGTTGCCGTCCTCGCAGACCATCAGGCCGCCGCTGGGGGCCAGGCAGATGTTGTCCGGGGACTCGCCGGGCAGCTGCACGTCGGTGTCCGGGCCGAAGACGATCACCAGGGTGAGCCGGCGCCGCTCGGGGTCGTAGCGCCAGATCTGGCCGTAGTGGTCGGCGGCCGAGCCGTCCGCGCTGCGGGCGAAGGACGACACGAAGTACACGCTGCTCCCGCCCCAGTAGCAGCCCTCCAGCTTCTGCGCGTGGGTGATGCCGCCGCGCCCGAAGTCCTGGAAGCGGATGGGCGTCGCGGCGGCCAGCGGGTCGGGCACGTCCACCCACTCGATGCCCTCGAAGACGGCGCCGGTCTCCTGGATGGTGGAGAGGTCGGGTACGCCGGGCACGCGCATCGCCTGGAGCCGGCCGCCCGCGCGCAGCGAGCCGGTGCCGCCGAGCGGCTTCTTCGGCAGGAAGCGGTAGAAGAGGCCGAAGGGGCGCTCGAAGGCGTCCTCCGTCTCGTAGACGATCCCGCGCCGCGGGTCGACGGCGATCGCCTCGTGCTGGAAGCGGCCCATCGCGGTGAGCGGCACCGCGCCGCTGCGGTGCGGGTCCTCGGGATCGACCTCGAAGATGAAGCCGTGGTCCTTGGTGTAGCCGTTGGTGCCGGCCCGGTCCTCGGTCTCCTCGCAGGTCAGCCAGGTGTGCCAGGGGGTGGGCCCGCCCGCGCAGTTGACGGCGGTGCCGGCGATGGCGACCCGTTCGGCGAGGACGTGGTTGCGCGCGTCGAGGGTCAGCGCCGTACAGCCGCCCTTGCCGGCCGGGTCGTAGGTGAGCCCGGCGGCCGTCGGGACCGGGATCGCGGCGTCGGCGCGGTTCTCGTGGTTGCGGACCAGGCGGACCCGGGCGCGGCCGTCCCGGGAGCGCGCGGCGAAGGCCGACATGCCGTCGCAGTGGGAGGGGACGCGGCCCTCGCCGGAGCGCAGGGCGTCGCCCTCGCGGGACAGCACGCGGTAGCGGAAGCCCCGGGGCAGGTCGAGCAGGCCGTCGGGGTCGGGGACCAGGGGGCCGTAGCCGGCCCGGCCGAGGGGCTGGGCTGCGGCGGTGCCGGCGAAGAGTTCGGAGAGGGCGCCGGTGAAGGCGATGCCCGCCCCGACGGCGCCCGTGCGGGCGAGCAGTTGGCGGCGGGTCGCGGACGGGCCCGAGGGGGCGTCGGACACGGACATGGGGTGACCTTCCTGCTGGCGGACAGGACAGTGACCCCGCCGTGTCTATCACCTCCCTGTGGGCCCGGGAACCACGCGTGCGACACGTGTCACCCCGTGTCACCGCACGGGCGACGGACTCAGTGCTCCGCCGGCCGCTCCTGCGCCGCCCGTTCCAGGAACCGCAGCAGCTCCACCGGGAAGGGCAGCACCAGCGTCGAGTTCTTCTCGGCGGCCACCGCGACGATCGTCTGGAGCAGCCGCAGCTGGAGCGCGGCGGGCTGCTCGGACATCTGCTGGGCCGCCTCGGCGAGCTTCCTGGACGCCTGCAGCTCGGCGTCGGCGTTGATGATCCGGGCCCGGCGCTCCCGGTCGGCCTCGGCCTGGCGGGCCATCGAGCGCTTCATGGTGTCCGGCAGGGAGACGTCCTTGATCTCCACCCGGTCGATCTGCACGCCCCAGCCGACGGCCGGACTGTCGATCATCAGCTCCAGGCCCTGGTTGAGCTTCTCCCGGTCCGAGAGCAGGTCGTCCAGGTCGCTCTTGCCGATGATCGAGCGCAGCGAGGTCTGCGCCATCTGGGAGACCGCGAACCGGTAGTCCTCGACGCGGACCAGCGCGTGGGCGGCGTCGATGACCCGGAAGTAGACCACGGCGTCGACCCGCACGGTCACGTTGTCCCGGGTGATGCCCTCCTGGGCGGGCACCGGCAGCGTGACGATCTGCATGTTCACCTTGTGCAGCCGGTCCACGAAGGGCACCACCATCGTGAAGCCCGGTGCCCGTACGTCGCCCGCCAGCCGGCCGAGCCGGAAGACGACCCCGCGCTCGTACTGCTTGACGACCCGCGCGGCCGTGGCGGCGTAGAGCGCCCCGACACCTCCGGCGGCGACCACGGCGGTCAGCAGCTCCTGGAGCATGGCGACCCTCCTCACCCAAAGGGTTCGATGTCACGATATGCCCGGCAGGGAGTCCCAGGCTACGCCTCAGCCGGCGCCGGCCGGTTCGGTGACCTTCACCGTGGCGGTGCCGCTCGCGCCGTGCCGCTCGGCCCAGTTCTCCAGCGCCGTGCGGCAGGCGTGGTCGAGGTGGTGCAGCCCGGACAGGTCCAGCTCGACCGGGCGGTCCGGCGGCAGCGCCTCCAGGCTCTCCAGGAGCTTCGGCAGCCGCAGGAAGGTCGCGTTGCCGCTCAGGTGGGCCTGGACCGGTCCCGCTCCCTTGTCGACGACGTCGAGGCGCAGGTGCGAGGTCTGCCAGGCGGTCTTGGCCACCGACAGGGCCAGGCCGATCAGCACGCCCTCGAACATGTTCACCGCGACGATCGAGACGGCCGTGACCACCAGGATCAGCGCCTCGCCCCGGTGGCCCCGCCACAGCACCGCCAGCCCCCGGAACGGGATCAGCTTCCAGCCCGCGTGGATCAGCAGGCCGGCCAGGGCGGGCAGCGGGATGAGGGCCAGCACGGAGGGCAGCAGCGCCGCGAACAGCAGCAGCCACACGCCGTGCAGCACGCGGGACGCCTTGGTGCGCGCGCCCGCCGCGACGTTGGCGGAGCTGCGCACGATCACCGCGGTCATCGGCAGCGCGCCGAGCAGCCCGCACACCGTGTTGCCCGCGCCCTGCGCGACCAGCTCCTTGTCGTACTCGGTGCGCGGGCCGGTGTGCAGCCGGTCCACGGCGGCGGCGCTGAACAGGCTCTCCGCGGAGGCGATCAGCGCGAAGGCGGCGATGGTGCCGAGCACGGCCGGGCTCGCCAGCTCGCCGAAGGCGTCCGCCCCCGGCGGCTGCACGGCGGCCAGCAGGCCGCTGACCTCGACGCTGGCCACCGAGAGGCCCAGCAGGGAGGTGGCCGCCGTGGCCAGGGCGACCGCGGCCAGCGCGCCCGGCACCGCCCGCGCCGGCCCCGGCAGCCGCTTCCAGAGGACCAGCACCGCCACGGTGCCGGCGCCCAGGGCCAGCGAGGTGAGCGCGGCGGTGCTGCCGGCGGCGTCGAGGGCGGCCCCGGGCAGGCCGGTGATCTTGTCCACGCCGGAGGCGGGGGCCTGCTGCCCGGCCGCCGCGTACAGCTGCCCGGCGATCAGCACCAGGCCGATGCCGGCCAGCATGCCCTCGACCACCGCCAGGGATATCGCCCGGAACCAGCGCCCGAGCCGCAGGGCGCCGAGCGCCAGCTGGACGAGCCCGGTGGCCAGCACGATGACGCCGAGCGCGGGCAGCCCGTACGCGTCGACCGCGCCGAAGACCAGCACGGTCAGCCCGGCGGCCGGGCCGGACACCTGGAGGCTGCTGCCGGGCAGCAGGCCGGTGACGAGGCCGCCGACGATGCCGGTGACCAGGCCCAGTTCGGCGGGCACCCCGGAGGCGACGGCGACGCCCACGCACAGCGGCAGGGCGACCAGGAAGACGACGAGCGACGCGGCGACGTCCTGTCGCAGGTACGGGAAGCGCGTCGGCGCGTCCGTCCGGGCGCTCACAGCGCCTCGAACGCGTCGGTGGCCGCGCGGTGCTCGCGCACGGTGCCGGTGTGCACCTCGTAGTACCAGCCGCGCAGTCGCAGCCGGTCCTCCGCGAGGCGCCGCTCGACGCACGGATAGGAGCGCAGCCGCAGCAGCTGGGCCAGCACGTGGTGCTGCACGGCGACGGCCGGGTCGGCGGGGTCGCCGCCGGCGGGCGCGTCCGCGGCCTGCGCCAGCCAGTCGCGCACGGCCGGCACGGCGGTCAGGTCGTCGCCGCGCACCAGGGCGCCGACGGCGCCGCAGTGCGAGTGGCCGCACACGACGACGTCCCGGACGCCGAGCACCTCCACGGCGTACTCGATGGTGGCGGCCTCGCCGGAGGGGCGGCCCGCGCCGTGCGGCGGGACGATGTTGCCCGCGGTGCGCAGCTCGAAGAGCTGGCCGGGGCGGGCGCCGGTGATCAGGGCCGGCACCACCCGGGAGTCGGAGCAGGTGATGAAGAGGACCTCCGGCGACTGGCCGGCGGCGAGTCCGGCGAACTCCTCAGGGCGCTGTCCGAACGAGCGGGCGTGGTCGATGAGGGGCTGCATGGTGCTACCTCCTGGCGCGCTGTGGGGGCGCGTCGGGTTGTTCACGCGTCAAGCACTGGCCAAGGGTCGGTCAGTACCTGGTCAACGTTTGGTCAAGGATCACGGTAGCGTCGCGCAGCCGGTCGCAGGGTTAACTGAGCGTTACGAGATGAGAAGAGCCGGAAACCGATGGGTGGATGGCGCGAAGGCGCTGTTCAGCGCCCTCTGTGCGCGGCTTCGGTCAGCCGGCCTCGACCAGGCGGGCCGCGTCCCGGGCCAGCGCGGTGAGCCGGGAGATCGCGCGGAAGTACTTCTTCCGGTAGCCGCCGTTCAGCATCTCCTCGCTGAACAGCCGGTCGAAGGGCACCCCGGAGGCCGCCACCGGCACCTCGCGGTCGTAGAGCCGGTCGGCGAGGACCACGAGCCGCAGCGCCGTGGACTGGTCGGGCACCGGGCGCACCCCCGTGAGGCAGACCGCCGCGAGGCCGTCGGTCAGCGCGCCGTAGCGGCTCGGGTGCACCCGGGCGAGGTGGTCGAGGAGCGCGGCGAAGTCGTCCAGGGAGGCGCCGGGGGTGGCGTGCGCGGCCCGGGTGACCTGCTCGTCGGAGTGCGGCGCCGGCGCCTCGGGCAGGCCGCGGTGGCGGTAGTCCTCGCCGTCGATGCGCAGGGCGCGGAAGTGGGCGGACAGGCCCTGGATCTCGCGCAGGAAGTCGGCCGCCGCGAACCGGCCCTCGCCGAGCTTGCCGGGCAGCGTGTTGGAGGTGGCGGCCAGCGCCACGCCCTCGTCCACGAGGCGGCCGAGCAGGGTGGAGACGAGGACGGTGTCGCCGGGGTCGTCCAGCTCGAACTCGTCGATGCACAGCAGCCGGTGCCCGGACAGCGTCCGCACGGTCTGCTGGAAGCCGAGGGCGCCGACCAGGTTGGTCAGCTCCACGAAGGTGCCGAACGCCTTCCGCGCCGGCTCCGCCGGGGTGGCGTGCCACAGGGAGGCCAGCAGGTGGGTCTTGCCGACGCCGTAGCCGCCGTCGAGGTAGACGCCGCGCGGGCCGGCCGGCACCTTGGGGGCCTTGCTCCGGCCCAGTCCGAGGAAGCCCCGACGGCCGCCGCCCCGCGCCTGCTCGCCCAGGCCGGCCGCGAAGCCCTCCAGGACCCGGACGGCCTCGCTCTGGCTGGGCTGGTTCGGGTCGGGCAGATACGTATCGAAGCGCACCGAGTCGAAGCGCGGCGGCGGCACCATCTCGGCGACCAGCCGCTCCGCGGGCACGTGCGGCTCGCGCGCGCAGAGGGACAGCGGCTCACCGTCGGATATCGCACGGGATCCGGAGGCGGCGGGACCGGGGGCGGGGGAGGAGGACGACACGGTGCTCCATGGTAGGCCCTGCGGAGAGGCCCACCGCCCCTTGCCGGGTTGGGTGCGGGCGGGGTGGTCGGGTGGGGTGCGGGCGGAGCTGCCGGGTCTCGTGCCGGTTCGGTGGAGGGCGGGTGGTCGGCCCGCCCCCGCCCCGTCCGCCCACGACACGGCGGACGTGACTGCACCCCCCCCAGGGGCGCGGGGAACTGCGCGACCAGCCACGACGCACCCGCACCCGCGAAGGGAGCCCAACCCCTTGACGGCGGGGCGGTCGCCCGCGACACGGCCGGTGTGACTGCACCCCCAAGGGGCGCGGGGCTGTGTCGATCTGCGGCTCCGCCGCGCGGGCGCGACCAGCCACGACGCACCCGCACCCGGGGACAGAGCCCCGCCCCCCACGGCGCAGCCCCTCGTGGAACACTGCACCGCATGCGACGCCTGTTCCCCGTGCCCGACCCGACCCCCCACCCGGACGGGAAGGAGTGGAGCCTCGCCGAGCTGGCCGCCGCCTACGCCTACCCGGCGCCGGCCGAGTACGGCGAGCGCGGCGCCTGGCTCCGGGCCAACATGGTCTCCACCCTCGACGGCGCCGCCCAGCACGACGGACGGTCACAACCGATCTCCGGCGCCTCCGACATGCGCATCTTCGGCACCCTCCGCGCCCTCGCCGACGTGGTGATCGCCGGCGCCGAGACCGTACGCCGGGAGGGATACCGCCCCGCACGCGCCCGCCCGGAGTTCGCCGAGGCCCGCCAAGCCGCCGGCCAGGCACCCGCGCCGGCGATCGCGGTGGTCAGCGCGAGCCTCGACCTCGACCTCGACCTGCCGCTGTTCACCTCCCCCCTGGTCCCCACCCTGATCCTCACCGGCGCCGCCGCCGACCCCGCCCGCGTCGCGGCGGCCGAGCGGGCCGGCGCCCGCGTGGTGACCGCCGGCGACGGCGAAGGCGTCGACCCCGACCGCGCCGTCCGCGCGCTGGCCGCCCTCGGCCACACCCGGCTGCTGACCGAGGGCGGCCCCCGCCTCCTCGGCCACTTCGTCGCGGCCGGCGTCCTGGACGAGCTGTGTCTCACCGTCTCTCCGACGCTCACCGCGGGCGACGCCCAGCGCATCGCCGGCGGCCCGGGCGTCGAGATGCCGCACCGCCTCGCCCTCGCCTCCCTCCTGGAGGAGGAAGGTTTCCTCTTCAGCCGCTACCGGCGTGCCTGACGCCGCGGCGCCGAGCGGAACCCTTCGTTCCGTTCGATCCGCGCCGGGCACCCGGAAACCGGCGATACCCGTGCGATCACGGGGCAGGATGGTGTGCGCAGGGGCCGGGACACGGCCCCCCGAGGAGAAGGGACGTTAGGTGTTCACCAGCGTTTTGATGATCGAGAAGGCCCTGACGTCCGCCGACGTGGAATTCGTCACCACCCTGCACGGCGAGGAGCAGGTCGGCTTCCACGTGCTGCTCCAGCCGCGCGGCGACCAGGCCGACGTGCTGCTGCGCGCCATCGACGACGTCGCCCTCGGCGAGCTGGACGACGCCGTGCGCGAGGGCGAGACCCCCGAGGGCGCGGAGGCCAAGAGCGTCGGGGCGCGGGCCCTGGAGGTCTCGCTGGCCGCGCTGCGCGCCTCCGGCGCCACCGCCGAGGGCCGCCTCATCGAGGACCACCCGCTGGACGCCCTCAGAGCCGTCGTGGCCGAGACCGGCGCCGACGAGGTGATCGTCCTGACCGACCCGCACTACGTGGAGGAGTTCTTCCACCGGGACTGGGCCTCCCGGGCCCGCCACAAGGTCGGCGTGCCGGTGCTGAAGCTCTTCTCCCACGCCAAGGCATAGGCTGAGGCCGCACGACCGACCCACCCGCACCACCGACGCACCGGCACCGCAAGGGGAGAACAGCGCATGGCACCCGGCCTTCCTACCGCCATGGACCGACCGCACTTCATCGGCATCGGCGGCGCCGGGATGTCGGGCATCGCCAAGATCCTCGCCAGCCGCGGCGCCGCCGTCGCGGGCAGCGACGCCAGGGAGTCCGCCACCGCCGACGCGCTGCGCGCGCTGGGCGCCACCGTGCACATCGGGCACGCCGCCGGGCACCTCGCCGACGACGCGAGCTGCGTCGTCGTCTCCTCCGCGATCCGCGCCGACAACCCGGAGCTGGTGCGCGCCGCCGAGCTGGGCGTCCCGGTCGTGCACCGCTCCGACGCGCTGGCCGCGCTGATGACCGGGCTGCGCCCGATCGCGGTGGCCGGCACGCATGGCAAGACCACCACCACCTCCATGCTGGCGGTCTCCCTCACCGAGCTGGGCCTTGACCCGTCCTACGCCATCGGCGGCGACCTGGACGCCCCCGGCTCCAACGCCCGGCACGGCGAGGGCGACATCTTCGTCGCCGAGGCCGACGAGAGCGACCGCAGCTTCCACAAGTACGCCCCCGAGGTCGCCATCGTCCTCAACGTGGAGCTGGACCACCACGCCAACTACGCCTCCCTGGACGAGATCTACGAGTCCTTCGAGACGTTCGCCGACAAGATCGTGCCCGGCGGCACCCTGGTGGTCTCCGCCGACCAGGCGGGCGCCCGGGAGCTGACCCGGCGCCTGGCCGCGTCCCCGCGCTCGGTGCGCACCGTGACCTACGGCGAGGCCGAGGACGCCGACGTGCGCGTGGTCTCCGTCGTCCCGCACGGCCTGACCAGCGAGGTCACCGTCCTGATGGACGGCGAGCAGCTCACCTTCCGCGTCTCCGTCCCCGGCCGGCACTACGCCCTGAACGCGGTGGCCGCCCTCGCCGCCGGCGCCGCGCTCGGCGTCCCGGCCGCCGACCTCGCCCCCGCGCTGGCCGCGTACACCGGTGTGAAGCGGCGGCTCCAGCTCAAGGGCGAGGCGGCCGGCGTCCAGGTCGTCGACTCCTACGCGCATCACCCCACCGAGATGACCGCCGACCTGGAGGCCATGCGCGCCGCGGTCGGCGACGCCCGGATCCTCGTCCTCTTCCAGCCGCACCTCTTCTCCCGGACCCAGGAGCTGGGCAAGGAGATGGGCGCGGCCCTGGCCCTCGCGGACGCCTCGGTCGTCCTGGACATCTATCCGGCCCGCGAGGACCCGATCCCGGGCATCACCAGCGAGCTGATCATCGAGGCAGCCCGGGCCGCCGGTGCCGACGTGACCGCCGTCCACGACAAGGCGGAGGCCCCCGCGGTGGTCGCGGGAATGGCGAAGGCGGGCGATCTCGTTCTCACCATGGGCGCGGGCGACGTCACGGACCTCGGCCCGCTCATCCTGGACCAGCTGTAGCACCGGACCGGCCGAAGGCGCCGGACCGGCCGCAGCACCGGGCCAGCCGTATTAGCCGAGCGAAGCAAGGGGCTGAGACTCATGCCGTACGACGTCGACAAGCCGGACGAGCAGTGGCGCGCGGAGCTGGCGCCGGCCGAGTACGCCGTGCTGCGCCAGGCCGGCACCGAACCGGCCTTCGTCGGTGAGTACACCGACACCACCACCAAGGGCGTCTACTCCTGCCGGGCCTGCGGGGCGGAGCTGTTCACCTCCGACACCAAGTTCGCCTCGCACTGCGGGTGGCCGTCCTTCTACGACCCGAAGGACACCGACGCGGTCGAGCTGATCGAGGACCGCTCCCACGGCATGCTGCGCACCGAGGTCCGCTGCGCCCGCTGCGGCTCGCACCTCGGTCACGTCTTCGAGGGCGAGGGCTACCCGACCCCGACCGACCAGCGGTACTGCATCAACAGCATCTCCCTGCGGCTGGCGCCCGAGGGGAGCTGACGCCCACCCACCCCCGACGGCTCGGCGACCATCCGGTCCCGGGCCGTCGTGTTGCGCCGTATGACAAGGACGTGAAAACAACCCCGGCCCAGGTCCGGCAATTGCCCGGTGTGAAACCCTGACCAGGGGGAAGGCGTGCCCCAGCCAACGGGCCCCGCACCTCCCGCCGTCTGCACTCGGCCGGCGACCGGCCCCACCCCACAGGCCGGAGCGGGCAGCTTCTGCCAGATCCCGAAGGGCAATCCGCGTCTTGATACGGATGGATTCAGTCACCAAGCGGTACCCGGACGGCACGGTGGCGGTCGACCGGCTCTCCCTGGAGATACCCGACCGCTCGATCACGGTCCTCGTCGGCCCCTCCGGCTGCGGCAAGACCACCACCCTGCGCATGATCAACCGGATGGTGGAGCCCAGCGAGGGCACCATCCTGCTGGACGGCGACGACATCCAGCGCCGGCCGGTCACCACCCTGCGCCGGTCCATGGGCTACGTCATCCAGAACGCCGGCCTCTTCCAGCACCGGACGATCCTCGACAACATCGCCACCGTGCCCCGCATGCTCGGCTGGGGCAAGGAGAAGTCCCGCACCGTGGCCGCCGAACTCATGGAGCGCGTCGGGCTCGACGCCGCCCTCGGCAAGCGCTACCCCTACCAGCTCTCCGGCGGCCAGCAGCAGCGCGTCGGCGTGGCCCGGGCGCTCGCCGCCGACCCGCCGGTGCTGCTGATGGACGAGCCGTTCTCCGCCGTCGACCCCGTGGTCCGCAAGGGGCTCCAGGACGAACTCCTGCGCATCCAGGACGAGCTGGGCAAGACCATCGTCTTCGTCACCCATGACATCGACGAGGCCATCAAGCTGGGCGACATGGTCGCGGTCCTGCGCGAGGGCGGCCGGCTCGCCCAGTACGCGCCCCCGGCCGAGCTGCTCTCCGACCCGGCGGACGCCTTCGTGGAGGACTTCCTCGGTGCCGACCGGGGCATGCGCCGGCTCTCCTTCTTCCCCTCCACCGGGCTCGAACTGACCGAGGCGCCCGTCGTGCGCGCCGGCGACGCCGCCGGGACCGCCGCCGACGCGCCCTACCTGCTGCTGACCGACGCCGAAGGGCGCCCCCTCGGCTGGGCCGAGCCGGGCGACGTCGCGGAGGGCGAACCGGCGCCGGAGCGGCTGCTGTCGTACGGGCGCCCCTACCGGCCCGGCACCGACTCGCTGCGCGCCGCCCTGGACTGCGCGGTGCTCTCGCCCACCGGCTGGGCCGTCGCCGTGGACGCCGACGGCCGGGTCACCGGCGTCGTCTCCCAGCAGACCATCGCCGAGGCCGTCCGCGCCGCGCACGCCGCCGGGCAGGCCGAGGGCGTGGAGGTGAAGGTCGGCCCGTGAACGGCTTCTTCGACATCCCGAGCGACCTCGGCAACACCTGGGCAGGACTGGTCGGACTGCATCTGCGCGAGGCGCTCCTGCCGGTCCTCGCCGGGCTGCTGCTCGCGCTGCCGGTCGCCCAGCTCTGCGTGCGCTTCCGCTGGCTGTATCCGCCGGTGCTCGGCGTGACCACCGTCTTCTACGCGATCCCCTCGCTGGCCGTCTTCGTCGTCCTCATCGACTACACCGGCCAGACCGAGCTGACCGTGATGATCCCGCTCGCCCTCTACAGCCTCGTGGTGCTCGTCCCGGCCATCGTGGACGGCGTGCGCTCGGTGCCCGAGGAGACGCTGGCCGCCGCCACCGCGATGGGCTTCGGCCCGCTGCGGCGCTACGCGCACGTGCAGCTGCCCATCGCCGTGCCCGCGATCCTCGCCGGGCTCCGGGTCGCCGTCGTCTCCAGCATCTCCCTGGTCAGCGTCGGCGCCCTGATCGGCAACCAGGGCGCCCTCGGCAACCTGCTCGCCGACGCGCAGAAGTACGACCGGCCCGAGCTGGCGGTCAACTCCGTCCTGACCACCGCCGTCCTGGCCATGCTGTGCGACGCGGCCCTCGTCCTGGTCCGCCTGCTGCTGACGCCCTGGATGCCGCGCGGCGGACGGGCCGGGAACCGGCAGGCCGCCGCCCGCGAGTCCCTGCCCGAGCCCGAGGAGGCCGCGGCCCGGTGAACGTCCTCAACTACATCAACGACTTCCTGGGCGACGGCGCCCACTGGCACGGCGCCGAGGGCATCCCGACCCGGCTCCTGGAGCACGTCCGCTACACGCTGCTCGCCCTCGGCCTGGCCGCCGCGATCGGCCTGCCCACGGGGCTGCTGACCGGGCACACCGGGCGGGGCGGCAACGCCGTCGCGCTGGTCGCCACCGCCGCCCGCGCCCTGCCCAGCTTCGGGCTCCTGGTGCTGATCGCCGTGTCGGTCGGCATCGGGCTCACCCCGGTGATGATCCCGCTGGTCGTGCTCGCCGTACCGCCGATCCTGGTCACCACCTACGAGGCGGTGCGCTCCGTCGACCCCGCCCCGGTGGACGCGGCGCGCGGCCTCGGCATGCGCGAGTCCCGCATCCTCTTCCAGGTGGAACTGCCGGTCGCCCTGCCGCTGATCCTCAGCGGAGTGCGCTCGGCGGCCATCCAGGTCGTCTCCACCGCCACCATCGCCGCCTACGTCAGCCTCGGCGGGCTCGGCCGCTACATCATCGACGGGCTCTACCAGCGCGACTACGAGCAGGTCGTCGGCGGCGCCACCCTGGTCGCGCTGCTCGCGCTGGCCACGCTCGCCCTGTTCTGGGGGGCCGGCCGGCTGGCGGTCTCGCCGGGCGTGCGGCGCCCGTCCCGCTGACGCACCCCCTGACCCACCTCCCGACAAGAAACCGTAATGAGGCTTCCCTTGACTGACCGACGAGTGGCTCGTTTGGATCGGTGGATGACATCTACCGCTCGTAGCAGCGAGTCTCACAGCAGCAGGTCGACGATGAGACACACCGGCGTGGCGGCCCTCGCGCTCACCGCCGCCGCGGCGCTGCTCGCGGGCTGCGGCTCCTCCGACGACGACGGTGACAACCCGCTGGCCGGGGAGAAGGCCAAGGCCGGCGAGGTCGTCGTCGGCTCCAACAACTTCGCCGAGTCCACCCTGCTCGCCGACATCTACGGCGAGGCGCTCAAGGCCAAGGGCCTGAAGGTGACCTACAAGCACAACATCGGCACCCGCGAGACGACCTACGGCTTCCTGAAGAACGGCACCGTCACGGTGCTGCCCGAGTACAACGGCTCGCTCCTCGCCTACCTGGACGCCAAGGCCGAGCAGAAGTCGAAGGACGGCGTCAACAGCGCCGTCAAGGCCAAGCTCGATCCGAAGCTGACGCTGCTCGAGTCCTCGCCGGCCGAGGACAAGGACTCGCTCACCGTCAACGCCGAGACCGCCGCCAAGTACAAGCTGACCGCGGACTCCACCATCGCCGACCTGAAGAAGGCCGCACCCGAGCTGACCATCGGCGGCTCGCCGGAGTTCAAGAAGCGGCAGCAGGGCCTCACCGGCCTGAAGTCCGTGTACGGCCTCGAGTTCAAGGACTTCAAGGCGCTGGACGCCGGCGGGCCGCTGACCCAGTCGGCGCTCACCAAGAACAGCGTGCAGGCGGCGGACGTGTTCACCACGGACCCGACCATCGTCAAGGAGAAGTTCGTCACCCTGAAGGACCCGGAGAACCTCTTCGGGTTCGCCAACGTGACCCCGCTGGTCAAGAAGGACGGGCTGTCGCAGAAGGGCGTCGACGCGCTGAACGCGGTCTCCGCGAAGCTCGACACCAAGACGCTGCTCGACCTGGACGCGCAGATCCAGCTGGAGAAGAAGGACCCGCTGGACGTGGCCAAGTCCTGGCTGTCCTCCGCCGGCCTGGTCTGATCCGGCGTAAGCCGGCCGCACGGCGCCGCGACCCCACCGGGCCGCGGCGCCGCGCCGTTCCCGGCCGGCCCTCGGCCCCGGCCACCGCACACCCCGTGCGCGCACCCGGCGCGGGGCGCGCGCCGGCCACCCGCGGTCCGGGCCGGCGCGCCCTTACCGGCTGCCTCACGGATGCCGAGGATGAGAGGGCGTCAGCGGTCCCCGTCGGAAGGAACAGGCCATGCGGACAGCAGCGAAGCGGGTCGGGAGCGCGTGCGGGGCCGCCGTGGCGGCGGTGCTCGCCACGGCCGTCCCGGCCGGCGCCGCGCAGGGCTCGGCAACGGCCCTCGACACCCTCAACTGCACCAGCAGCTCCACCACCACCTACAGCCCGCCGATCACCACCACCCCGGCGGCCAGCACCCGCACCATCAACCAGACCTACGGCCCCTGCGTCGGCACCGGCGCCGCCGCGCCGATCACCGGCGGCACCCACTCCTCCACCAACACCACCACCCGCTCCTGCCTCCAGCTGCTCTCCACCGCGACCGTCAGCTGGACCATCCACTGGAACACCGGCCAGAGCAGCACGGTCACCGCCCAGCGGGTCTCCAACCTGGCCGGCGCGGTGTTCACCAACACCTTCACCGGCACCGTGACCGGCGGCTTCCTCCAGGGCCGCTCGTTCGTGGAGACCATGACGGCCCCCTCGCTCCAGATCACCGCCTGCACGCTGGGCCAGGGCTCGGTGGCCGGCATCGGCGCGGCACACACCTTCACCCTGCTGTAGCCGGGTGCCGCCCGGCCCGCGGGGTACGGTGAGCCGCATGTCCGCCACCCCGCCCGCGCCCGCACCCGTGATCCTCGGCGACGAGCCGGGGTCCTTCCCCCACGGCACGCTGGCCGAGCGGCATCCCGCGATCATCCGGCAGGTGGGGGAGGCGTTCCCCTACGATCCCGACCGGCGCCGCGCCCTGGACGCGCTGCGGGAGAACTGCCTCACCGGCGTCATCGAGCCGCTGCCCGCCGACGCCCCCGACCGGGAACTCTGGGCGGCCTGGGGCCTGGCCGAGCACACCGGGCGGTCCTGGTTCGAGGTGCCGTGGCTGTGGGCCGAGAGCCACTTCTACCGCCGGCTCCTGGACGCCACCGGCTACCTCGGCAACGGGGCCTGGCGGGGTGTCGACCCCTTCCGGCCGGCCAAGCTCGCCGAACTGGACGCGCCGGAGACGGACGAGGAACTCGCCGCCCTGGACGACCTGTCCGGCCTGCCCGCCGAGGAGCGCACGCAAGCCCTGCTGCACGGCTCGCTCTGGGGCAACCGGGCGGACCTCGGCTTCCGCCTCTCCGCCGAGGCGGGGGGCGGCGAGGGTGGCGGCGGCGGACAGGGCGACGCCCTGCTCGTCGACGACAGTGCCGCGCTGTGGTCCCTGCTGCCGCCCGGCGGCCGGGGCACGCTCTGCCTCGTCGCCGACAACGCCGGCCGCGAACTCGTCCCCGACCTGCTCCTCCTCGCCCGCCTCCTGGAGGAGGAGCGGGTGGCGCGGGCCGTCCTGCACGTCAAGCCCCACCCGTACTACGTCTCCGACGCCACGCCCGCCGACCTGCTCGACGCGCTGCGCCGGCTGACCCGGGCGGGCGGCACGGCCGCCGGGTACGGGCGGCGGCTGTGGGACGCGCTGGGCGACGGCCGGGTCGCCGTGCGCGCCCACCCCTTCTCCTGCGCCCCGCTGCCGTACGCCGACCTGCCCGCCGGCCTGCGCGCGGACTTCGCCGCGGCCACCGTCACCGTCCTCAAGGGCGACCTCAACTACCGCCGCCTGGTGGGGGACCGGCGTTGGCCGGCCACCACCCCCTTCGCAGACGTCACCGCCTACTTCCCCGGCCCGGTCGCCGCCCTGCGCACGCTGAAGTCCGAGGTGGTCACCGGCCTGGACGCGGAGACCGAGGCGGCGCTGACGGCGGCCGAGGGGCAGCGGTGGCGGACCAGCGGAACGCACGCCCTGATCCAGGTCAGCGCCTGAGCGCGGGCCGCCCGGAAAGTTCCCGGCGCGCGGGACACCGGGCGGGAGTTCACGCGATGGTGTGATCAGGGGTGACCCGGCGGATGGCGTCGGCGGGGGGTGGGCAGCCTCGGCCCATGACGCACCAGCCCTTCACCCTCCCGCACTTCTACCTCCCGCACCCGGCGCGGCTGAACCCGCATCTGGACGAGGCGCGCACCCACTCCACCGCGTGGGCGCGCGAGATGGGCATGCTGGAGGGCTCCGGCGTCTGGGAGCAGTCCGACCTGGACGCGCACGACTACGGGCTGCTCTGCGCCTACACCCACCCGGACTGCGACGGCCCGGCCCTCTCCCTGATCACCGACTGGTACGTGTGGGTCTTCTTCTTCGACGACCACTTCCTGGAGCGCTTCAAACGCACCCAGGACCGCACCGCCGGCAAGGCCCACCTGGACCGCCTCCCCCTGTTCATGCCGCTCGACCTCGCCGCCGGCATGCCCGAGCCGGAGAACCCGGTGGAGGCCGGCCTCGCCGACCTGTGGACCCGCACCGTGCCGGCCATGTCCGCCGGCTGGCGCCGCCGCTTCGCCACGGCCACCGAGCACCTGCTCAACGAGTCGATGTGGGAGCTGTCCAACATCAACGAGGGCCGGATCGCCAACCCGGTCGAGTACATCGAGATGCGCCGCAAGGTCGGCGGCGCCCCCTGGTCGGCCGGACTCGTGGAGTACGCGACGGCGGAGGTGCCCGCCGCGGTCGCCGGCACCCGGCCGCTGCGGGTGCTGATGGAGACCTTCTCCGACGCCGTGCACCTGCGCAACGACCTGTTCTCCTACCAGCGCGAAGTGGAGGACGAGGGCGAGCTGAGCAACGGCGTGCTCGTCCTGGAGACCTTCTTCGGCTGCACCACCCAGCGCGCCGCCGACCTGGTCAACGACGTCCTCACCTCCCGGCTGCACCAGTTCGAGCACACCGCGTTCACCGAGGTGCCCGCCGTCGCCCTGGAGCAGGGGCTCACGCCGGCCGAGACCGCCGCGATCGGGGCGTACGCCAAGGGCCTCCAGGACTGGCAGTCCGGCGGCCACGAATGGCACCTGCGCTCCAGCCGGTACATGAACGAGGGCGCGCACTCGACGGCCTCCTGGCAGGCGCTCACCGGCCCGGGCACCTCCGCCGCCCAGGTCGGCGCCCTGCTCGCCGCCGCTGCCGCCGACCGGGCCCGCCCCTATACACACGTGCCCTTCCCCAAGGTCGGCCCCTCGCTGATCCCCGACATCCGGATGCCCTTCCGGCTGGAGCTGAGCCCCGCCCTGGAGGGCTCCCGGCGCCATCTGCTCGCCTGGTCGCACCGGATGGGCATCCTCGCCGAGGGCGTCTGGGACGAGGACCGGCTGGCCGGTTGCGACCTGCCCCTGTGCGCGGCCGGCCTCGACCCGGACGCCACGCAGGACCAGCTCGACCTCGCCTCCGACTGGCTCGCCTTCGGCACCTACGGCGACGACTACTACCCGCTGGTGTACGGCCACCGCCGCGACCTGGCCGCCGCCCGGCTGACCACGGCCCGCCTGTCCGCCTGCATGCCGCTGGACGGGGAGCCGGTGCCGGTCCCGGCCAACGCCATGGAGCGGTCGCTCATCGACCTCTGGGCCCGCACCACCGCAGGCATGACCCCCGAGGAACGGCAGCCGCTGCGGACGGCCGTCGACACCATGACCGAGTCCTGGGTGTGGGAGCTGTCCAACCAGCTCCAGCACCGCGTCCCCGACCCGGTGGACTACCTGGAGATGCGCCGGGCCACCTTCGGCTCCGACCTCACCCTCGGCCTGTGCCGCGCCGGCCACGGCCCCGCCGTGCCGCCCGAGGTCTACCGCGCCGGCCCGGTCCGCTCCCTGGAGAACGCCGCCATCGACTGGGCGTGCCTGGTCAACGACGTCTTCTCGTACCAGAAGGAGATCGAGTACGAGGGCGAGGTGCACAACGCGGTCCTCGTCGTGCAGAACTTCTTCGGCGTCGACTACCCCTCCGCCCTGCGCGTCGTGCACGACCTGCTGGACCAGCGCCTGCGCCAGTTCGAGCACGTCGTCGCCCATGAACTGCCCGTCGTCTGCGAGGACTTCCGCCTGTCGGACGAGGCCCGGGCCGTGCTCGACGGGTATGTGGAGGACCTGCGGAACTGGATGGCCGGCATCCTCAACTGGCACCGCAACGCCCCGCGTTACACCGCCGAGTACCTGGCCTCCCGCGTCCACGGCTTCCTCCCGGGCCGCGGCCCGGCGGTGCCGGTGCCCAGGGGCGCGGCCGTGCCCGCCGCCCTCGGCTGACCCGTCACGCCCGTTTCCGACCGGCCCCGATGGAGGTGCGTCCATGGAACAGACCGCGTTGCGCCCGAAGCCGATGCCGGGCGGGGAGCGGGGGACCGGCCCCGGCTCCGGTCCCGCCCACCGTCCGCACGCCCCGCGCCGGCGCCGGCGCCGGGTGCTCGCCACGCTGGCCGGGCTCCTCGCCGCCCTGGTCCTGCTGCTCGCCGGCTTCGGGCTCGGCACGATGGGGGCGGCGGTGATCGGCATGAGCAAGCTCGCCGAGATGCAGCGCCAGGCCGGCGCGGCGGGGACCGGGGCGGGAGCGCACGGCGCACCGGGCGGCCGGGCCCCCACCGCCCCGCCGTCGGCCTCCCCGTCACCCGGCGCGTCCGCCGCCGCGGCCCGGGCGACCCTCGGCGTGGAGGCCGTGGACGACGAGAGACCGGGGGCGGTGGTCGTCGGCGTGCACATGCCCGGACCCGGGTACACGGCCGGGCTGGTCAGGGGCGACGTCCTGCTGACCGTCGGGAAGACCCGCGTCGACTCCGCCGCCGACCTCGCCCGCGCGGTGTCCCGCATCCGTCCGGGCAAGAGTGTCAAGCTCACGGTGCGGCACGAGAGCGGCGCCTACCAGCAGCTGTCGGCGGTGCCGGGGATCGTCACCTGAGGGGGCCGGACGGTGTGTCAGACGGTGCGGAAGTGGGTGGTCAGCCGCCCGGCGTCGTCCAGGACGTGGAAGGCCAGACCGACCGGCGCGTCACGGTCGGCGATCTCCTCGCCGCCCTCCCAGGGCAGCCGCAGCTCCGAGAACACCCCGGGACCGACGATCAGCGGCCGGCCGGCGAACACCGAGGCGGCGGCGGAGTGGGCATGCCCGGTGATCACCCCCGCGATCTCCGGCCGGCGCTCCAGGAGGGCGGCCAGGCGCTCGGGCCGGCGCAGCCGGATGGCGTCGAGCGCCGGGTGGTGCAGGACGACGGGCGGGTGGTGGAAGGCCAGGACGACCGGGCGGTCGGCGCCCAGCTCGTCCAGGGAGCTCTCGATCCAGCCGTACGTCTCCTCGTCCAGCTCGCCCTCGTCACTGCCCGGGATGCTGGAGTCGCACATCAGGACGGCACCGCCGTCGAAGACGTGCACGTCGTTGACGGGCCCGTCGGCGGGGTCGCGGCCCAGGAGGGCCTTGCGGTAGGGCGCCCGGCGGTCGTGGTTGCCCGGGCAGGTGAGCACCGGGAAGGGGGCGGCGCCCGTGTCCAGGCCGAGGAGGCGGGCGGCCTCCTCGTACTCCGCCTCCGTGCCGTGGTCGGCGATGTCCCCGGTCACCAGCAGGGCGTCCACCCGGCCGGGCAGCGCCCACAGCCGGTCGCGCACCCGCCCGGCACGGCGGGCGGTCCGCCCGGTGCCGTCCAGGTGCAGGTCGCTGATGTGCGCGAGTACCAGCATGGCCCGTTCCTCCTCCGGCGCCGCCGTCCCCCGCGGCAGGCGCCCGGTCGGATCCAAGCACCACGCGTGAGGGCTGACAAGACCCGCGAAACCGGCTCGCGCCGCCCCCGCGCACCGGGCAGGATGCTGACCAGAGCACCGTCGACGCCCTGGGAGGCCCGGATGACCGGCCCGACGGCCACCGCGCCGTTCACCACCGACGACTACCGGGCGCGCATGGCCCGCGCCGCCGCCGCGGCGTCCGACGCCGGGCTGGCCGGGCTCCTGGTGGCGCCCGGCCCCGACCTGGTGTGGCTCACCGGCTACGCGCCCCCCGCGGCCACCGAGCGCCTCACCCTGCTCGTCCTCCCCGCGGGCGGCGACCCCGTCCTCGTCGTGCCCACCCTGGAGGCCCCGGACGCCGAGAAGGCGGCCGGCGCGCCCGCGCTGACCCTGCGCGACTGGACCGACGGCACCGACCCCTACGCCGTCACCGCCGCGCTCCTCGACGGCGTCGGGCGGTTCGGCGTCAGCGACAACGCCTGGGCGATGCACCTCCTCGGCCTCCAGCGGACCCTGCCCGGCACCTCCTACGCCGCCCTCACCGACGCGCTGCCCATGCTGCGCGCCGTCAAGGACCCGGCGGAGCTGGAGCTGCTCGCGGCGGCGGGCGCGGCGGCCGACGCCGCCTTCGAGGAGATCCGCGGGGTCCGCTTCGGCGGGCGCCGCGAGTCCGAGGTGGCCGCCGACCTCGACGCGCTGCTGCGCCGCTTCGGGCACTCCCAGGTGGACTTCACCATCGTCGCCTCCGGACCCAACGGCGCCAACCCGCACCACGAGGTGGGCGACCGGGTCATCGCCGACGGCGACATGGTCGTCCTCGACTTCGGCGGCCTGAAGGACGGCTACGGCTCCGACACCTCCCGCACCGTGCACGCCGGCGAGCCCACCGACGAGGAGCGCCGGGTGCACGACCTGGTCCGCGCGGCCCAGGAGGCGGGCTTCCGGGCGGTGCGCCCCGGGGCGGCCTGCCAGGACGTCGACCGGGCCGCCCGCGCGGTCATCGCGGACGCCGGGTACGGCGAGTACTTCATCCACCGCACCGGCCACGGCATCGGCGTCACCACCCACGAGCCGCCGTACATGATCGAGGGCGAGGAGCGGCCCCTGGTCCCCGGCATGTGCTTCTCCGTCGAGCCCGGCGTCTACCTGCCCGGCCGGTTCGGGGTGCGCATCGAGGACATCGTCACCGTCACCGCGGACGGCGGCCGGCGGCTCAACGACACGACCCGGGAGCTGGTCGTCGTGGAGTGACGGATCCCGACCCGACCCTGCCCCGGTCAGGAAAGGCGGCGGTGCGCCCATGACAAAGGCCCCGACACCCACCGCGGACGGCGTCCGCCGGCTGGTCCGCGCCCTGCTGGGCGAGGGCGAGGGCGAGGGTGGGGCCGCGGGGGCGGCGCCCGAGGTCCGGCCGGTCGGCGAGGACGCGGCGCCCGCCGCCTGGTGGGTCGGCGCCCGCCATGTGCTGCGCCTCGCGCCCGACCGGGAAGCCGCCGCCCGCAGGCGCCGCGAGCTGCCGCTGCGCGACCTGGTCCGCCCGCACCTGCCCGTCGCGGTGCCCGCCGGCGTGGCGCACGGGGAGTGGGCGCCGGGCCTGCCCTACACCCTGGACATCCGGGTGCCCGGCGCGTCGGGCGAGGACCACCCGGTCTCCGCCGCCGGCGAGGGCGACCTCGCCGGGGTGCTGGCCGGGCTGCGCGAGGTCCCGGTCCGGCAGGCCGAGGCCCTCGGCGTGCCCCGGGCCGCCCCGCGCTCCCTGGAGACCCTGCGCCGGGCCGCCGAGGGCGCCGCCCGGCGCCTCGCCGCCGCCGACGAGGCGCCCGACGAGGCCGGCCCCGGGGCGCTCGCCCGGCTGACGCCCGCGGCGGCGGCCCAGCTCGGCGCGCAGTCCGGCGCGGCCGTCCTCGTCCACCACGCGCTGACCGGCGAGCACCTCGTGGTCGGCGCCGACGGCCGGGTGCGGGGCGTCCTCGGCTGGGGCGGCGCGGTGCTCGGCGACCCGGCCGAGGACATCGCCGCCCTCGCCCGCGCGACCGGCTCGCCCGCCGCCGTGCGCGCCGCCACCCTCGCCGGCTACGGCGCCCGCCCCTGCCTGCGCGGCCTGTGGCTGGCCCGCTGCGACGCGCTCGTCCACCTCGCCGACGCGCTCTCCGGCCGCCCCGCCGCCCTGCCCCTCCTCAGGGCCCGGCTGCACCGCGCCTGGGAGCCGATCCTGCTGGAACGGGTGACGGAGCTGCGCGCGGGAGGCGGTGCGGACGGCGAGGGCGGGACCGGGTTCGGGGGGACCGCCTGAGGCGGCCTCCCCGGGCCCCTGGCGGGGCCGCGTCTTCACTCCTGCAACAACACCACGCTCGACTCCCCGGGCACCCGCAGCACCCCGTCCTCGTCCAGGGGGCGGACGGGCTCCCAGGCCGCCAGGATGCGGGCCGGCCGGTTGCCCAGGGGGATGGCGGCCGGCTCGGTGCCCAGATTGACGGCCACCCGGATGTCACCGCGCCGGAAGGCCAGCCAGCGGGCCGCGCTGTCGAAGGCGACGCGGGTGTCGTCGAGGTCCGGGTCGGTCAGGTCGGGCTGGGCGTGACGCAGGCCGATGAGGAGGCGGTACCAGGCGAGGACGCGCGCATGCGGCTCGCGCTCCGGCTCGGACCAGTCCAGGCAGGACCGGTCCCGGGTCGCCGGGTCCTGCGGGTCGGGGACCTCCTCCGCCTTCCAGCCGTGCGCGGCGAACTCCCGGCGCCGGCCGGTGCGGACGGCCTCCGCCAGCTCCGGGTCGGTGTGGTCGGTGAAGAACTGCCACGGCGTGCCCGCCGCCCACTCCTCGCCCATGAACAGCATCGGCGTGAAGGGCGCGGTGAGGGTGAGCGTCGCCGCGCAGGCCGCGAGGCCGGGGGAGAGCTGGGCGGCGAGGCGGTCGCCCTGGGCGCGGTTGCCGACCTGGTCGTGGGTCTGGCTGTACCCGGTGAGGCGGTGCCCGGCCGTGCGGGCCCGGTCCAGCTCCCGCCCGTGGTGCCGGCCGCGGAAGCTGGAGTACGTGCCGTCGTGGAAGTAGCCGTGGGTCAGGGTCCGGGCCACCGCCGCCAGCGGGTCGCGCGCGAAGTCGGCGTAGTAGCCCTGCCCCTCGCCGGTCAGCGCGGTGTGCAGGGCGTGGTGGAAGTCGTCGTTCCACTGCCCGTGCACCCCGAGGCCGCCCTCCGCGCGCGGGGTGATGACCCGCGGGTCGTTCAGGTCGGACTCGGCGATCAGGAACAGCGGGCGCCCCACCTCGGCGGCCAGCGCGTCCACGGCCTCGGAGAGCTGCTCCAGGAAGTGCCGCGCGCGCGTGTCGACCAGCGCGTGCACGGCGTCCAGGCGCAGCCCGTCGAGCCGGTAGTCGCGCAGCCAGGCCAGCGCGCTGCCCACCAGGTACTCCCGCACCTCGTCCGAGCCGGGCGCGTCCAGGTTGACCGCGGAGCCCCAGGGGGTCTGGTGGGTGTCCGTGAAGTACGGGCCGAAGGCGGGCAGGTAGTTGCCGGACGGGCCCAGGTGGTTGTGCACCACGTCCAGGACGACGCCCAGGCCGAGTTCGTGGGCCCGGTCGACGAACCGTTTCAGCGCCTCGGGGCCGCCGTACGGCTCGTGCACCGCCCACAGCGACACGCCCTCGTAGCCCCAGCCGTGCGTCCCCGGGAAGGGGCACAGCGGCATCAGCTCGACGTGTGTGACGCCCAGCTCCGCCAGGTGCTCGAGGCGCCCGGCGGCGGAGTCCAGGGTGCCCTCGGGGGTGTAGGTGCCCACATGCAGCTCGTACAGCACGGCGCCGGGCAGCGGGCGCCCGGGCCACTCGGCGCGCCAGGCGTACCGCCCCTGCTCCACCACGGCGCTCAACCCGTCCGGGCCGTCCGGCTGGCGGCGCGAGCGCGGGTCCGGCAGTACCGGGCCGTCGTCCAGCGCGAAGCCGTACCGCGACCCGTCCCGCGCCTCGGCCCGGCCGCTCCACCACCCCGGCCGCTCCGCGTCGCGCTCCAACGCGCCCCTGACGCCGTCGCACTCCAGCGCCACCCGGCCGGCCTCCGGTGCCCACACCTCGAACTGCACGGACGGTTCCCCTTCGTCTGCCCACGATGATCCAGCCCGTCCATCGTCCTGCATGAGCGGCCGACGCGCTGCCGATAGTCGCCGGTTCGCGGCCCGGTGTCGCGAACCGGCCGCCCGGCCACCGCCCGTCGGCCGTCTCCTGGACACCCCGGCCCCGCTGACCGACAATCAGCAGCGTGACGTCGTCCTCCCGATTCCCCACCCACCTCGCGCGGTTGTCCGACGCGGAGCGCGACCGGGCGCTCGAGGTGCTCCGGGACGGGGTCGCCCAGGGGCGGCTGTCGCACGACACGTTCGTGCGCCGCGTGGAACTGGTCCTCGCCGCCCGCCATGCCGAGGAACTCGCCGCGCTCACCGCCGACCTGCCCGCCGAGGGCGGCAAGGTCTCCCGCCTCGTGCTGGGCACGGTGGAGGCGGTGTCCGGGTTCGGCGTACGGCTGCGCATGGCCTGGCGGGCCGAGCGGCTGCCCAAGCTGCTGCTGCCGCACCCCGGCGTCGGACACCCCCTGCGCATCGGCCGCGACCCGGCGAGCGGGCTGCGGCTGAACCACGAGACGGTCTCCCGCGCGCACGCAGAACTCAGCCGCCTGAACGGCCGCTGGATGCTGCGCGACCTCGGCTCGACCAACGGCACGACCGTCAACGGGCGCCGGGTGATCGGCGCCGCCGTGGTCCGCGAGGGCGACCAGGTGGGCTTCGGCCGGATGGCCTTCCGGCTCGCCGGGCACTGAGCCGGCGGCCCCGGACCCACCCACCCTTTGTGGCACAAATGCCTTTGCACTTCGCGGTGTTGACGTACCTCCCAAGTCGTGACTGACTGTCCCGTACACCGCGCACGCCAGGTGATCCGACGACGGCTCTCGATCGTGGAGGTGTGCCCTGCCGCCCCTCCTTCGCTACCCGACCGTGGACGAGCTGGGCGCCCGGGCCGCCGCCCTCGCCGCCCGCCACCCCCGCGCCGCCCGGCTGCGCCGCGTCGGCACCTCCCGCGGCGGCACCCCGATGCTGCTGCTCTCCGTCGGCCACGGCAGCCGCCAGGCCCTCGTCGTCGCCGGCCCGCACGCCAACGAGCCGGCCGGCGGCGCCACCGCCCTGCGCCTGGCCGAACGGGCCCTGGCCGACCCCCGGCTCACCGACGGCGCCGACGCCACCTGGAACCTCCTGCTCTGCGCCGACCCCGACGGCCTGCGCCGCAACGAGGGCTGGCTGTCAGGCCCGTACACCCTCGGCCGCTACGCGCGGAACTTCTTCCGCCCCTCCTTCCTGGAGCAGCCCGAGTGGCTGCCCGACGGCCCGGACCGGGTCACCCTGCCGGAGACCCGCACCCTGCTCGAACTCCAGGACGAGCTGCGGCCGTTCCTCCAGTGCTCCCTGCACGGCGTCGACGTCGGCGGCGGCTTCGTGGAGCTGACCCACGACCTGCCCGGCATCGCGGGGCGCATGGCGCGCACCGCCGCCCGCCTCGGCATCCCGCGCGAACTCGGCTCCTACGACACGCTGTACTGGCCCGACCTCGGCCCCGCCGTCTACCGCATCCCGCCGCCCCGCCTCGGCGACCTGACCGCCGCCATCACCGAGGCCGCCGTCGAGTCGACCTGGTGCCACCCGGGGCGGTTCGGCACGGTCACCGCCGTGGTCGAGGCGCCGATGTGGGGCGCGGTCGGCGTGGCCGACGACGCACTGCCCGCCGACCGGGAGGCGGTGCTGCGCGCGGTCAGCGGCGTGCTGCGCCACGACACCCGCCGCCTCCAGCGGCTGCTGGCCCGGCTGCGCCCCCATGTCGCGGCCGGCCCCGACGCCGCCCACCTGCTGGCCCCCGTCGACGACTACCTCCTTGTCTCCCCCCGGCTGGCCAACGCCTGGGACCCGGACACCGACGACGGCAGTGGACGCCGGCTGCCGCCGATGAGCAACGCCCACCTGACCGCCATGCGCATCGCCGGTCGCCGTCTCACCCTGCGCTCCGCCGGGCTGCTGCACCAGCTGGTGACCCGGGCGGGGCGCGACCCGGCGGGCGTGCTGCCCGAGCTGGACCGGCTGCTGGACGCGTGGTGCGCCGACTACCACGACGGCTGCGGGGCCCGCTGGATCCCCGTCGAACGCCAGGTCGAGTACCAGACCCGGATCGTGCTCGCCGTGTTCGAACTGGCCGGGCGGCGAGCAGGGGCACCGGTCCCGTTCGGGTGACCCGACTGGGGAGCCCGGCCGCCGGTGCCGAAACACCGGGCATGACCTCCCTCCCCAGGGGCCGCACCGGCCTCCTCGCCGCCGTCGCCGTCCTGCTGCTCTCCTGCGCCGCCCCCGCGCGGGCGACCGGCCCGCGCGACCCGGGCCAGGACTGGCTCCTCCTCGACGTCAACCAGGGCGCCTCCCGTTGGGCCGCCCCCACCCGCACCGCCCTGCTGCGCTGCGACCCGCCCCGCGGCCACGCCACGGCCACCGAGGCGTGCGCCGACCTCGACGCGGCCGGCGGCGACATCGCGGCCGTCCCGCCGCGCAAGGCGCCCTGCACGATGATCTACCGCCCGGTCACCGCGCACGCCGAGGGGCGGTGGCGGGGGCGGTCCGTCGCGTACACCCGGACGTTTCCCAACGCGTGCGTGCTGCACGCCCAGACGGGCTCGGTGTTCCCGCCGGCCACCGGCGCGAACGGCGCGTAAGGCCGCCCCGGAGCGCCCCCTGCGCCCTCTGTCCGCGCCCGGTCACCTTCAGTAACCTCTTCGGTGAGTCGATCAGCACAGGGGGAACGGTGACCACAGGACAGCGGATGCGGCGGCGGGCGGGCGGAGTGCTCGCGGCCCTGATGACGGCGGTCGCCGCGGTGATCGCCGTGCCGTCGGGACCGGCGGCCGCCGTGGCCCCCGGCACGTACGCGTTCGTCGCCGGCTACGGCAGCGGCGAGGTGGCGGTGATCGACACCGCGAGCGGCACCGTGGCCGCCACCGTCGGCGTCGGCGGCGTCCCCCGCGCCGTGGCGGTGACGCCGGACGGCACCCGCGCCTACGTGACCGACTACCGCAACAGCGGGACCGTGGCGGTGATCGACACAGCCACGAACGCGGTCGCCGCCACCATCGCCGTCGGCGGACTCCCCGAGGCCGTGGTCCTCACCCCGGACGGATCCCGCGCCTACGTCGCCGACAGCGGCAGCGACGCCGTGTCGGTGATCGACACCGCGAGCAACAAGGTGATCGCCACCGTCGGCGCCGGCCGGGCTCCGCGCGGGCTGGCGGTGAGCCCCGACGGCAGCCGCGTCTACGTCACCGACTCGGCCGACACCACCGTCCAGGTGATCGGCACCGCGAGCAACACGGTCACCGCCACCATCGAGGTCGGCGCCTCTCCGCTCGCGGTGGCGGTGACTCCCGACGGCACGCGCGCCTACGTCACCAACGCGAGCGACGGCAGCGTGTCGGTGATCGACACCGCGAGCGACACGGTGACCGCCACCGTCGGCGTCGGCAGCTCCCCGCACGGCGTGGCGGTGTCCCGCGACGGGTCCCGCGCCTACGTGGTCAACTACGGCAGTTCCACCGTGTCGGTCATCAGCACCGCGAGCAACACCGTGACCGGCGCCGTCGGTGTCGGCTCGCTCCCGTGGGACGTGGCGCTCACGCCGGACGGGTCCCGCGCCTACGTCTCCAACAGCGGAGACGGCTCCGTCTCGGTGTTCGACACCGCGAGCAACGCGTACACCGCCACCGTCCAGGTCGGGAGCTATCCGCACGGGTTGGCGACGGCGGTGGTGGGGCCCGCGCGGGCCGACGTCGACATCGACCTGACCGCCCGCGCGGGCCTGCTGCTGCCCGGCGCCATCGGCTACACGCTCACCGCCCGCAACACCGGCCCCGGCACCGTCACTTCGGCCACCGTCACCGCGACCCTGCCCACCGGGACCGCCGCCTCCGCCCTGTCACCCGGCTGCACCGCCGCCGGCAACAAGGTCACCTGCGTCTTCGGCACCATCGCCAAGGGGGCCGCTGCCACGGGGTCGTTCCGGGTCCCGCTCTCCCTGCTCGCCATCGGGCAGGTCACCGTCACCGCCGCCCGCACCGCGTCCACCCCCGCCGACCCCGACCCGTCCGACGACACCGCCTCGGCGACCTGCACCGTGGTCTCCGTCCTGCTGGCCCGCTGCTGACCCGGACCGCTCCGCCCGGCCGGGGCCGAGCGCGAGGGGCTGTGCACCGTGGACCCGCTCCACGCCGCCCGCCGCCCGGCCCCGCCCCCGGTGGCCCGTCAGCCCTCCCCGGCGTCCACCCGCTCCAGGAGCGCCACCGGCAGCCGGTCGAACAGCTCCGCCACGCGCGCGTGCCCGGTGAACTCCCGGCCCGGCGCCAGCGCGTCCGCCCAGCGGCCGGGCGGCAGCGGCAGCGCCGTCTCCCCCCAGCCGCCGGCCTCCGCGAGCCGGGCCGACAGGCGGGTCACCGCCGTCACCGCCGCGCCGGAGCGGGCGAAGGCCAGGCAGTGCCCGGCGGCCGGGCCCTCGGCGGCGAGCGGCTGGTACGTCGCCGCCGTGCCAAAGACCTCCGGGCGGCGGGCCCGCAGCGCCAGTGCCGCCCGGGTCACCGCGTGCTTCTCGCCGGGCGCGGCGGGCGGGAAGTCCACCGGGCGCCGGTTGTCCGGGTCGACCAGGGCCAGGTAGTCGTCCTCGGTGCCCTGGTACAGGTCGGGCACGCCCGGCATCGTCAGGTGGGTCAGGGCGGTGGCGAGCACGTTGGCGCGGATGTGCGGGGCCAGTTCGCCGCGCAGCGCGGCCACCGCCGCGCCCGGCGCCCCGCCGGGCCCGGAGGCCACGAAGCCGGCCACCGCCTCCTCGTAGGCCGGGTCCTGCTCGGTCCAGCTCGTGTGCATGCCCGCCTCGCGCACATGCTTGAGGACGGCCTCCTGGACGCGCTTCTCGTCCGCCGGGCCGAGCCCGAACACCGTCTGCCAGGCCGCCCACGCCAGCTGCCCGTCGGGGCCGGTCTCGCCCCCGCGCCCCGCCTCCGTGAGCACCCGGGCCCAGCGGTCCGGGACCTGGGTGAGCACGGAGATCGCGGCCCGGACGTCGGCGCTGCGCTTGGTGTCGTGGGTCGAGACGACGTTCCCGGTGGCGGGCCAGTCGCGCTGCACCCGGGCGCAGTACGCGTGGAACTCCGCAGGGTCGAGCGCCGGGCGCCCCGGATCGCCGCCCACCTCGGTCGCCGACAGCAGCGGCACGTAGCGGTAGAACGCCTTGTCCTCCACCGACTTCGCCCGCAGCGCCGAGGAGGTCTGCGCGAACCGGGTGCGGAACTCGACCTGGTCGGGGCCGTCCCCGGCCTCGCCGAGCACCAGCCGGCGGACCATGTCGACCGCGCCGGCCTCCTCCGGCACCGCGAACGCGCCGCGGGCCTCGGCGGCGGCCTCCTCGGTGACCACCGTCGCCGGGTCCACGGAGGTGTAGGGCCGGTAGACCTCCATCCGCACCAGCAGCTCGCGCAGCGCGGCGGCCAGCGCCCAGGGCGCCCGGTCGCGCAGCGCCGGGTCGGGGGAGGTGGCGCAGGCCCGCAGCGCGGAGCGGGTCAGCCGCTCCGTCTCGGCGGCCAGCTCGTGCGTGACCACCTTGTACGCCGCCCGCCGCTCGGTCGCCGCCCAGTCGCCGCCCCGGTCGGGCTGCGGGGCCGCGAACTCCCGGTACCGGGCGAGCAGCTCCGCGGACCCGTCCGGGTCGGCGAGGACGCCGTCGATCCGGCGCAGGGCGTCGTAGCCGGTGGTGCCGGCGACCGGCCAGGCGTCGGGCAGCCGCTCGTGGTCGGAGAGGATCTTCTCCACCACCGTCCACCGCCCGCCGCTCGCCTCGTCGAGCCGCCGCAGGTAGGCGTCCGGGTCGGCGAGGCCGTCCGGGTGGTCGATGCGCAGGCCGTCGAGGACGCCCTCGTGCAGCAGGCGCAGCACGGTGGCGTGGGTGGCGTCGAAGACCTCCGGGTCCTCCACGCGCACCCCGATCAGCTCCGAGATGCTGAAGAAGCGCCGGTAGTTCAGCTCGGTGCGGGCGAGGCGCCACCAGGCGAGCCGGTAGTGCTGGGCGTCCAGCAGCTCGGGGAGCGGCAGGCCGGCGGTGCCGGCGCGCAGCGGGAAGGCGTGGTCGTGGTAGCGCAGTACGTCGCCGTCGACCCGGAGCTGGTCGAGCACCTCGCCGACCGGGGCCCCGAGCACCGGCATCAGCACCCGGCCGCCCTGCGCCTCCCAGTCGACGTCGAACCAGCGCGCGTACGGCGACTCGCGGCCCTCGCGGAGCAGCTCCCACAGGGCGTGGTTGTGGCGCGGGGACATCGCCATGTGGTTCGGCACCAGGTCCACCACCAGGCCGAGGCCGTGCTCGCGGGCCGTGCGGGAGAGCGCCCGCAGGCCCTCCTCGCCGCCCAGCTCCTCGCGCACGCGCGCGTGGTCGGTGACGTCGTAGCCGTGCAGTGAGCCCGGGACCGCCTCCAGGACGGGGGACAGGTGCAGGTGCGATACGCCGAGCGAGGCCAGGTACGGCACGGCCGCCGCGGCTGCGCCGAACGGGAAGTCGGGCTGGAGCTGGAGCCGGTAGGTGGCCACGGGGGCCGGGGTGGGTGTCGGGTGCGCGGGCACGGCCTGGTCCGGTCGCTCAGGTGTCATGCAGAGGTGTGTACCCGCCCCGGCGCCTTTAGTGTCAGCGACAACCCGCCTCGCCCAGTCCGGGCGGCACCCCGCGCGCGGGGTGCCGCCCGGGGGCGGGGTCAGACCGGGCGGCGCAGCACCGTCAGGCTGCGGTCCACCAGGGTGAGCCGTTCGCCGGCCTGCACCTTCGCGCCGGTGTCCGGCGGGATCCCCTCCGGCAGGGCGGTGTCGACCACGACCTCCCACTGGCTGCCGAGGTCCGGCGGCACCTCGAAGTCCAGCGGCTCGTGGAAGGCGTTGAACATCAGCAGGAAGGAGTCGTCGCCGATGTGCTCCCCGCGCGGGCCCGGCTCGGAGATCGCGTTGCCGTTCAGGAACACCGTCAGCGCGGACGCCTGCGCCGAGTTCCAGTCCTCCTGGGTCATCTCCGAGCCCTCCGGCGTGAACCAGGCGATGTCCGACAGGTCGTCGTGGGTGCCCTCCACCGGCCGGCCGTGGAAGAAGCGCCGCCGGCGGAAGACCGGGTGGTCCCGGCGCAGCCGCACCAGCGCGCGGGTGAAGTCCCGCAGGGCCGTGCCCCCGCCCTCCGACTCCTCCTCGGGCCACTTCACCCAGGAGATCTCGTTGTCCTGGCAGTAGGCGTTGTTGTTGCCCCCCTGGGTGCGGGCGAACTCGTCGCCGTGGCTGATCATCGGCACGCCCTGGGACAGCAGCAGGGTGGCGATGTAGTTGCGCATCTGCCGCGCCCGCAGGTCGAGCACCGCCGGGTCGTCGGTCTCGCCCTCGGCGCCGCAGTTCCAGGACCGGTTGTGGCTCTCGCCGTCCCGGTTGTCCTCGCCGTTGGCGTCGTTGTGCTTGTCGTTGTAGGCCGTCAGGTCGTGCAGCGTGAAGCCGTCGTGGCAGGTGACGAAGTTGATGGAGGCCAGCGGGCGGCGCCCGTCGTCCTGGTAGAGGTCGGAGGAGCCGGTCAGCCGGGAGGCGAACTCCGCGAGCGCGCTGTGCTCGCCGCGCCACAGGTCGCGCACGGTGTCCCGGTACTTGCCGTTCCACTCGGTCCACAGCGGCGGGAAGTTGCCCACCTGGTAGCCGCCCTCGCCGACGTCCCACGGCTCGGCGATCAGCTTCACCTGGGAGACGATCGGGTCCTGCTGCACCAGGTCGAAGAACGACGACAGCCGGTCCACCTCGTGGAACTGCCGGGCCAGGGTGGCCGCCAGGTCGAAGCGGAAGCCGTCGACGTGCATCTCGGTGACCCAGTACCGCAGCGAGTCCATGATCATCTGGAGCACGTGCGGGGACCGCATGAGCAGCGAGTTGCCGGTGCCCGTGGTGTCCATGTAGTAGTTCGGGTCGTCGGTCAGCCGGTAGTAGGAGGGGTTGTCGATGCCCTTGAAGGAGAGCGTCGGGCCCAGGTGGTTGCCCTCGGCGGTGTGGTTGTAGACCACGTCGAGGATCACCTCGATGCCCGCCTCGTGCAGCGCCTTGACCGCCGACTTGAACTCCAGCACCTGCTGCCCGCGGTCGCCCCAGGAGGCGTAGGCGTTGTGCGGGGCGAAGAAGCCGATGGTGTTGTAGCCCCAGTAGTTGTTGAGGCCCATGTCCACCAGGCGGTGGTCGTTGATGAACTGGTGCACCGGCATCAGTTCGAGGGCCGTCACTCCCAGCTCGGTGAGGTGCTCGATGATCGCCGGGTGGGCGAGGGCGGCGTAGGTGCCGCGCAGCTCCTCGGGCAGGCCGGGATGCTGCATGGTGAGGCCCTTGACGTGCGCCTCGTAGAGGACGGTGTGGTGGTACTCGGTGCGGGGGCGCCGGTCGTCGCCCCAGTCGAAGTAGGGGTTGATCACGACCGAGGACATGGTGTGCGGCGCCGAGTCCAGGTCGTTGCGCCTGCCGGGGTCGTCGAAGTGGTAGCCGTACACCTCCTCGCCCCACTGGACCGAGCCGCTGATCGCGCGCGCGTACGGGTCGAGCAGCAGCTTCGCCGAGTTGCAGCGCAGCCCCCGCTCCGGCGCGTAGGGCCCGTGCATGCGGTAGCCGTACCGCTGCCCGGGCATCACGCCGGGCAGGTACGCGTGCCGGACGAACGCGTCGCTCTCCCGCAGCTCGACGGCGGTCTCGGAGCCGTCGTCGTGCAGCAAGCACAGCTCTACTCGGTCGGCGGCCTCCGTGAAGACCGCGAAGTTGGTGCCGGCGCCGTCGTACGTGGCACCGAGTGGATACGCCTCTCCAGGCCAGACCTGCATGGATATGACTCTTTCAGGTGAGGGGCGCCGGTGTGGCCGCCTTCGCTTCCGAGTCCCCCCGAAAGTGCGGCGTCCACCTAGCAGTCCCGTCCTCCTACCCCGACACACCTCGCGCGATGTCACCGTTGTCGATCGACTCCCGACCGAGACCGTCGAGACCGCGGAACAGGCAGGCGGCGCGCGGGCGTTGGGGAGGGCGGGCCTGCGCATCGGGCTGCACCGCGCGGCCCCGGCGGAGTACCCTTCCTTGATCGTCCGGGCGGAGGCGCCCAGGGAACCGGAAGGCGGTGTGCGGGTGGGCTCGGGTGGCCTTGAGCTGCCCCCTGGTGACGACGGTCACGAGGGGGTCTCCCCGGACGTCCCGCCCGGCGCGGTGTCCCTGGCGCGGCCGATGGACGCGGGCGCCATCGGCCCCGAGCTGGACTGGGACGCCGCCTCCTGGCACGAGGTGCGCACCCGCGCCCAGCGGGCGGGGCGGGCCTACATCTGGCTGAACCTGGTCGAGCAGCGGCTGCGCGCCGTGGTCGCCGCCGTGCTCCGCCCGGTCTACGAGCCCGTGCACGGCGAGGACTGGGTGGTGGCCGCCGCCGGTCCGGCCGGCCAGGAGTGGGTGCAGCGGGCCGTGGCCGTCCGCGAGGTCAGCCGCCGCAAGGGCTACCTCCTCGACCCGGCCGACGACAACGTGCTGAGCTTCCTCACCCTGCCCCAGCTGCGCGAGCTGATGGTCCAGCACTGGCCCTGCTTCGAGCCCTACGTGGACGAGCGCCGGGAGGTGGAACTCGCCTTGGACGAGCTGGAGGTGACCCGCAACGTCGTCTCCCGCAACCGGGCCCTGTCCGGCGCCGTCCTCGACCAGGCGGAGCGGGCCTCGGCGCGGCTCCTGGAGATCCTCGGCGCCGGCGGCGACGTGCCCTCCGCCCGCCGGCTGCCGGTCGACGCGGTGGAGGACCTGGTCGGCGACCGGTACGCCGACGTGGTCGCCGTGCACCAGGACCGGGTGCGGCTGCTGCGCCAGTTCCCCGCCGAGGACCTCTTCGGCGGCGCCCGGCGGGTCGACGCCCTCGGCATCGGTCTCAACCTGCTGGTGCAGAACTTCTCCGGCCGCCGCCTGCTGCGGATGGCCGAGGCCGGCGGCCGGCTGCGGCTGCTCTTCCTCAACCCGGCCTCCAGCGCCGTCAAGCGCCGCGAGCGCGAACTCGGCATCAAGCGCGGCGAGCTGAGCCGCGCGGTGGAGATGAACATCCTGCACATGCGCCGGGTGCGGGCCCGGCTGCGCGACCCGGGGGCCTTCGAGATCCAGGTCTTCGACGAGACGCCCCGCTTCACGGCCTACCTGGTGGACGGCGACGGCGCCGACGGCGTCGGGATCGTCCAGTCCTACCTGCGGCGCAGCCGGGGCATGGAGGCGCCGGTGCTGGTGCTACGGAGCGGGCGGGGCGGGGGGCGGGTGGTGAAAACGGATCAGCGGGGCATGTCGGACGAAGCGGGGCTCTTCCCCACCTACCGGGAGGAGTTCGAGCAACTGTGGGCGGACTCCCGGCCGGTGTCCTGACGGGCCGCAGCGACCGCGTGCGGCCCCGTTGTCAGTGGCCCGTGCGAGGGTGGAAGCCGTCGGGGGAGAGCACCACCGCACCGCCTGGGAGGGAACCGCCATGGACTGGCACCGGCAGCCGCTGATCGGCTTCGACCTGGAGACGACCGGCACCGACGTCGAGACCGACCGTGTCGTCACCGCCGCCGTCGTGCGCGTGGAGCCGGACGGGGCGGTCTCGGCCGAGCAGACCTGGCTGCTCGACCCCGGTGTGGTGATACCCGCACAGGCGTCGGCGATCCACGGCATATCGACGGACCACGTCCGCGCGTGCGGAGTTCCGGCCGCGGCGGCCATCGAGGAGATCGCCGAGGCCGTCGCCGGGGTCCTGCGCTCGGGGGCGCCGCTGGTGGTGATGAACGCCCGCTACGACCTGTCGCTCCTTGACCGCGAGTGCCGGCGGTACGGACTCGAGTCGCTCGGCGAGCGGCTGGGCGTCGCCCCCGCGCCGGTCGTCGACCCCTTGGTGATCGACAAGCACGTCGACAAGTACCGCAAGGGCACCCGCGCCCTGCACGCCCTGTGCGCGCACTACGGCGTGCCGCTCGACGCGGCCCACGACGCGCGGGCCGACGCGGTGGCCGCCGCCGGCGTGGTGCGGCGCATGGCGGAGCGGCACCGGCTCGTCGGGGCGATGTCCGCGGCCGACCTGCACGACCTCCAGGTGCGGGCCGCGGCGGAGCAGTCGGCGTCCCTGCAGGCGTACCTCCGGCGGACGTCGAGCCCGACGGCCGTCGTCGAGTCGGCCTGGCCGGTCGTGCCGCGCGGCCGGTGAGGCCGGTCTCCGACCTCGGTGGGAGACCGGGACTCGACCGTGGTCGGATGACCGGGAGAGCACCGGGCCGGAGGCTTCGGGCATGACATCGACACCAGTGCCGGGCGGGGGCCCGGAGGCGATCAGGGTCGAGGGACTGACCAAGCGGTACGGCCGCAGAACGCCGGTGGACGACCTGTCGTTCACGGTCGGGACCGGACGGGTGACGGGGTTCTTCGGCCCCAACGGGGCGGCGGCGCGCACCTGAGGCCGCTGGCCGCACTGGCGGGGCTGCCCCGCCGCCGGGTCGGCGAAGTCCTGGAGCTGGTCGGCCTGGAGGGGTCGGCGCGGATCAGGGTGGGGAAGTACTCGCTGGGCATGCGGCAGCGGCTCGGGCTCTGGCTGCGCTCCCTGCTGCTCCGGCGGACGGTCAGAAGGGGTACCAGCGCACCGCCGGGTCCCCGTCCCGCAGGGACGCCACCCGGCGCTCGAACTCGGCCAGCGCCTTGGGGTTGCCCGGCGTCCGCTGGGCCACCCAGGCGCAGCTCGCCGTCTCGCGGGCGCCCCGCAGCACCGCGTAGCCGTCCCAGGTGCGCACGTCCCAGCCGTAGGCCGCGGTGAAGGCGTCGTGAGCCTCGGCGGGCAGGCCGTAGCGGTCCCGGCTGAGGGCCATCACCACCAGGTCGTGCTCGCGCAGGTCGAAGGAGAAGGTCTCCAGGTCGACGAGGACGGGGCCGTCCGGGCCGACGTGCACGTTGCGGGGGAGCGCGTCGCCGTGGATCGGGCCCGGCGGCAGGTGCGGGGTCAGCGCGGCGGCGGCCGGCGCGAAGCCGTCGCGGCGCTCGCGCAGGAAGGCCGCGTCCGCCGGGTCGATCGCGTCGCCGGCCAGCCGCAGCCAGCGCTCCACGCCGCCCAGCAGGTCGCGCGGCGGCAGCGCGAAGGAGGGGGCGGGCAGGGCGTGGACGAGGCGCAGCAGCCCGGCCACGTCCCGGGGTTCGGCGGGCCGCGCCGCGTCGGGCAGCCGGTGCCACACCGTGACCGGGTGGCCCTCGACGTCCAGCGCCGGCTCCCCGGCCGCCCGCACCGCGGGCACCCCGGCCTCCGCCAGCCACCGCGCGACGGCCAGCTCCCGGCGCGCCCGCTCCAGCAGGGAGGCGTCGCGACCGACCTTGACCACCAGGTCGCCCGCCGCGAACACCGCGTTCTCCCCGAGGGCCAGCAGCCGCGCCCCGCCCGGCAGCACGCCCGCCGCGTCCAGCACCTGCCGCGCCCGCGCCTCGTCCATCCTCGCCGCCTCCGTGTCCCGCTCTTACCGTCTCTTGCCGTCCGGTCCCGCGTCGGCCAGTGTCCCATCCAGGCCGATCTTGCCGGGTAACGCGCTCGCCGCCCGCGGCGCCGGCTTCTGGCCTGCGTCGCATGATGACCGCGGAAGACGTGCTGTCCGTCCTCGCCCTGCTGCGACGGGCCGGGGCGGACGTCTGGATCGGCGGGGGCTGGGGGATCGACGCCCTGGTCGGGGAGGAGACCCGGGACCACCGCGACCTGGACCTGATGCACCGGCAGGACCAAGAAGCCGCCGTGGTGGCGGCGCTCTCCGGGGCCGGATTCGTCGAGAGCCTCGACCAGCGGCCCGTCCGGTTCGTCGTCACGCACGCGGACGGCCGGGAGATCGACCTGCATCCTCTCGTCGTCGCGAACGACGGCTCGGCCGTACAGGCGTCCTTCGAGCCGGAGCGCCCCTTCCGCTACCCCGCCTCGTGCTTCGTGTCGGGCGGGATCGGCGCGACAGCCGTCCCCTGCCTCTCCGCCGAGCAGCAGGCGCACTTCCACCAGGGGTACGAGCCCGCGGACCGCGACCGGCAGGACATGGCCCGACTCCGCCGGGTCTTCGGGATCGCCACCCACTTCTGACACATTCGTCCTGGTGGGAGGGTGTGCGCGAGCCCTTGACGGGACGCGGCGGCTTGACGACCATGACCAGGCCCGTCCGACCGGCAGAGGGAGCCGACCACGTGACATCGCTGACCGCGGCGAGGAGGACGAGGGGAGGGACGTCGACCGCGCCCGGCACCTGGTTCCTGGTGCTGCCCGCCCTGATCCCCATCCTCGTGCTCAGCGTCGGCCCGCTGCTCTACGGCGTCCTGCTGGCCTTCACCGACGCCCAGTCGGGCCGCACGACGGCCACGCAGTGGATCGGCGCTCTCAACTTCCGGGACCTGCTGCACGACACCCTGTTCTGGGAGTCCTTCCGCATCGGCCTGGTGTGGGCGGTCGGCGTCACCGTGCCGCAGTTCCTGCTCGCCCTCGGCCTGGCCCTCCTGCTCGACCAGCGGCTGCGCATGCGCTGGCTGGCCCGCGCGCTCGCCATCGTCCCGTGGGCGATGCCCGAGGTCGTCGTCGGCGTCATGTGGCGGCTGGTCTACAACCCGGACGCCGGCATCCTCAACGAGACGCTGCGCGACCTCGGCCTCGGTGACGGCCGGGACTGGCTCAGCGGCCTGGGCACCGCGCTGCCCGCCGTCATCGTCGTCGGCGTCTGGGCGGGCCTGCCGCAGACCACGGTCGCGCTGCTCGCCGGGCTCCAGAACACCCCGCGCGAGCTGCACGAGGCGGCGGCGGTCGACGGCGCCGGCGCCTGGCGCCGCTTCCGCACGGTGACCTGGCCGGCCCTGAAGCCCATCGCGCTGGCCATCACCGCGCTCAACCTGATCTGGAACCTCAACTCCTTCGCCCTGGTCTACGTCCTGACCAACGGCGGCCCCGGCGGCCGGACCCGGCTGCCGATGCTCTTCGCCTACGAAGAGGCTTTCCGCTACGGCCAGTTCGGCTACGCGGCGGCGATGGGCTGCGTCCTGGTCGCCGTGGTCTCCGTCCTGCTGGCCGTCTTCCTGGCCGGCCGGCTCCGGGGAGGTGACGAGGCGTGAAGACCTCCGCCGCCGCCCGCGCCGGCCAGTACGCCGCGCTCCTCGCCTACCTCGTCTTCCTGGCCTTCCCCCTGCTCTGGCTGCTCTCCACGGCCGTCAAACCACCCCGCGAGCTGGGCAGTCTGCACCCCACCTGGATCCCCAGGCACCCCACACTCGACAACTTCCGCCAGGCCCTGGACGAGCAGCCCCTGCTGCACGCCGGGCTGAACTCCCTGCTCGCCGCGCTCGGCGCCGCCGTGATCGCCGTGGCCATCGCCACCCCGATGGCCTACGTCATGGCCCGCCGCCGGGGCCGGCTCGCCACCGCGGCCACCGGCTGGGTCGTGGTCAGCCAGGCGTTCCCCTTCGTCCTGCTGATCATCCCGCTGTTCCTGGTCCTGAAGAACCTGCGGCTGATCGACTCCCTGGCCGGCCTGGTCCTCGTCTACGTCGTGTGGTCGCTGCCGTTCGCGCTGTGGATGCTCTCGGGCTACGTCCGCGCCGTGCCGGCCGAGCTGGAGGAGGCCGCCGCCGTGGACGGCGCCGGGCGGCTGCGCACCCTGGTGTCGGTGACCGCGCCGCTGCTCGCGCCGGGCATCGTGGCGACCGCGCTGTTCGCCTTCATCACGGCGTGGAACGAGTTCTTCTTCGCCCTCGTCCTGCTGAAGACCCCCGAGAAGCAGACCCTGCCGGTGGTGCTCACCCACTTCATCGGCGCCGAGGGCGTCGCCGACCTCGGGCCGCTCGCCGCGGCGGCCTTCCTCGCGACGCTGCCCTCGCTGGTGGTCTTCGCGCTCATCCAGAAGAAGATCACGGGCGGCATGCTCGCCGGGGCGGTGAAGAGCTGATGCGCGTACGTCCGTTCACGGGCCTGCTCCTCGCCCTCGCCCTGCTGCTCGCCGGCTGCGCGGGCGGCGGCAGTGGGGGCGACGACGGCCGGATCACCCTGCGCTTCCAGTCCCTCGCCTGGCAGGACGACTCGGTCAAGGCCACCAAGGAGCTGGTGGAGGAGTGGAACGCCGCGCACCCGGAGGTCAGGGTCGAATACGTGCAGGGCAGTTGGGACAGCGTCCACGACCAGCTCCTCACCTCCTTCGAGGGCGGTGAGGCGCCCGACATCGTCCACGACGCCTCCGACGACCTCGCCGACTTCGCCTACGGCGGCTACCTCGCCGACCTGACAGGGCTGCTGCCCGAACGGCTGAAGTCATCGATCCCCGAGCGCAGTTGGCGCACGGCCACCTTCGGGGACGGGGTGTACGGCGTGCCGTTCCTCCAGGAGCCCCGGGTGCTGATCGCCGACAGCGCGCTGCTGAAGCGGTCGGGGGTGCGGATCCCGACGCCCGAACACCCCTGGAGCTGGCCGGAGTTCCGGCAGGTGACGAAGCGGCTGAGCGGCGCGGGCCGGTACGGGGTGGCCTGGCCGCTGAAGGAGCCGGTGTCCGCCACGCTCAACCTCTCCCTGTCGGCGGGCGGTGAACTGTTCCACCGGGACGCGGACGGCAGGGCCGAGGTCCGCTTCGACGCGGCCGACCAGGTGGTGCCCCGCACCATCCGGGACCAGGTCCGCACCGACGGCAGCGCCTCCGCGTCCACGCTGGGCAGCGGCGGCTCCGACACGCTGCCCGGCTTCTTCGCGGGCAAGTACGCCATGGTGCCGCTCGGCTTCTCCTACCGCCAGCAGATCGAGCAGCAGGCGCCGAAGGGCTTCGACTGGCAGGTCCTCCCCGCCCCGGCGGGCGCCGACGGGCTCGCCCAGGGCGTCAGCCCGCAGACCCTCTCCATCGCCGAGGACAGCCCGCACAAGAAGGAGGCCGCCGCCTTCCTCGACTTCCTCCTCCAGCCGGACAACATGGTGCGCCTCGCCCTCGGCGACTGGATGCTGCCCACCGGCACGGAGGCCCTGAAGGACCCCGCCCTGCACACCCGGGAGAACGGCTGGGCCACCGGCACCGCCCTCGCCGCCCACCTGCGCCCGGCGCCCGCGCAGAGCGTGCGGGGCTATCCCGAGTGGAAGGACAAGGTCGCCACACCGGCGCTCCAGGAGTACTACAGCGGGGCGATCGGCCTGTCCGAGCTGACCCGACGACTGGAACGGGACGGGAACCTGGTACTGGCGCGCTACCAGCGCTGAGCCGGCGGGCGAACTCGGTTGTACGAGACGTCTCGTCTCGCGTAGGGTCGTCGCATGACCACGACCCCCGCGCACATCGCCATGTTCTCCATCGCCCAGCACGGCCACGTGAACCCCAGCCTGGAGGTGATCCGCGAACTGGTCGCCCGGGGCCACCGCGTGACCTACGCGATCCCGCCGGCCCTCGCCGACAAGGTCGCCGCGACGGGAGCCGAGCCGCGGCTCTGGAACAGCACGCTGCCCGCCCCGGGCGCCGACCCGTCGGCGTGGGGGACCACCCTGCTGGACAACGTCGAGCCGTTCCTCGCCGACGCGATCCAGGCCCTCCCGCAGCTGACCGGCCTCTACGAGGGCGACACCCCGGACCTCGTGCTGCACGACATCGCCTCCTACCCGGCCCGCGTCCTCGCCCACCGATGGGGCGTCCCCGCCGTCTCGCTCTCCCCGGCGATGGTCGCGTGGGAGGGGTACGAGAAGGAGGTCGCCGAGCCGATGTGGGCGGAGCCGCTGAAGACCGAGCGCGGCCAGGCGTACTACGCCCGCTTCTCCGCCTGGCTGGCGGAGAACGGCATCACCGAGCACCCCGATCCCTTCGCGGGCCGCCCCGCCCGCTCCCTGGTGCTCATCCCCAAGGTGCTCCAGCCGAACGCCGACCGGGTGGACGAGGAGGTGTACACCTTCGTCGGCGCCTGCCAGGGGGACCGCACGGCGGAGGGCGACTGGCAGCGGCCGGCGGGGGCGGAGAAGGTCGCGCTCGTCTCCCTCGGCTCCGCCTTCACCAACCAGCCCGGGTTCTACCGGGAGTGCGTGCGGGCCTTCGGCGGGCTGTCCGGGTGGCACCTGGTGCTCCAGGTCGGGCGACATGTCGAGGCCGCTGACCTCGGGGAGGTGCCGGGGAACGTCGAAGTGCGTTCCTGGGTCCCGCAGTTGGCGGTCCTGAGGCAGGCCGACCTGTTCGTCACCCATGCGGGGGCCGGGGGGAGTCAGGAGGGGCTGGCGACGGGGACGCCGATGATCGCGGTGCCGCAGGCGGCGGATCAGTTCGGCAACGCGGAGATGCTGAAGGCGCTGGGCGTCGCGCGGGTGCTGCGTACTGAGGAGGCCACGGCCGAGGCGCTGCGTGAGGCGGTGCTGGCCCTTGTCGGGGACCCCGAAGTGGCCCGGCGCCTTCGGGACATCCAGGCCGGCATGGCCAAGGAGGGCGGCACCCAGCGAGCGGCAGACCTCATCGAGGCCGAGTTGCCGTAGCGGGGGGGGCATGGCGCAACCCGGCGCAGCGGCGGCGGCAAGGCGGCCGACGGTGACTGCAACGCCCCAGGGGCGCGGGGAACTGCGCGACCAGCCACAGCGGACCCGCACCCGGAAGACGGCCCTGGCGGGGCAGAAGGGCCCGTCGGTTCCCCAAGACCGGCGGGCCCTTCCCTGTGCGGCCGCTCGGGAGCGGCCGGTCCGTCAGACCACCACCGGCTCACCCCGTTCGTCGCGGCTGGTGGGGGCCACGTCCGCCGGAGACTCGTCGTGGGTGAGGTCAGGGAGGCGGTGCAGCCACTTCGGGAGGTACCAGTTCCGCTCCCCGAGCAGCGCCATCACCGCCGGCAGCAGCACCCCCCGGATGACCGTCGCGTCGATCAGCACCGCCGCCGCCAGGCCCACGCCCATCTGCTTCATGGACTGCATGGACAGCGTGCCGAAGATGGCGAACACGGCGACCATGATGACCGCGGCGCTGGTGACCGTGCCGGCCGTGGTGACCACGCCGTGCCGGATGGCGTCCCGCGTGGTCCGGCCGCGCAGCCGCGCCTCGCGGATCCGGGAGACCACGAACACGTGGTAGTCCATCGACAGGCCGAACAGGATCACGAAGAGGAACAGCGGCAGCCAGGTGATGATCGCGCCCACCCCGTGCGCCCCCACCAGGGACGCGCCCCAGCCGTGCTGGAAGACCGCGACGAGGATGCCGTAGGCCGCGCCCACCGAGAGCAGGTTCAGCACGATCGACGTCAGTGCGACGGTCAGGGAGCGGAAGGACAGCAGCATCAGCAGGAAGGCGAAGACCACCACGAAGACGAAGACCGGCAGCACCGAGCCGACCAGTTGGTCGTTGAAGTCCTTCGAGCCGGCGACCTCACCGGTGATCGGGGCCTGGACGCCGTCGACCTTGCCGAGCGTGGCCGGCCGCACGTCGTCGCGCAGCTTCTCCAGGCTCGCCCCCGCCTTCTCCAGGTCGGAGCCGCCGACCAGCGGGACGTAGACGAAGGCCACGTCCTGCGCCTCGTGCACCTTGATCTCCACCGGACCCCGCGAGGCCCCGGAGGAGACCGCGCGGTCCTTGAAGTCGGCCAGCGCCGCCCGTACCCGGGGTGCGTCGATGTCGTCGGCCTTGACGACGACCTCGGCCGGCTGCGAGCCGCCCGGGAAGGCGTCGTTGACCCGGTTGTAGGTCTGCACGATGGGCAGCGAGTCGCCGAACTCCTGGTCGAGGGTGAGGTTCTGCGTCTTCATGCCGAGCGCCGGCGCGGCCACGGCCAGCAGCACACCGGCCGCCACCACCACGGAGAGCACGGGCTTGGCGAGCACCCCGCCGAGGACCGCCGACCAGAACCGGCTGCCGCCGGTGCCGCCCGGACGGCGGCGGCGCAGGAAGGGCAGGCGCCCCTTGTCGACCCGGCCGCCGAGCAGCGACAGCAGGGCGGGCAGCACCGTCACGGAGCCGACCATGGCCACTGCGACCACCATCAGGGAGGCCAGGCCCATCGCCTCGAACTCGGCGATGCCGGTGAAGAGCATGCCCGCCATCGCCACGCACACCGTGACGCCGGAGACGACGACCGCGCGGCCACTGGTGGCGGCGGCGATCTCCAGGGCGGTCCGGGCGTCCCGCCCGGCGGCCCGCTCCTCGCGCTCGCGGCGCAGGTAGAACAGGCAGTAGTCGACGCCGACGGCCATCCCGACGAGCAGCATCACCGAGTTGGCGGTCTCGCTCATCGGCTGGACGTGGCTGACCAGGCCCATCAGACCCATCGTCGCCATGATCGCGGTGATGGCGAGCGCCACCGGCAGCAGGGCCGCCACGAGCGCGCCGAAGGCGATGAGCAGGATGCCGAGGGCCACCGGCACCGCGGACAGCTCGGCCTTCTGGAAGTCGTCGCCGAAGGCGTCGTCGAAGGTCTTCATCATGCTGGCGCCGCCGATCTCCTCGATCCGCAGCGACGCGTGGTCCTCCTGGACGCCCTCGACGGCCTTCAGCACCGGCTCGACCCGGTCGCCCGCGGTGTCCGCGTCGCCTCGCATGTCGAACTGCACCAGCGCGCTGCGGCCGTCCCGGGAGACGGTCTTCGTGTCGTAGGGGGAGGTGACGCCGGTGACCTTCCCGGTCTTCTGCACCGCCGAGACCACCGCGGCGACGGCGGACCTGAACTCGGCGTCCGTCGCCTTGAGTTCGCCGCCCTTCGCCTGGACCAGGACGGTCTCGCCGGCCGGTTCGTCGATCCCGGCGTCCTCGATGATCCGCGCGGCGGTGTGGGTCTCGCCGCTGAGCTGGTCGCTCTCCTTGACGTCGACCCGGCCCGCCGCGGTGCCGAGCCCCATCGCCAGGACGACGAACAGCACCCAGATGCCGACGGCGGCCCATCGGTGCCGGGCGCTCCAGCCGCCGGCCCGGGCGGCTATGCCCCGCACCCGCACCCGTGAATCTCTGCTCCCCATGACGGGCCTGCCCCCTCGTGTGCGGCGCCGGCCCCCTGCCGCCGCCTTCCGTGTCCGAAGGTAGGTCCCGGGAGGGGGGTGTCTCGTCGTGCTGTCCGGTGAACCGGCGGCCGGGCGGCTCATCCCCGCGGAGGCGCGCACCCGCACCCTGAGGAGGACACGGCCCCTTACATCTATCCCGACATCCATCCTGCGGAAGTGGTTGATCCCGCTCCGGATATCGGCCAGAGTGTCGCCCACGCGGCCGTCGTGCCCGCCCCCACGGGGCACGACGGCCGCCCTATGGTGTGCGGATGACGACTCGATACGCGGCGCTGCTGCGCGGGATCAACGTGGGCGGGGCCCGGAAGCTGCCCATGGCCGAACTGCGGGGCCTGCTCGCGGAGCTGGGCCACCAGGACACGGCCACCTACCTCCAGAGCGGGCAGGCCGTGTTCACCGCCGGGCACGGTGACGAGGACGCGCTGGCCGAGGAGTTGGCCGACGCGATCCGGGAGCGCTTCGGCTTCACCGTGGACGTGCTCGTGCGGGGCCACGCCTACCTCCGCGCCGTCGTCGAGGCGTGCCCGTTCGAGGCCGCCCGCCTTGAGGCCAAGCAGCTGCACGTCACCTACTTCTCCGCCCCCGTCGACGCCGAGCGCTACGCCCCGGTGGACCAGCCCGCCTTCCTGCCCGAGGAGTTCCGGCTGGGCGACCGCGCGCTCTACCTCTACGCCCCCGACGGCCTGGGCCGCTCCAAGCTCGCCGAGGCCCTGGGCAAGCCCCGGCTGACCAAGGGGCTCATCGCCACCACCCGCAACTGGAACACCGTCGTGAAGCTCGCCGAGCTGACCGACCCGCTGACCGCGCCCTGAATGGACCAGCCGGAAGGGGGCGGATTGGGCCGGGACGCCGGTCCGCCCGCCCGCTAGCCTCCCGATCATGACCACCGCACCCGGCCCCGCCACCCGCGTCGACTGCTGGTTCGACCCCGCCTGCCCCTTCGCCTGGATCACCTCCCGCTGGCTCCTGGAGGTCGAGCGGGAACGCCCGGTCGACCTGCGCTTCCGGGTGATGATCCTGTACCTGCACAACACCGGCAACGAACTGCCCGACTGGTACCGGGACCTCGTCGACCGCTCGATCGGCCCGGTGCGGGTCGCGGTCGCCGCGGCGGAGCGGCACGGGGAGGAGGTGCTGCGCGACCTGTACACCGCCTTCGGCACCCGCATCCACGAGAAGAAGGCCGAGGACTTCGACGCGGTGGCCGCCGAGTCCCTCGCCGAGCTCGGCCTCGCCACGGACCTCGCCGCCGCCGCGCACGACCCGGCCTGGGACGAGGCCGTGCGCCGCAGTCACGAGGCGGGCGCGGAGGCCGGCTCGGGCGGCTACGTGGGGACGCCCACCGTCCATGTGGACGGCACGGTGTGGTTCGGCCCGGTGCTGCGGGCGATCCCGCGCGGGGAACGGGCCGCCGCGCTCTTCGACAGCTTCCGCGTCCTGGCCGGCGACCCGGACGTCTTCGAGCTCAAGCGCACCCGCACCGGCGGCCTGTGCTTCGACTGAGGAGCCCGGACCTCAAGCCCCGAGCGCGCCCAGCGGCATCAGCTCCGGCACCCGCGCCGCGTCGTAGCGCTCGAGGAGCAGCCGGGCCACCTCGGGCGCCGGGCCCAGCACGTCCGCGAGGACGTCCGCGTCGGCCGCGCCCCGCGCGATGCGGTCCGGCAGGCGGCCGGGCGCCAGCACGTACGGGGCGACGGCCACCCGCCGGCAGCCAAGGGCACGCAGCTCGCGCACCGCGTCCTCGGTGCGCGGCGTGGAGGCGGAGGCGAACGCGGGCCGCACGGCGCACCAGCCGGTGTGCCGCCACTCCCGCGCGATTGCTGCGATCACCGCGCTCGCCTCCGGGTCGGAGGACCCCGCCGAGGCCAGGACGACCCCGGTCGAGGACTTGTCGGCGGGGGACAGCCCCGCCTCGTACAGCCGCCGCTCCAGCGCCGTCAGCAGCAGCGGGGACGGGCCGAGGACCTCCGCCTGCCGGATCCGCAGCCGCGCCGGCGCGTCCGCGAGGACCGCCGGGATGTCCGCCTTGGCGTGGAAGGCGCGGGTCAGCAGCAGCGGCAGCGCGACGACGTCCCGGACGCCCTCGGTCGCCAGCGACTCCAGGACGCCCGGCACCGACGGCACGTTGAAGTCCAGGAAGCCGGTCTCCACCCGCACCTCGGGCCGCAGCGCCCTGACCCGGCGGACCAGGGCGTGCACGGTCGCGGCGTGCCGCGGGTCGCGGCTGCCGTGGGCGATGACCAGGAGAACGGGTCGGTGCATGACGGGCCTCACTTCACCAGCAGACCACGACTGCGCAGCACCCACCGCTCCAGCGGGCTGAAGATCAGCAGGTCGATGGCGATGCCGACGATCAGAATGAGCAGGATGGCCTCGAAGACCATGGCCATGTCGCTGGCGTCGCGGCCGTACTCCAGGAGCTGCCCGAGGCCCACGCCCAGGTCGGGGAAGGAGGCGATGATCTCCGCGGCCATCAGCGAGCGCCAGGCGAACGCCCAGCCCTGCTTCATCCCCGCCACGTACCCCGGCAGCGCGGCCGGCAGCACGACGTGCCAGGTGCCCTTCAGGCCCGTCGCGCCCAGCGTGCGCCCGGCGCGCAGGAACAGCGGCGGCACCTGGTCGACGCCGCTGACCAGGCCGTTGGCGATGGAGGGGACCGCGCCGAGCAGGATGACGGCGTACATCATCGAGTTGTTCAGGCCCAGCCAGATCACGGCCGGCGGCACCCAGGCCACCGACGGCAGCGACTGCAGGCCGGACAGGATCGGGCCGATCGCGGCGCGCACGAACTTCACCCGGGCCACGATCAGCCCCAGCGGGGTTCCGATCAGCAGCGCGAAGAAGAAGCCGAGCAGGCCGCGCGAGACGCTGGTCCAGATGTAGTCGAGGAGCTTGCCCTCCAGCCAGGACTTGTGCACCACGTCCCAGACGGCGCCGGGGGAGGGCAGCTTGGTCGGGTCGTCCACGATCTCGAACGAGATCAGCCCCTGCCACACCACGAGCACCAGCGCGACGGCCAGCAGCGGCGGCAGGATCTTCTCGGTCAGGGTCTGCCGGAAGGGCCGGCGGCCCCCCTGCACCGTCTCCAGCGCGTCCAGGCCCGCCTCCAGGCCGGCCAGGTCGCCGCCCCGCTTCGCCGGGACGGCGTCGGCGGGTGTGTCAGTGCTGGCCATGGCGGCGGATCTCCCCACGCAGTTCCTCGGTGATCTCGACGGACAGCTCCGCGACGGCGGTGTCCTCGATGCGGCGCGGCTGCTCGATCCCCACGGACCACTCGCGCGCGACGCGCCCGGGCCGAGAGGACAGCAGCACCACGCGTTCGGCGAGGCGGACGGCCTCGCGCACGTTGTGCGTGACGAAGAGCACCGACACCTCGGTCTCCCGCCAGATCCGGGTCAGCTCGTCGTGCAGCACGTCCCGGGTGATCGCGTCCAGCGCGGCGAACGGCTCGTCCATCAGCAGCAGCCGGCTCTCCTGGGCCAGCGCGCGGGCGAGTGCCACCCGCTGGCGCATGCCGCCGGACAGCTCGTGCACCCGCTTGCCGTACGCGCCCTTCAGCCGGACCAGTCCGAGCAGCTCCTCGGTCCGCCCGCGCCGCTCCGCCTTCGGCACGCCCCGCAGTTTCAGGGCGAGTTCGATGTTCTTGCCCGCGGTCAGCCACGGGAACAGGGCGTGCTCCTGGAACATCAGGGCGGGCCGCCCGTCCGTGGCGATGGTGCCGGCGCTGGGCCGGTCCAGGCCCGCCACCAGGTTCAGCAGCGTGGACTTGCCGCAGCCCGAGGCGCCGAGGAGGGTGACGAACTCGCCCGGCGCGACATCGAGGGTGATGTCGTCGAGGACGAGCTGCTCCCCGGCGGGGCCCGGGAACGACTTCGAGACGTGCTCGATCCGGGCGGCGTGGGTGGCCGCGCCGGTGGCGTCGGCGGCCTTGGCGAGGGTCGTGGCCATGATCGTCACCTCCTGTGAACGGTCGGGGTCGAAGTGGTCGGGGCCGGGCTCACCGGACGGGGCCCAGTCCGGCGTCGTCGGCCGCGGGGTCGCCCTTGGCCTTGAGGATCCTGTTGAGCAGGGTCAGGTCGTAGATGCCGCTGAGGTCGGGCTTCTCCAGCAGGCCCGCCCGCACGGCGTGGCCGGCCTGGGTGCCGAGGGTGGCGGCCAGCGGGTCGTCGGTGAGGCGGATCGACTTCCAGGCCGCGTCCAGGACGCTCTCGGGCAGCGCCTTGCCGGTGTCGGCGGCCAGTTGGCGGTTGGCCGCGGCCTTCGCCTCGGCCGGGTGGGCCCGCGCCCAGGCGTTGGTGTCGACCGAGGCCCGCAGCACGGCCGCCACGGCCTTGGGGTGCTGCTTCAGGAACTTCTGCGACACGACGACGTTGGTGATCACGAACTTCTTGTCCGGCCACAGGTCCGCCTCGTCGAGCAGCACCTTGCCGCCCTCGGCGACCAGCTTGGACGCGGTCGGCTCGGGCACCCAGGCGCCGTCCACCGACCCCGACCGGTACGCGTCCGGGGTGACCTTGTTGTCGCTGCGGACCACCGTCACATCGCCCTCGCCGCTCTGCGGGTCGACCTTCCAGCCCTGCCGCGCCGCCCAGTTGAGGAAGGCCACGTCCTGGGTGTTGCCGAGCTGCGGGGTGGCGATGCGTTTGCCGCGCACGTCCTTCAGCGACTTGACCTTCTGGGGGTTCACCACCAGCTTCACCCCGCCGGACGCCGAGCCGCCGACGATGCGGAGGTTCCTGCCGCCCGACTTGGCGTAGCCGTTGACCGCCGGGGAGGGGCCGATCCAGCCGATGTCCACCGAGCCGGAGTTGAGCGCCTCGACCTCGGAGGGGCCGGCGCTGAACACCGCGTACTTCGCCTCGGTGCCGCCCAGCTCCTTCTGGAAGAAGCCCCGCTGCCGGCCGGCCAGCGCGGTGGCGTGGGTCAGGTTGCCGAAGTAGCCGATCCGCACCGAGTCCAGGCCGTCGGTCTTCGCCGCCCCGGCGACCGGCGCGGTGCCGTCGTCCGGCGCCTGCGACCCGTAGCCGCACGCGGCGAGCGCGAGCAGCGGCAGGGCGGCGAGCACCGCGAGGGCGCGGCGCGGGGCGGCGATGGTGGGTGGCACGGGAGGGGTTCCTCTCGGTGGCCCGGTCGCCCGCCCCTCGCGTCGGTCAGGGGAGGTGGGGCGTGGCCGGGGGATCGGCGGGGCTTCGGCGGCGGGCGGGCATCAGCATGGATGTCACCGCGCGCATCGGCATACGCGTCGACACGCACATCGCGTCATGCTCAGAAGTCCCATCCGTCGTCCTCCACCTCGTCCTTGACCGGCTCCGGCGCGGCGAACGACTCGCCGACCATGCCGGCGGTGAGCGTGGTGCCGTCGCTCGGGTCGATCAGGATGAAGGAGCCGGTGCGCCGCGAGTCGGCGTAGGAGTCGGCCGGCAGCGGCTCGGCGGTGCGGATCTTGACCCGGCCGATGTCGTTGGCGACGAGCTGCCCGGGGTGCGGGTGCAGGGACAGGTCGGCCAGGGTGAGCCGGGCCGGGATGTCCTTGACGATCGCCTTGACCGTGCGCGTGCCGTGCTTGATCAGCACCCGGTGCCCGACGGTCAGCGGCTGGTCCGCCACGTGGCAGACGGTGGCCTCGACGTCCTGCGAGGTCGCCGGGGCGTCCTGGCTGGGCACGATGAGGTCGCCGCGCGAGACGTCGATGTCGTCGGCGAGCAGCAGCGTCACCGACTGCGGCGTGAAGGCCACCTCGGCCGGCTCGCCGAGCACGTCGATACCGCTGACGGTGGTGGTGCGGCCGGAGGGCAGCACGGTGACCTCGTCGCCGATCCGGAAGCTGCCGGCGGCGATCTGGCCGGCGTAGCCCCGGTAGTCGGGCAGGTCGGCGGTCTGCGGGCGGATCACGTACTGCACGGGCAGCCGGGCGTGGCAGTGCGCCAGGTCGTGGCTGACCGGCACGGTCTCCAGGTGCTCCAGGACGGTCGGGCCGCCGTACCAGTCCATCGTCGCCGAGGGCTCCACCACGTTGTCGCCGGCCAGCGCCGAGATCGGGATCGCGGTGACCTCGGGGACGCCCAGCTCGGTGGCGTACGCGGTGAACTCCTCGGCTATCGCCGCGAACACCGACTCCTGGTAGCCGACCAGGTCCATCTTGTTGACGGCGAGGACGACGTGCGGCACCCGCAGCAGGGCCGCGATGGCCGCGTGCCGGCGGGTCTGCTCGACCACGCCGTTGCGCGCGTCGACCAGGACGACCGTCAGCTCGGCGGTGGAGGCGCCGGTGACCATGTTCCGGGTGTACTGCACATGGCCCGGGGTGTCGGCGAGGATGAAGCGGCGGCGCGGGGTGGCGAAGTAGCGGTAGGCCACGTCGATGGTAATGCCCTGCTCGCGCTCGGCGCGCAGGCCGTCGGTGAGCAGCGCGAGGTCCGGGGCGTCCTGCCCACGGCTCGCCGAGGCCCGCTCCACCGCCTCCAACTGGTCCACCAGGACCGACTTGGAGTCGTGCAGCAGGCGGCCCACCAGGGTGGACTTGCCGTCGTCCACGGAACCCGCGGTGGCGAACCGCAGCAGCGTGGTCTCCGAGAGCCCCTCGGTCGTGACCGGGGTCGGGATGGTGCTCATGCCTAGAAGTACCCCTCGCGCTTGCGGTCTTCCATCGCGGCCTCGGAGAGCTTGTCGTCGGCGCGGGTGGCGCCGCGCTCGGTGAGCCGGGAGGCGGCGATCTCCGTGATGACCTTCTCGATGGTGTCGGCGTCGGAGTCGACCGCGCCGGTGCAGGACATGTCGCCGACGGTGCGGTAGCGCACCAGGCGGGTCTCGGTGCGCTCGCCGTCCTTCGGGCCGCCCCACTCGCCGGCGGTCAGCCACATGCCGCTGCGCGCGAACACCTCGCGCTCGTGGGCGTAGTAGATCTGCGGCAGCTCGATGGACTCGCGGGCGATGTACTGCCAGACGTCCAGCTCGGTCCAGTTGGAGAGCGGGAAGACGCGGACGTGCTCGCCGGGGGCGTGCCGGCCGTTGTAGAGGTTCCAGAGTTCGGGGCGCTGGCGGCGCGGGTCCCACTGGGAGAACTCGTCGCGCAGCGAGAACACCCGCTCCTTGGCGCGGGCCTTCTCCTCGTCGCGCCGGCCGCCGCCGAACACCGCGTCGAACCGCTCGGCCTGGATCTTCTCGGTCAGCGGCAGCGTCTGCAGCGGGTTGCGGACGCCGTCGGCGCGCTCCTTGAGCACGCCCCGGTCGAGGTAGTCCTGCACGGAGGCGACGTGCAGGCGCAGCCCGTGCCGTTCGGCCGTGCGGTCCCGGTACTGGAGGACCTCGGGGAAGTTGTGCCCGGTGTCCACGTGCAGCAGGGAGAAGGGCACGGCGGCCGGGGCGAACGCCTTCAGCGCCAGGTGCAGCATGACGATGGAATCCTTGCCGCCGGAGAAGAGGATCACCGGCCGCTCGAACTCGCCCGCCACCTCGCGGAAGATGTGCACCGCCTCCGACTCCAGGGCGTCGAGGTGGGAGAGGGCGTACGGGCTGCCCGTGCCCTCGCGCGCCGCTGTAGCGGTCGTGGTCATGCCAGTCCCCTTTCGCTGAGCAGGGCGTGGACCGCCGCGGCGGACTCCTGGACGGTCTGGTGCTGGGACTCCACGCGCAGGTCCGGCGCGGCCGGCTCCTCGTAGGGGTCGTCGACCCCGGTGAGGCCGGTCAGTTCGCCGGCGGCCTGCTTGGCGTACAGGCCCTTCACGTCGCGCACCGAGCACACCTCGACCGGCGCGGCCACGTGCACCTCGACGTACGGCGTGCCGTGCGCCTCGTGGCGCTTGCGGACGGCGTCGCGGCTGTCGGCGTACGGCGCGATCACCGGGACCAGCGCCAGCACGCCGTTGCGGGCGAGCAGTTCGGCGACGAAGCCGATGCGCTGCACGTTGGTGTGCCGGTCCTCGCGGGTGAAGCCGAGGCCGGCGGAGAGGAACTCGCGGATCTCGTCGCCGTCGAGCACCTCGACGGCGCGGCCCTCCTCGCGCAGCACCGCCGCCAGTTCGTGCGCGATGGTGGTCTTGCCGGCGCTCGGCAGACCGGTGAGCCAGACGGTGGCTCCGGTGGTCACGGGGTTCTCCTGAAGGTGATGGTTCGTCATCCGTGCAGTCCGCACTCGGTCTTGGCGCGGCCCGCCCAGCGCCCCGCGCGGGCGTCCTCGCCCGCCAGGACCCGGCGGGTGCAGGGGGCGCAGCCGACCGACGCGTAGCCGTCCGTCAGCAACGGGTTGGTGAGGACGCCGTGTTCGGAGACGTAGGCGTCCACGTCGTCCTGCGTCCAGCGGGCGATCGGCGAGACCTTGACCTTCTGCCGCTTCTCGTCCCAGCCGACGACCGGGGTGCTCGCCCGGGACGCCGACTCGTCGCGGCGCAGCCCGGTCGCCCAGGCGGTGTAGCCGGTCAGGCCCTCCTGGAGCGGCTGCACCTTGCGCAGCGCGCAGCACAGGTCGGGGTCGCGCTCGTACAGCCGCGGGCCGTACTCGGCGTCCTGCTCGGCCACCGTCCGGCGCGGGATGAGGGTGATGACGTTGACATCCATCACCGCCTCGACCGCGTCGCGGGTGCCGATGGTCTCCTCGAAGTGGTAGCCGGTGTCGAGGAACACCACGTCCACGCCGGGCAGGGCGCGGGACGCCAGGTGGGCCACGACCGCGTCCTCCATGGAGGAGGTCACGCAGAAGCGGTCCCCGAAGGTCTCCGCGGCCCACTTCAGGATGTCGAGGGCGTCGGCGTCCTCCAGGTCGCGGCCCGCCTGCTCGGCCAGTGCCCGCAACTCCTCGGTGGTGCGCTCGTGCTGAACGGCCGTCATATCCGCTCGTCCCCTCCGTCGTCGGCTCGCTGGAGCCCCCGGGCGAGCAGCCCGAGGAACTTCAGCTGGAATGCGCGGTTGCACGCCGCGCATTCCCAGGCGCCGTGGCCCTGCTCGCTGGGACGCAGGTCCTCGTCGCCGCAGTAGGGGCAGTAGAAGGGCGCCGCGCGCTCGCTCACGACAGGGCCTCCTCGCTGGCCCGGGCCGCCCAGGTGGCGAACCGCTCGCCGTCCGCGCGCTCGTCGCGGAAGCGGATGAGCACCCGCTCGACGTAGTCGGGCAGTTCCTCGGAGGTCACCTTCAGGCCGCGCACCTTGCGTCCGAAGCCGGGCTCCAGGCCGAGCGCGCCGCCCAGGTGCACCTGGAAGCCCTCCACCTGCTCGCCCCGCTCGTTCATGACCAGCTGGCCCTTGAGGCCGATGTCCGCGGTCTGGATGCGGGCGCAGGCGTTGGGGCAGCCGTTGATGTTGATGGTGATCGGCTCGTCGAAGTCCGGGATGCGGCGCTCGAGTTCGTCGATGAGCGAGGCGCCGCGCGCCTTGGTCTCCACGATGGCCAGCTTGCAGAACTCGATGCCGGTGCAGGCCATGGTGCCGCGCCGGAACGGGGACGGCTTCACGGTCAGGTCCAGCGCCTCCAGGGCGGCCGACAGCGGCTCGACCTGGTCCTCCTCGACATCGAGGACGATCATCTTCTGCTCGACGGTGGTACGCACCCGGCCCGAGCCGTGCGCCTCCGCCACCTCCGCGATCTTGCTGAGGGTGGCGCCGTCGACGCGGCCGACGCGCGGGGCGAAGCCGACGTAGAAGCGGCCGTCCTTCTGCCGGTGCACGCCGACGTGGTCGCGCCAGCGCTCCACCGGCTGCTCGGGCGCGGGGCCGTCCAGCAGCGGGCGCTTCAGGTACTCGTCCTGGAGCACCTGCCGGAACTTCTCCGCGCCCCAGTCGGCGACCAGGAACTTCAGCCGGGCCCGGTTGCGCAGCCGCCGGTAGCCGTAGTCGCGGAAGATGGAGATGACGCCCTCGTAGACGTCCGGCACCTCCTCCAGCGGCACCCAGGCGCCGAGTCGCACGCCGATCTTCGGGTTGGTGGACAGGCCGCCGCCGACCCACAGGTCGAAGCCCGGGCCGTGTTCGGGGTGGTCGACGCCGACGAAGGCGATGTCGTTGATCTCGTGGGCCACGTCGAGCAGCGGCGAGCCGGAGATCGCGGACTTGAACTTGCGGGGCAGGTTCGAGAAGAGCGGGTTGCCGACGATCCGCCGGTGGATCTCGTCCACGGCCGGGGAGCCGTCGATGATCTCGTCCTCGGCGATGCCGGCGACGGGGGAGCCCAGGATCACGCGGGGCGTGTCGCCGCACGCCTCGGTGGTGGAGAGCCCCACCGCCTCGAGGCGGTTCCAGATCTCGGGCACATCCTCGATCCGGATCCAGTGGTACTGCACGTTCTGCCGGTCGGTGATGTCGGCGGTGCCGCGCGCGAACTCCTGGGAGATGTCGCCGATGACGCGCAGCTGCTCGGTGGTCAGCCGGCCGCCGTCGATGCGGACGCGCAGCATGAAGTAGCGGTCGTCCAGCTCCTCCGGCTCCAGGATCGCGGTCTTGCCGCCGTCGATGCCCTGCTTGCGCTGGGTGTAGAGCCCCCACCAGCGCATCCGGCCCCGCAGGTCGCCCGGGTCGATGGAGTCGAAGCCGCGCTTGGCGTAGATCGTCTCAATACGTGTCCGGACGTTGAGACCGTCGTCGTCCTTCTTGGTCTGTTCGTTGGCGTTGAGCGGGGTGAAGTGACCCACGGCCCACTGGCCCTCGCCGCGGTGACGGCTCACCTTGCGGCGGGGAGTCGCGGCGGCAGGCTTCGGTGGCGTGGCGGCCATGGTTGACACGTCCTTCGGGACAGACGGGGGCGGCTCCGACCTGCGCGTGCGGGGGCACGACGAGCGTGCGCGGCAGCGCGCGGCGGGAGGGCGAATGCGGGGGTCCGGTGGTGCTGGAGGTGCGCTCTCAGCGGGCCGGACAGATGGCGCTGGACATGCGGCCGAGGTCGACGTGCCGCCGACTCACCAAGGCAATTCCAGTTCCAGGCATGACGGAAGCCTGGCACGGCGTTCTGGACACAGTCCAGCATTGTCCAGGATGCGGACACTCGTGTCTCGCTCTACAAGACCGGAGTGCCGTGGGTCACAGCGCGGCTCAGGCCGGGAACGCCCCCGGCCAGGGACCCGGGGTGGCCACCTCCGGCTCCTCCGCCACCTTCGTGTCGAACAGCCGGAACCCGCGCCGCGCGTAGTTGTCCCGCGCGTGCTCGCCGTCCTTGCTGCACGTGTGCAGCCACACCCGCTTGGTTGGGGCGAGCCCCGGCCAGCGCTCCGCCAGGTCCCAGGCGCGGGCGGTGCCGCGGGCCAGCAGATGGCCGCCGATGCGCCGGCCCCGGAAGGCCGGGAGCAGGCCGAAGTACTCGATCTCCACGACCCCGTCGTCCCCGGCCGCCAGTTCCACGTACCCCGCGGGCGTGCCCCGCTCGTAGGCCACCCAGGTCTCCACGCCGGGCCGCTCCAGGTGCGCGCGCCAGCGGTCGTACGACCAGCCGAGCCGGTCGGTCCACCGGATGTCGCCGCCGACCGAGGCGTACAGGAAGCGGCTGAACTCGGGGGAGGGTGTCTCGGAGCGCACGACGCGGACGTCGCCCTCCGGGGCGGCGGCCGGGAGCAGGTCGGCGGGCGAGGTCTGCTCCAGGGACCAGGTGGTCACGGCGATGGTGGTCATGGCGGTCAGCGAACCATCAGGGTGCCGCCCCTGTCGATCCGGGCCCGCCCGGGCCCGTCAGTCCAGCGCGTCCCGCACCGCCGCCAGCGGCAGTGCGAACAGGGTGCCGTCCGCCTGGGACCAGACCTCGCCGGTCTGCGCCGCGTACGCCAGCGAGCCGGCCGGCCCGCTCCAGCACCGGTGCGAGCGGTCGGCGCCGCACTCGGCGGCCCCGGCCCCCTCGGTGTCCCGGCGGGCCAGCGTCCCGCGCCCGTCCGGGCCGCCGGAGGCGCGGGCCAGGTACCAGCGGGCGCGCTCCGCGCCCGCCGGACGGTACGAGAGCACGCCCCGCACCTCGGTGGCGCGGGTGCGGTACGCCTCCCACGCCGAGACGCGCCCGGCGGGGTCGGTGACGGGCAGCCCGCCGCGGTCCGAGCCCTCGTCGAGGGCGTAGCGCCACAGGCGGGCGGGGTGGTCGGCGTGGGCGGGCACGCGCTCGGCCGCCACCAGGCTGTCCGGCTCGGTGCCCCGGTCCACGGAGAGCGCGGCCGGGCGGGCCGCCCCCGCGGTGTCCGGGAGCCCGTAGGAGGCGACGGCGGGCAGCACGTACCGGTAGCCGTACGCCGCCCAGCCGCCGGGCACCCGGCCCACCGTGCGGGCGCCGCTGGTGGCGCGCTGGATGCCGTCCAGGTCGTACACGTAGAGCGCGTTGCGGTCCCCGGCGCCGGTGGTGACCAGGAGCTTGTCGCGGTACCAGGCGAGGCCGGTCACCGGCGAGGCGAGGCCGGTGTAGTCGCGTCCGCCGTCGGCGGGGACGGCCAGCAGCACCGAGGTGTAGCGGGGGCGCGCGGGTACGTCGGTGTCCACGAGGGCGACCCGGGCGAGGCCGCCCCCGGGGGTGCCGTCGGCGCGGCTCCAGGCGGCGGCGACGACCCGGTGGGTGCCCCAGCGGCCGTCGGCGGAGGCGTCCGCCGAGGTGGTCACCGCGCCGGGCAGCCAGCCGCGCACGTCGTCCTCGTCCCAGCAGTAGGCGCGGGTGGCCGCCGGGACGACCGGCAGCGCGTCGCGCTCGCGGGCCGAGCACGCGGCCTCGTCGCGCAGGGTGCGCTCGGCGGTGCCGAGGACGGCGTCGGCGGCGACCGGGCCGTCCATCGCGGTGGAGAGCCGCTCCAGCCAGGGCTCCGGCACCCGCTGCTCGGTCAGCCGCAGCGCGCCGGCCCGGGCCGGCGCGCTGAGGTCGAGGGGCTCCAGGGCGCCGCTGTCGCCGGTCACCGTGGCCTGCGAGGCGCTGATCATCGTGGCGGCGGCGGTCAGGGCGAACGCCGCCCCGGCCAGGGCCGCGCGCAGCGCCCTGCCCCGCCTGCGCCGGCGGTGTCTGCCGCGCTGCTTCATGTGGCCTCCACGGACCCCGGGTCAACTGTGCCCAGACGTCGCCGCGTTGGCGTGCGCCACGGCGACCTGGGAGCAGTGGGGCGGTCCATGGAGGATGCTACGGCAGCCGGGGGGTCCGGCGGACGGGGACGCCGCAAGTCGCTCCGTCCGGGCGAAACGGCTCACCTCCCGGCCGCCCCGGCCGCCCGGCGCCGGGTGACGGCCGGGGCCGCCGAGCCGGGGAGCAGGTCGCGCGGGTCGGGCGGCAGGAGCAGCTCGACGCCGGCCTCCTCGCGGAAGCGGTACGGACGGTGCCGCAGCTGCGCCCCGAGGTAGCGGCGGACCCGGGACATCTCGGCGCGCACCGTCACCGTGCGCCCCGGGTCCCCGAACAGGTCGGCGGCGAGGCCCGCCGCGCTGCGCCCGTCCCGGTGCGCGGCCAGCACGTACAGCAACTCGGCGTGCCGCAGGCTCAGTTCCCGGCTCCACTCGCCCGCGCCGCCGGCCACCCCGACCGACCACCGGTGCGCACCGCGCAGGTCGAGCACGATCCGGGCGGCACCCTCGGGCACCGGCGCGGCGCCCTCCCCGTCCTCCCCGGCGGCCCGCACCAGCCAGCCCTCGTCCAGCGGCTCCACCGTGCACGCCCCGACCCCCGGCAGCCACGCGGGACCCGGCGCCGGGGACCCGGGCAGCGCGACCCGCTCCAGGTACGGCATCCCCGTCACCGCCGCCGTCCAGCCGTCCCGGTCGACCACCAGGGCGCGGCCCGTCAGGCGGGCGAGGACCGGCGCCGCGACCGCCCGCAGCCGCTCCAGGGACCGCCGGTGCCGCTCGCGCAGCCGGGCCTCGGCGAGCCCGGCCACCGAGGCCACCCAGGCGAGCGTGGCCGGGTGCATGGTGCCGACCGGGCCGCTGACGTCGACGACGCCGAGCAGGCGCCCGTCGCGCGGGTCGGTGAGCGGGGCGCCGGCGCAGGTCCAGGCGGCCTGGGAGCGGACGAAGTGCTCGGCGGCGAAGACCTGCACGGGGCGCCGGGTGACCGCCGGGGTGCCCACCCCGTTGGTGCCGACCACGTCCTCCCGCCAGTCGGCGCCGGTCTCGAAGCCCAGCCCGTCGGCGAGGCGCAGCACCCGGGGGCTGCCCTCCCGCCACAGCACCCGGCCCTCCGCGTCGGCGACCACCATGATGTGGTGCGCGGTGTCGGCCACCGACAGCAACCGCTCGCGCAGCAGCGGCAGTACGTGCCGCAGCGGTGAGGCGTCCCGGCGCCGCCGGACCTCCTCGGGCGTCAGCAGCCGGGAGCGCACGTCCCGTTCGGGGTCGACGCCGCCGCGCAGCATCCGCGCCCAGGACTGCTCGATCACCGGGCGCGGCGCGACGGGGGCCGGCCGGCCCGCCAGCCGCGCCGAGCGGACCTCGCTGAGCAGCCGCGCGGCCCGCGCGGTGTCGGTGCCCCACGGTGAGAGCGGCACTGGTCCTCGTCCTCCCCGTCCTCCCCGGCAGTACGCCTGACGCCACGTCACCATGAGACCGCCCCGGGCCGCCCGGCGGCAAGCGCCGCGCGGCGGGCGACCCCTGGCGACGCCCGTGGTTGCAACCCCTTGCAACCCTGGTGGCCTCGCCCCGCGCCGCCGGACACTGGTCCCGCCGGGGGCGGTGCCGTGTCGGCGCGGCACCGCCCCCGTGACGCCGCTGGGCGCACCGGCCCCCTGATGCCGCTGGGCGCACCGCCCCCGTGATGCCGCTGGCGCACCGGCCCCCTGATGCCGCTGGGCGCACCGCCCCCGTGATGCCGCTGGCGCCCCGGCCCCCTGATGCCGCTGGGCGCACCGCCCCCCTGACGCCGCTCGGCGCACCGCCCCCGTCTGCCGGGTGCCTCAACCCGCCGGCCGCGCCCGCTCCACCACCCCGCCCAGGTCCGCCCCGGGCGCCAGCCCGCCGAAGGACAGCGCGGCGTCCGGTCCCAGCCGGGACGCGCAGAACAGGTCGGCGACCTCCGGGGGCGCGTGGCGGACCAGCAGCGCGCCCTGGAGGACCAGTGCGAGGCGCTCCGCCAGCCGGCGGGCCCGGCCGCGCGCGGCGGCCAGGTCGGCGAGGTCGGTCAGCAGGTCCCGGATCGCGGCGTCCAGCCGCCGGTCGGCGCCGCGGGCCGCGCCCACCTCGGTCAGGTAGGCGTCGAGGACCCGCGGGTCCCGTTCGAGCACCCCCACCACCTCCAGGGCCTGCCCGCTGCCGCCGCCCCGCGCCAGGGAGTGCAGCGGGGCCTCGCGCACCAGCCGGGGGAACCCCGACTCCTCGGCCCACCCCTCCTCGCCCAGGCACTCGGCCGCCGCCCGCACCACGGCCGGGCAGCGCCCCGCCACCCAGTACGCCGCCGCCGGGACCGCGAGCCGCAGCAGCGCCGCCGCCCGCTCGTCCCCGTCGCCGCCGTCGTCGCGGGCCGCCGCGAGCCGCAGCGCCAGGGTCGTCGCCGCCTCCGACTCGACGGCCAGGTCGGCGAGCACGTTGCGGGTCAGCGGCGCGTCGTCCGGGTGCCCGCCGTGGTGGACGGCCCGCGCGACCGCCTGCCGCATCAGCCCCGCCGCGCCGAGGACGTGGTCGAGGCGCCCCGCCGCCACCGTCTCCGCCAGGACGGCCGCCGCGTCCCCCTCCGCGCCCACCCGGTGGGCCAGGGTCCCGGCGAAGCCGACCTCGGCGAGGGCGTCGGAGCGGTTGCCCGGTGTCCGCACCAGCCGCTGGATCCCGAACGCGTTGCGGGTGCCGTCCGGCAGGACCCGCGGCACCAGGAAGCACGTCGGCCCGCCCGGCGCCGGCGCGCGGACCAGGAACCCGTCCGACATCGGCGCCGAGCAGCGCCAGACGCCGGTCAGCTCGTACATGCCGTCCCGCGCCGGCCGGGCCCGCGCCCCCTCGGCGTCCCGTGCCGCGGCCCGCCCGAACAGCGCCCCGGCCTTGCGGTGCGGGGGCCGCGGCTCCTGGTCGTAGACCCGCGAGGCCAGCAGCGGCTCCCAGGCCGCGGACAGCTCCGGAGCGGCGCGCAGGGCCGGCCCGGCCGCGTGGGTCGCCGACAGGGGGCCGCAGGTGCCCGGCTCGACCTGCGCCCACATCAGGAACCCGGCCGCCCGCCGCACCTGCCCGCCCGGCCGGTCCCCGGAGCCGGCCAGCCCCGCCGCGACCCCCTTGCCGAGCAGCCGGTGCCAGGCGGGGGAGCAGACGACCTCGTCGACGCGGTGCCCGTAGCGGTCGTGGGTGCGGGCCGCCGGCGGATCGGCCTCGGCCTGCTCCGCCCACCCCTGCGCCTGCGCCGAGCCGCAGGAGCGGCCGAGGCCGGACAGCTCCGCCGCCGCCTCGTCCCGCAGCCCGGCGTCGAGGTGCCGGGCCACCGCCTCGGTCAGCACGCGGTCGGCGCCGAAGACGTCGTAGCCGGCCAACGGCGGCGGTCGGTCGGGGTCCCGCTGGGTGCTGCCTGCCATGAGCGGGAACCTATCGCGCGAAGGCGCCGGTGGGGGCCGGGTGGGGATCGGGGGAGTGCGCGGGTGAGTGCGACGGCGCACGGCGGATACCTTTGGGTCGTGCAGCCAGCAAGTGAATCCTCCGTACGGCCCTCGGGCCGGCTCCACCGTGCCCGGGTCCTGTACCGGAACGTCTCCAAGCGCCGGACCGCCTGGCTGCTGCTCAAGGACACGGTGAACTCCTGCATGGAGTACCGCATCCTCGGCCTGGCCGCCGAGGCCGCGTTCTTCACGCTGCTCTCGGTGCCGCCGCTGCTGCTGAGCCTCCTCGGGCTGCTCGGCTACGTGGACTCGTGGATCGGCGCCGACACCACCGAGAGCCTGCGCACCAACATCCTGGACGCCTCGCGCGCGGTGCTCTCCGAGCGGGGGGTGCGGCAGATCACCGAGCCGATCCTGGACGACGTCATGAAGGGCGGCCGGCCCGACGTCATCTCCATCGGCTTCCTCTTCGCCCTGTGGTCGGGCTCCCGCGCGGTGAACGTCTTCATCGACACCATCACCGTGATGTACGGCCTGGACGGCGTGCGCGGCATCGTCAAGACCCGGCTGCTGTCCTTCGGGCTGTTCGTCGTGGCGCTGCTGATCGGCTCGATCGCGCTGCCGCTGATGGTGGCGGGCCCGGACGCGGTGGTCGGGGTGGTGCCCTGGTCGACGACCGTGGTGCAGGTGCTGTACTGGCCGGTCGTCATCATCCTCTCCGTCGCCTTCCTGACCACGCTCTACCACGTGTCCGTGCCGGTGCGCTCGCCGTGGATCGAGGACGTGCCCGGCGCGCTGGTCGCCCTCGCCATGTGGGTGCTCGGCAGCTTCCTGCTGCGCATCTACCTCACCAGCACCGTGGAGGGGCCCACCATCTACGGCTCCCTGGCGGCGCCGGTCGCGGTGCTGCTGTGGATCGGCGTGTCCGCGTTCGCGGTGCTGGTCGGGGCGGCGGTCAACGCGGCCATCGACCGGGTCTGGCCGGCCGCCGCCACGGCCGCGGCCCGCGAGACCAACGAGCGGCTGCGCCAGGCGCAGGTCGCCGAGTACGTGGCCCGCGCCGCCGCGGCCGGCGAGGCGGACCCCGACATGCCCTCGGAGTTCCCCGAACGCTGGTCGCGCTTCCTGCCCCCGGAGGACGTCTCGGCCCGGCTGCGCACCCACGCGAAGAACACGCCGCCGGCCAACCACGAGAAGCCGGACGAGTCCTAGGAGAGCCTCGGCTCTCGGAAGAGCCTCGGCGTGCCTCAGCTCCGCCAGGCCCCCGCCGCCGCGGCCTCCCGCGCGAAGTCCCGGAAGTCCCTCGGCTCGCGGCCCAGCACCTCCCGGACCCCGTCCGACAGGTGGGCGTTGCGGCCGTCCAGGAGGGTCGAGAACACCTCCGTCAGGAAGGCGGCCTCCTCGTCCGGGATGCCGAACCCGGCCAGGTGCGCGCCGTACTCCGCCGCCGGCACCGGGCGGTACGCCAGCTCGCGCCCGGTCGCCGCGCCGACCTCGGCGACCGCCTCGCCGAAGGTCAGCAGCCGTGGCCCGGACACCTCCAGGACCCGCCCGGCGTACCGGTCGCGGTCGGCCGGGGCCAGCGCGGCGACCGCCACTTCCGCGACGTCCCGCAGGTCCACGAAGGGCTCGGCGACCTCGTCGGCCGCGAAGACCAGGCCCCCGGTGTGCCGCAGCTCCTCCGCCAGCGGGCCCTCGCTGAAGTTCTGCGCGAACCAGGCGGCCCGGACGACCGTCCACTCCGCGCCCGACGCCCGCAGCGCCTCCTCGGCGGGCAGCGCCTGGTCCTCGCCGCGCGCGGAGAGCAGCACCAGGCGCCCGACGCCGAGGCCGACCGCCTTCGCCGCGAGCGCCCCCACGGCCTCGGCGGTGCCGGGGGCGCCGATGTCGGTGGGGTGCGCCAGGTAGGCGGCGTCGGCGCCGCGCAGGGTGTCGGCCCAGGTCGCCGGGTCGTTCCAGTCGAAGCCGGTGGCGCGGGAGGCCGCCCGCACGGTGAGCCCCTGGTCCCGGGCCGCCTCGGCGACCCGGCGCCCGGTGCGGCCGGAGGCGCCGGTCACCACCACCGTGAGGTCCGTCGGGTCCGTCTTCGTACGCGTCGTTGTCGTCATGTGCCCAGCCAAGCGCCGAACGCCCCGCTCTCCCATCGCCCAGCGGCTCGCCCCCATACGCGCGCGTCTACGCTGACGCCATGGACGCACTCGACGGCCTGCTGGCGGGCCCCCGGGCCCGGGGCGCCTTCATGATCCGGGCCAGCTTCGACCCGCCCTGGTCGGTGCGCGTGGAGGACCGGGCGCCGCTCACGGTGATGCTGATGGTGCGGGGCGGCTCCTGGGTGGTGCCGGACAAGGGCGAGCCGCTGCGGCTGCGGGCCGGCGACCTCGCCATCGCCCGCGGCCCCGACCCGTACACCTGCGCCGACGACCCGGCCACCCGCCCGCAGGCGGTGATCCTGCCGGGCGGCGAGTGCAGCTACCCCGACGGGCGTCCGCTGGGCGGCACGATGGACCTCGGGGTGCGGGCGTGGGGGGACAGCGCCGACGGCGAGGCGGTGCTGCTGATCGGCACCTACCTGGTGCGCGGCGAGATCGGCGGCCGGCTCCTGGACGCGCTGCCGCCGCTGCTCTCGCTGACCGCCGAGGCGTGGGACAACCCGCTGACGCCGCTGCTGATGACGGAGGTCGCGCGGGACGAGCCCGGCCAGGAGGTCGTCCTTGACCGGCTGCTCGACCTGCTGGTCATCGCCGCGCTGCGGTCCTGGTTCGCCGGGCCGCAGGCCGCGGCGCCGGCCTGGTACCACGCCCTGGGCGACCCCGTCGTGGGCCGCGCGCTGCGGCTCCTCCAGGACGACCCGGCACACCCCTGGACGGTCGCCGCCCTCGCCTCCGGCGCCGGCGTCTCGCGCGCCGCGCTGGGCCGGCGCTTCACCGAGCTGGTGGGCGAGCCGCCGATGGCGTACCTCACCGGCTGGCGCCTCGACCTGGCCGCCGACCGGCTGCGCGACACCGAGGACACCCTCGGCGCCATCGCCCGCCACGTCGGCTACGGCAGTGCCTTCGCCCTGTCCACGGCCTTCAAGCGGCGCTACGGCGTCAGCCCGCAGGAGTACCGGACGGCGGCGGCGTAACCTGGCCGCGTGTACGCCGAACGCGCCTCCAGCGGGCTGCCCGGCGCCGTGCTGTGGACGCACACGCCGTCCGCGTCCGAGGCGGGCCGGGTGCTGCCCGACGGCTGCATGGACCTGCTCTGGCACGCGGGCCGGCTGCTGGTCGCGGGCCCCGACACCCGGGCGTACGGCACCGACGGCGCCCCCGGCCCCTGGGCCGGGATCCGCCTCCCGCCCGGCACCGCGCCCGCCCTCCTCGGCGTACCGGCGCACGAGCTGCGCGACCGCCGCGTGGCCCTCGCCGACCTGTGGCCGCCGGAGCGGGCCCGCCGCCTCGCGGCCCACGTCGAGGCCGCGACCGACCCGGCGCGCGGCCTGGAGCGGGCGGCCATGGCCCTGGCGTCGGAGACCGGACCCCCCGACCCGCTGCTGCGCCGCGTGGCGCTCGCCCTCGCCGCGGGCCGCCCGGTGTCGGTAACCGCTGACGAACTGGGGCTCGGCGCACGCCAGTTGCACCGCCTCTCACTCGCCGCCTTCGGCTACGGCCCCAAGACCCTGGCCCGCGTCCTGCGCCTCCAACGCGCCCTCGCCCTGGCCCGCGCCGGCACCCCGCTCGCGGACACGGCCCTGCGCGCGGGCTACGCGGACCAGGCCCACCTGTCCCGCGAGGTGCGTGCCCTGACGGGCGTCACCATGGGCCGGCTACTCGCCCGCTAGCGGCGCGAACAGGTCCACCCCGTTGCCGTCCGGGTCGTGGACGACGGCGTACCGCTGCCCCCAGAAGGCGTCCCAGGGCTTCAGCTCCCCGTGGCACCCGGCCCCGGTCAGCTCCGCGTACACCGCGTCCACCTCCTCGGGGGTCTCGCAGGCCAGGGCGAGCGAGGCCCGCCCGCCCCCGGCCGGCGCCGACCAGCCCGGATGGAACGAACGGACGGTCTCCTCGGTGTCGAGCAGCAGCCGCGTCCCGCCGGGCAGCACGGCCTCGGCGTGCGGCTGCTCCTCGGCCCCGTCCGGGAAGGCGAACCCGAGCCGGCGGTAGAAGGTCACAGCGGCGGCCATGTCGGAGACGACGAGGCCGACGGCGTCGAATCGTGGAGTCATGCGGCCACGCTAGGGTCCGCGCCGCGGCCGGGTCTTGAACGAAACGGACACCCCGGCTCAGAACCCGCTCAACTCCCTTGATCGACCGCCCTCCCCGCGCCCACGATGCCCCCATGTTCGGACGACGAAGCACCCCGGAACTCCACGTCCTCGTCCTGCGGGACGCCGACACCCTCGCCGCCGTCCTGCGCGACGCCCTCGCCGAAGCGCCCGACGACCAGCGCCCAGGGCTGGAGCGCGCGGCGGCCCTGGTCGCGGAGGCCGCCGCCGTCCCCGACGCGTCCCTGCGCGCCCGGTGGGTCCACCAGCGCCTCGCCGCCGCCGGCCACGAGGGCCCCGCCGACTCGGTGCGCGCGGTCAAGGCCCTCCGCCAGGCCGAACCGGGGCTCAGCCTGCTGACGGCCGTGCAGTTGACCAAGGAGGCGGCGGCGCATCCGGCGTAGCGGATCCGGGCGGCCGGGGGAACGCCCGTACGGCAGGATGGGCGCCATGCCCCGCCTCCCGCGCACCCTGCCCGCCCTGTCGCTCCTGCTGCTCCTGGCGCTCACCGCCTGCGGCACGGAGCGGGCGGGCACGGACACCGCCGCCGCGGGGGAGGCCGGGACGCGCACGCCCGCCGCCGGGGACGCCGGCCCGGGCACGCCCGCCGCGGGCAAGCCCCGCACGGGCACGGCCCGCCCGAGCACCCCCGCCACCGCCTCGCCCGCCTCCCCCTCCGCGCACGGCGACCTCGACGCCCGCGCCCGGGCGCTCGGCGTGGCCCCTGAGCTGGTCTACGTCACCACCGCCCCCGGCTTCACCCTCGTCGCCGGCTCCGTCGGCGTGTACGGCGCCGACGGTTTCAGCGCGAGCTGGTACTCCCCGGCGTCGGGCGCGCGGCTCAGCCTCTTCGTGGACCGGGGCACGCTCACCGGCGACACCTGCGCCGCGCTGCCCATGGAGGGCGCGGCCCGGCCGGCCTGCGAGCGGGACGGCGACGCCTGGTACCGCACGGGCGCCGGCCGCCACGAGTACGCCGTGCCCGGCGACGGCCATGTCCTGCGCGTCTCCGCCGAGTCGGCCGCCGTACCCCGCGCGGCCCTGCGCGCGGCGGCCCTCGGCGCCCACCGCCCCGACGCCGCGGAGACCGCCGCACTCCTCCCCGCCCCGGCGCCCGCCCCGACCGCCCCCCTGGAGCGCGGCGACCTCCCGGCCGACGGCGACGGAGCACCCCGCAACGATGTGGGCGTGGGTAGCTGATGAGCGCCCCCCGCCCGCTAGGGGTCCGTCCACTGGACCGGCGGCCCCTGAGCTGACTAGCCGTCAGCTTGCCCCGCTCGCCGCCGCCATCTCCCGTGCGCTCGGCCGCAGATGCAGCAGGGCGCGGGTGTACATGCCCGTCTCCGGGCCCGTGGCCCCCGGGTGGGCGAGGCCGCCGGCCGGGAGGACCGGGAGGGGGTAGGAGCCGCGGGCCCGGTGGTGGGCGGGGGAGCCGGGGCCCAGGCCGGGGCCGGGGACGCGGGGGAAGCGGGTGGTGGACAGGGTCGTCAGGGTGCCGGAGGCGTCGGTGGCGTAGGCGTTCGGGTGGGCGCGGGCCCGGGTGAGGGCGGTGGTCAGGTCCGCGGGGCGCAGCGCCGGGAGGTCGGCGCGCAGGAGGGCCACCGGGGTGCCGGGGGCCAGGCGGGCCGCTCGGGCGCAGCCCCGGCGCGCGGCGGCGGCCGGGGTCGGGTCGGGGCCCTCCGCGCACACCTCGGCGCCCAGGACGCCGGCCTGCTCGGCGGCGAGCGGGTCGCCGGTGACGACCACGATCGGGCCCGTGCCCGGCGTCGCCCGCACCGCGCAGAGGGTGTCCAGGAAGAAGGCGTGGGCGAGTTCGGGCGGGTGCGGGGCCCGGCCGAAGGCGGCCACCGTGAGGACGATCGACCACATCGCGGTCAACCCCCTTTCCGGTGACGGTCGTTGCTGCTGAGGTGCGTCATGCGCCGCAGCGTCAGCGCCGTCGCTGGAGGCCGGATCGAGGGCCGCCCGCGCCGCGCTCGGCGCCCGCCGCAGGGCCGCCCGGGCCGGCGGGGCGGTCTCCAGCACTCCTCCAGCACCCGTCCAGAATCGCTCCCCAGGCTGCCTGGCATGGCCGATTTCACGCTGAACGACCTGCGCACCGTCGTCGCCGCCTGCTCCGAGGCCGCCGACGCCGAAGCCCTCGAGGACGCCGCGCTCGACACCGAGTTCGCCGACCTCGGCTTCGACTCCCTGACCGTCTACGAGATCGTCACCCGCATCCAGGACGACTGGGAGGTGAGCGTCCCCGACGAGACGCTCGACGAGCTGAAGACGCCGCGCGCGCTGCTCGACCACGTCCGCGGGCAGCTCGCCGCCGTATGACTCCGCGGCGGCCGGTGGCACCGCCGGTCGCACCGCCGAACGAGGGGCTTGTCAAGTGAACCGAAGTGTCGCCGTCACCGGCATCGGGGTGGTCGCGCCCGGCGGGATCGGCAAGAAGGCGTTCTGGGACCTGATGACCTCGGGCCGCACCGCCACCCGCACCATCTCCTTCTTCGACCCCGCCCGCTTCCGCTCCCAGGTCGCCGCCGAGGTCGACTTCGACCCGCAGCGCTGGGGGCTGGGCCCGCGCGAGGTCCGCCGCATGGACCGCGCCGCGCAGTTCGCCGTCGTCGCCACCCGCGAGTGCCTGGCCGACAGCGGCCTGGACTTCGCCGGCCTCGACCCGCACCGCACCGGGGTGAGCGTCGGCAGCGCCGTCGGCGGGACCACCTCCCTGGAGCGCGAGTACCTGGTGCTCAGCGACAGCGGACGCACCTGGGAGGTGGACAGCGCCTACACCTCGCCGCACCTCTTCGACGCCTTCGTGCCCAGCTCCCTCGCCGCCGAGGTGGCCCGCGAGGCCGGCGCCGAGGGACCGGCCACCGTGGTCTCCACCGGCTGCACCTCGGGCCTGGACTCCGTCGGCCACGCCCGCGACCTCATCGCCGAGGGCACCGCCGACCTGATGATCGCCGGGGCCGCCGACACCCCCATCTCCCCGATCGCCGTCTCCTGCTTCGACGCCATCAAGGCCACCACCCCGCGCAACGACGACCCCGAGCACGCCTCCCGCCCCTTCGACCGGACCCGCAACGGCTTCGTCCTCGCCGAGGGCGCCGCCATGTTCGTCCTGGAGGAGCTGGAGCACGCCCGGGCCCGCGGCGCCCACGTCTACGGCGTCCTCGGCGGCTACGCCACCCGCTGCAACGCGTACCACATGACCGGACTGCGCCCCGACGGCACCGAGATGGCCGAGGCCATCACGCACGCCCTCACCGAGGCCCGGCTCGCACCCGAGCGGGTCGACTACGTCAACGCGCACGGCTCCGGCACCAAGCAGAACGACCGGCACGAGACAGCCGCCTTCAAGCGGACCCTCGGCGACCACGCCTACCGCACCCCGGTCAGCTCCATCAAGTCCATGGTGGGCCACTCGCTCGGCGCGATCGGCTCCATCGAGATCGCCGCCTGCGCGCTGGCCATGGAGCACGGCGCCGTGCCCCCCACCGCCAACCTCCACGAGGCCGACCCCGAGTGCGACCTGGACTACGTGCCGAACGAGGCGCGGGAGCGGAAGGTGGACGCCGTCCTCAGCGTCGGCTCCGGCTTCGGCGGCTTCCAGTCCGCGATGGTGCTCACCCGCGAGGAGACCGCCCGATGACCACGGCCACCGAGAGCCCCGCCCGCGCGCCGGGGGCCACCGCGCACCCCGCCGCCGTCGTCACCGGCATCGGCGTCGCCGCCCCCAACGGGCTCGGCACCGAGGCGTGGTGGCGGGCCACCCTCGCCGGCGAGAGCGGCATCCGCCCGCTCACCGGCTACGACACCTCCGGCTACCCGGTCCGCCTGGCCGGCCAGGTGCCCGGCTTCGTCGCCGAGGACCACCTGCCGGGCCGGCTGCTGCCGCAGACCGACCGGGTCACCCGGCTCGCGCTGGCCGCCGGCGCCTGGGCGCTCGCCTACGCCGGCGCCGACCCGGCAGAGCTGACCGAGGCGGCCGGCGACGACGGCTACGGGCTCGGCGCCGTCACCTCCAACGCCACCGGCGGCTTCGAGTTCACCCACCGCGAGATCCGCAAGCTGTGGACCAAGGGCCCCCAGTCGGTCAGCGTCTACGAGTCCTTCGCCTGGTTCTACGCCGTCAACACCGGCCAGCTCTCCATCCGGCACGGCCTGCGCGGCGCCAGCGGCGTCCTCGTCTCCGAGGGCGCCGGCGGCCTCGACGCCATCGGCCAGGCCCGGCGCACCCTCCGGCGCGGCGTGCGGCTCTCCCTCACCGGCGGCGTCGACTCCTCCCTCGACCCGTGGGGGCTGGTCTCCCATCTGTCGAGCGGCCGGCTGACCCGCTCCGCCGACCCCGCCGCCGCCTACCTGCCCTTCGACACCCGCGCCACCGGACACGTCCCCGGCGAGGGCGGCGCGCTGCTCGTCCTGGAGCGCGCCGACACCGCCGCCGCCCGCGGGGCACGTCCGCTCGGCACCGTCGCCGGGTACGCGGCCACCTTCGACCCCGCCCCCGGCAACGGGCGCCCGCCCGGCCTGGAGCGCGCCGCCCGGCTCGCCCTCGCCGACGCCGGGCTCACCACCGCCGACGTCGACCTGGTCCTCGCCGACGCCGCCGGGCAGCCGGCCGCCGACGCCGAGGAGGCCGCCGCCATCGAGGCCCTGTTCGGCCCGTACGGCGTGCCCGTCACCGCGCCCAAGACCCTCACCGGCCGGCTCTACGGCGGCGGCGCCCCGCTCGACGTGGCCGCCGCGCTGCTCGCGATCCGGGACGGGGTGATCCCGCCGACCCGGCACGTGGACCGGCCCGACCCCGCCTTCCGCCTCGACCTCGTCCGCGACCGGCCGCGCCCCGCACCGCTCGGCACCGCGCTCGTCCTCGCCCGCGGCCACGGCGGCTTCAACGCCGCGGTCGTCGTCACCGCCGCCGAACTCCCCACCGCAGAAAGTCCGTCGACATGAGCCAGCTCACCCTCTCCGACCTCTCCTCCGTCCTCACCGAGTGCGCCGGGGCCGACGACGGCGCCGCGCTCACCGAGGCCGAGCGCGACCTCGCCTTCACCGAGCTGGGCTACGACTCGCTCGCCCTCCTGGAGACCGCCGCGCTCGTCAAGGAGCGCTACGGAGTGACCCTCACCGACGAGGAGGTCACCACCATCGCCACCCCCGCCGAGTTTCTCGACCACGTCAACCGGGCGCTCACCCCCGCCGGTTGAGCCGACCGGTGCCGTCCACACGACCTCCAGGAGACCCCGAATGACCCAGCAGACCCCCGTGCGCGGTACCGCCCTGGTCACCGGCGCCACCCGGGGCATCGGCCGGTCCGTCGCCGAGACCCTCGGCGGCCTCGGCCACCCCCTGCACCTGTGCGCCCGCGACGCGGAGGCGCTCGGCCAGACCGTCAAGGAGCTGCGCGCCGCCGGGTACACCGCCGAGGGCACCGCGTGCGACGTGACCGACGCCGCGAGCGTCGAGGCGTTCGTGCGCGGCGCCGTCGAGGCGACCGGGCCCGTCGAGGTGCTGGTCAACAACGCGGGCCGCAGCGGCGGCGGCGTCACCGCCGACCTCACCGAGGAGCTGTGGGACGCCGTCATCACCACCAACCTCACCAGCGTCTTCCTCGTCACCAAGCAGGTCCTGACCACCGGCCGGATGCGGGAGCTGACCCGCGCCCGGATCATCAACATCGCCTCCACCGGCGGCAAGCAGGGCGTCGTCCTCGGCGCCCCCTACTCCGCCTCCAAGCACGGCGTCGTCGGCTTCACCAAGGCCCTCGGCCTGGAGCTGGCCCCCACCGGCATCACCGTCAACGCGGTCTGCCCCGGCTACGTCGAGACGCCGATGGCCGGCGCCGTGCGGCAGCACTACGCCGACCTGTGGTCGGTGAGCGAGGAGGAGGTGCTGAAGAAGTTCAACGCCAAGATCCCGCTGGGCCGTTACACCCAGCCCGAGGAGGTCGCCGCGATGGTCGGCTACCTCGTCTCCGACGCCGCCGCCGCGGTCACCGCGCAGGCCCTCAACGTCTGCGGCGGCCTGGGCAACTACTGACCCACGCCCCCCGAATCCCTTAAGGAGCACGTCCCGTGGACGTCAGCACACCCACCCGGCCGGAGTCCGAGGCCCGCCACGTCACCCCGCTCGCCGCCGACGCGGCCCGCGCCTACGCGCTGGTCGAGGACGTCACCCGCTGGCCCCTGCTCTTCACGCCCTGCGTGCACGCCGAGGAGACCGAGCGGGACGGCGAGAGCCAGCGCATCCGGCTCTGGGCGGTGGTCGGCGGCGACGTACGCAGCTGGACCTCGCGGCGCCGGCTGCGCCCGGCGGAGCACCGCATCGACTTCGCGCAGGAGCAGCCGGCGCCCCCGGTCACCGCGATGGGCGGCCACTGGCGCTTCGTCTCGGCCGGCGAGGAGCCCGGCGTCCTCGAACTCGCCCACCACTGGCGCACCGAGGGCCCGGCCGGCACCGCCGAGCGGATCGCCGAGGCCCTCGACGCCAACAGCGACGCCGAGATCGCCGCGCTGCGCTCCTGGGCGGAGAGCCCGTACGCCCCCGAGGACCTCCTGGTCCGCTTCCGCGACGAGGAGACGGTCGCCGCCCCGCCGGCCGACGTGTACGCCTTCCTGTACGAGGCCGACCGCTGGCCCGAGCGGCTGCCGCACGTGGCCGGGCTCGACCTGGAGACCGTCCCGGCCGACGAGGCCACCGCCGGCGCGGACGTGCAGACCATGGACATGGAGACCCGCACCGCCGACGGCTCCGCGCACGTCACCCAGTCCATCCGGCTCTGCTTCGCCGACGAACGCGCCGCCGGTGACGGCGTCGCCGGGTACCGCATCGTCTACAAGCAGACCACCCCGCCGCGCGGCCTCCTCGCCCACAGCGGCGCCTGGATCGTCACCGCCGGCGCCGACGGCACCCGGGTGGCCGCCGAGCACACCGTGGCGCTGGACCCGGCCGCCCTCGACGACGTCTTCGGACCCGGCACCACCCTCGCCCAGGCCGCCGCCGTGGTCCGCGAACGGGTCGGCGGCAACAGCCGGGCCACCTTGCGCGCCGCCCGCGAGCAGCTCACCCGGGTCGGCCCGTGACCGCCGCGCACCCGCGCGTCGCCGCACCGGGCCGACTGGCGGAGCTGGCCCCGGGCGTGTACGCCTGGACCCAGCCCGACGGCGGCTGGTGCGTCAGCAACGCCGGGATCGTGCTCGCCGCCGAGCCCGGGCGCGGCCCGCTGCTCGTCGACACCGCCGCCACCCACGCCCGCTCGGTGGCCCTGCGCGAGGCGGTGGGCACGCTCACCCCCTACGCGCCGCAGCTCATCGTCAACACCCACTTCCACGGCGACCACAGCTTCGGCAACGCCGTGCTCGCCGGGCCCGGCACCCTGATCGCGGCCCACGAGCGCACCCGCGAGGAGATGGCGGCGGCCGGACTCGGCCTGACCGGGCTGTGGCCGGACGTCGACTGGGGCGGCCTCGAACTGCGGCTGCCCGACCTCACCTACCGCGACGGCCTGGTGCTGCACCACGGCGGGCGGCGGGTGGAGCTGCTGCACCCCGGCCCGGCGCACACCGCCGACGACACGGTGGTCTGGCTGCCCGAGGAGCGGGTGCTGTTCGCCGGCGACCTGGTGCTGCCCGGGCGCACGCCCTTCGTGCTGATGGGCTCGGTGAGCGGCTCGCTCACCGCGCTGCGCCGGCTGCGGGAGCTGGAGCCGCGGGTGGTGGTCGGCGGCCACGGGCCGGTGGCCGGCCCCGAGGCGCTGGTGGAGACCGAGCGGTACTTCACCTGGCTCACGGAGACGGCCGCCGCCGGGCACCGCGCGGGCCTCGACCCGCTGGCGCTGGCCCGCAGCGCGGGGCCCGGGCCCTGGGCCCACTGGCACGAGCAGGAGCGCCTGGTGCCCAACCTGCGCCGCGCCTACGCCGAGCTGGACGGCGCCCCGCCCGGCGCCCCGCTGGACGTGCTCGGCGCGTTCGCGGAGATGGTCGAGTACAACGGCGGCGTGCTGCCGCCCAGCCACGCCTGACACACCGAGAGGGAGGGCCGAGGTGGCCATGGACCTGAAGGGGACCGGAGACGAGGTCGACTGCTGCATCTCGGGCGCCGGCCCCGCCGGACTGATGCTGGGCCTGCTGCTCGCGCGCTGCGGCGTGCGGGTCACCGTCGTCGAGAAGCACGTCGACTTCCTGCGGGACTTCCGCGGCGACACCATGCAGCGCTCCGGGATGCGGCTGCTGGACGAGATCGGCCTCGGCGGGGCCTTCCACGCCATCCCGCAGCGGCACATGGAGCGGCTGTCCTTCCTCCTGGACGAGGGCGAGGTGAACGCCGCCGACTTCACCCGGCTGCCCGGCCGGAAGTACAAGTTCGCCTCCCTGGTGCCCCAGTGGGACTTCCTGGACCTGCTGCGCGTCACCGCCGAGAAGGAGCCCGGCTTCGAGCTGGTGCGCCCCGCCGAGGTGACCGGTCTGCTGCGCGAGGGCGGCCGGGTGGCGGGGCTGCGCTACCGCGACGAGCGGGGCGAGGAGCACGAGGTGCGCGCCCACCTCACCGTCGCCTGCGACGGGCGGCACTCCGCCATCCGCGATCAGGCGGGGCTGATACCGGTGGACGCCCAGGTGGACGTCGACTGCTGGTGGTTCCAGCTGCCCCGCCTGGACACCGACCCGGAGGGCGCGGGCCTGCTCCGCGTCAAGGGCGGCGAGGTCCTCGGCCTCCTGGACCGGGGCGACTTCTGGCAGTGCGGCTTCTTCATCGGCAAGGGCCGCGACGCCGCCCACCGCACCCAGGACGTCTCCTACCTGCGCGACCGCATCGGCGAGTTCCTGCCCTGGCTCACCGACCGGGTGGCCGGCATCGACGGCTGGGACGACGTCAAGCTCCTGGACGTACGCCTCAGCCGGCTGCGCCGCTGGTACCGCGACGGCTTCCTCTGCCTCGGCGACGCGGCCCACGCGATGTCCCCGGCCGGCGGCGTCGGCGTCAACCTCGCCCTGATGGACGCCGCCGCGGCGGCCCGCATCCTCGCCGACCCCCTGCGCGAACGCCGGGTCGGCCGCAGGGAGCTGCGGCAGGTGCAGCGCCGCCGACGCCTGCCGATCCTGGTGACCCAGCAGATGCAGCGGGTCCTGCACAAGATCACCCTGGAGCCCCCGGCGCCGGGCGAGGAGGAGAAGCTCCCCCTGATGCCCCGTCTGATGCGGCGCGTCCCACCCCTCCAGGTCCTCCCGGCCGCCCTGATCGCCACGGGCGTCCAGCAGGAGCACGCCCCGGCGGGTGCCCGCAGGGACTGAGCCGCTCCCCGGCACCACGGGAAGGCCCGCCGCCCCTCGGGGCGGCGGGCCTTCCCGCGTTCTGACGCGGTTCAGGGCAACAGCACCGTCTGCCCCGCAAAGTTGAGCCCCGCGCCGAAGCCGACGAGGAGCGCGGTGTCGCCGCCGGCGACGAGGCCCTGGGCGTAGAGGGCCTCCAGGGCGAGCGGGATCGAGGCGGCGGAGGTGTTGCCGCTGACGACGACGTCCCGGGACAGCACCGCGCGGGAGGTGCCGAGGCGTTCGGCGAGCAGCTCCGTGATGCGCAGGTTGGCCTGGTGCGGGACCAGCGCGTCCAGCTCGCCCGGGTCGACTCCGGCCAGGTCCAGCATGGTGCGGGCGGCCGGCGCCACGTCGTCCATCGCCCAGCGGAACACCCGCCGCCCGTCCATCCGCATCCAGGGCCGGTCCGGCGCCGGGTCCGTCCAGCCGCCGTCCATCCGCAGCGCGTCCCCGTACGCCCCGAAGGCCCGCCGGACCACCGGCCCGATCGCCTCGACGGCCGCCGGGCCCACGACCACCGCCCCGGCGCCGTCCGCGAACAGGAAGGCGATCGAACGGTCGCCGGGCTCCACGATGTCGGTCATCCGCTCGGCGCCCACCACCAGCACGTGCCGGGCGCTGCCCGCCCGTACCGCGTCCGAGGCGAGCGCCAGCGCGTGGCAGAACCCGGCGCAGGCGGCGGAGAGGTCCACGCCCGCCGCGCCCCGGGCACCCAGCTCGTGCGCCAGCCGGGTGGCCAGCGGCGGGGTCTGCACCAGGTTCGACATGCTGGCGACCAGCACCAGGTCGATCTCGGCCGCCCGCACCCCGGCATGCGCGAGCGCCTTGCCGGCGGCGGCGGCCGACATCACCGGCAGCGTCTCGGAGGCGTCCGCGAACCGCCGCTCCCGGATGCCGCTGCGCTGCTCGATCCACTCCTCGGAGGAGTCGATCCGCGCGCAGACCTCCGCGTTGCCGACGACCCGCCGGGGCCGGTACCCGCCCACCCCGAGGATCGCACTGGGGGACCCGCCGGACACCCGCAGTCCCCGCCGCTCGAACCCGTCCTCATCCGTCATGCGCCCAGGCTGACCACCTCCACTGGAAGCCCGGTCGTGGCGCCCTGGGCGGCAGCGGCCCTCCGCACGGCCCTCTCGCCGGAGCTCACCGGCCGAGGCCCCGGCGGATCGCGAGCTCCACCGGTGAGTACGCGCCGTCCGCCCGCTCCAGTTCGTACGGCGCGGCCGGCAGCAGCGGCGGCTGGGCCATGAAGCGCGGGCGTGCCCCGTGGTGCGGTTGCGCGGCGTGGACCAGGAACGGGTGGCACAGGAAGACGTCGCCCGGGGAACCGGTGGCGAGGGCGAGCGGCCGGTGCTCGGAGGCGGCCACCAGGTCGGGCGCCAGGGTCAGCCCGCTCGCCCCGGCCTCCCCGTACCGCTCCAGCACCTTCGGCACGTCCAGGTGGGAGCCGACCCGGATCCGGGTCGGGGCGTCCTCCTCGCCGACCTCGCTGAACAGGAACAGCATCAGCAGTGCCCGGTCCCGGGAGCGCAGGTTGGTGAAGTACCAGCTCTCGCCCTCCGGCAGGTAGCTCCCCTCGATGTGCCAGCCCGCGTCGTCCGGCTCCTCCTCGTGCGGGAAGCGCAGCGGGAACGTGCCCAGCGAGTAGCGCGGCTCCCAGCGTCCCGGGCCCACGAGGAGGTCGTACGCGTGGTGCAGGGCGGGGGAGTTGGGCGCGGCGGCGAACGGGCCCTGCGCCATGCCGCCCACCCGGTGCACGGGCCGCGTCCAGGTCGACGGGTCGTCCGGGTCGCAGCCCGTCTCCCGCCACAGCAGCCGCGCGCACTCCGCCGCCACGCGCGGGGCGACGGCGCCCGCCAGCTTCACGAAGCCGTCGCGGAGGAAGCGGGAGATGAGGGTCGTGTCGTCCATGCCCCCATCGTGCGGCGGCACCGGCCTCGCGCACCCGGCATTTTCCGCACCGCTCGGGTCGCGCACCGGCGCCCCGGTCAGGGTGCGAGGCCGTCCAGGACCTCGGCGGCCAGTCGGTTCGCGTCGTCCACCGTGGCGGTCAACTGCTCCGGCGTGGTGCCGAGTGCGCCGAACAGGGCGTGGGCCCGCGCGGCGAAGTCCCGCGGGGCGGTCGGCAGTCGGCCCGCCGCTTCGACCGCGCCCTTCTCGTTGAGCACCCAGCATCCCGCCTCCGCGTGCAGGGCATGCACGAGCAGGGCCACCGCGCGGGACAGGCAGCCGGCGACGAAGAAGGCGTCGCCCCGGCGCACGCCCTTGCGGGTGGCGGCCAGGATGAACGGCACTTCCCACCGTGCGCCCGCGACCAGCGAAGCCCGGAGCGGGGGCGGGTAGGCCGCCCTGATCTGCTCCCGCAGTGCGGCCAGTTCACCGGTGGGGTCGGCGAGGACGCGTCCCAGGGCCACCTCGCCGGCGTAGGCGTGCGAGTAGACCCCGATCGGGTGGCCCGGCTGGGTGCCCACCTCGAAGCGCCCGTCCCGGCACTGCTGCCAGATCCGGTGCACGCGGTCCAGGTCGCGGTAGATCCAGTCGACCTGGGTCCCCTCGATGGTGAGCCAGGCGCCGCCGTCGACCCAGGGGCCCCAGCCGCCCGGTTCGGTCACCTCGGCCGGGCCGCCGGTCATTTCGCCGGCGAGCAGGCGCAGGGCGGCGGTGTCCAGCGCGGGGCGGTAGTAGAGGCCGAGGTCGGTGTCCGAGTCGGGCCGGTGCGTGCCGCGCGCCCGGCTGCCGCCGAGGCTCACCGCGACGACGCCGTCGACGTCGGCCAGCCGGTCCGCGATCTCCGTCAGTCGGTCCACCGGACGCAGTCTGCCGTACGGGTCCGGCGCGGGCGACCGGTTAAGCCCCTGCCCCTGCCCCTGCCCCCGCTCCCGCCCCCGGTGCCAGGATCACCGGACCCCGGACCCCGGACCCCGGCCCCCGACCCCCGTACCTCCGCCCGCGCCCGCGCGAACACCTCCGCGTCCTCGGCCGTCCCCGCCGTGCGGGCCGGCAGCAGCGGCAGGACCCTGCTGGTGCCGGCCCGGACCGCGGGGTGGCGGCGGGCCGGGGCGGTGAGGCTGTGGTCGGGGCTCGCGTCGAGGAGGAGCAGGCCGGGCCGGGTGCCGTACGCGTCGAGGAGGGCGCGCAGTGCGGGCCACCAGAGGACCGTGGTGGCGAGCTGGCCGGCCCAGAAGGAGGGGCGCCGCGCCTCCTCCGCGCGCACCGGCGCCGCCGTGCGGGTGGACCACAGCTCCGTGTCCGGCGCCCGCAGGGGCAGCGCGGCGAAGGCGGACGCGAAGCGGTCGGCGGCCGGGGCCATCACCGGGCTGTGGAAGGCGTGCGAGGAGCGCAGCGGGCGCACCGTCGTGCCGGCCGCGCGCAGGGCCGCCGCCGTCCGCTCCAGCGCGTCGGACGGACCGGAAAGCACGGTCTGCCTGGGCCCGTTGACGGCAGCCACGGCGACCCCGGGGGCGGCATCGGCCAGCGCAGCCTCGGCCGGGGCGGCGACGGCGAGCATGCCGCCCCGCCCGCCGGCCGCCAGCACCGCACCGCGCGCGGCGAGGATCCCGGCCGCCTCCCCGGGCGTGAACACCCCCGCCAGGCAGGCCGCCGCCAACTCGCCGACGCTGTGCCCGAGCAGCAGGTCGGGCACGCCGCCGAGGGCCCTGCCCAGCGCGTGGCCGACCGCGAAGAGCAGCGGCTGCGCGACGGCGGCCTCGTCGAGGGAGAGGGCGGGGGAGGGGGACAGGGCGGGGGAGGGGGACAGGGCGGGGGAGGAAGACAGGGCGGGATCGGGCGCCGGGCGCAGCCAGGCGTCCCGCAGTTGCTCACCCTCCCCGCCGAAGGAGCCGAGCGTGCCGAGCAGTTCGTCCACCGCCGACGTGAACACCGCGTCGCGGCCGAGCAGTCCGGCCGCCATGCGCTCGCGCTGCGCGCCCTGCCCGGGCAGCAGCAACAGGACGCGGCGGCGGTGCGGGTACGGGTGCGGGTCCCTCGGGTCCATGGCCCGAGCCTCGGACCGCCCGCTGGAGTCCCCCTGGAGCGGGGACCGGTCTCCAGCGGTCCTCCAGTTGCTTATTCTAAAAAGAAGGAACATTCTTGTTGGAAGACGCCCGGCCGGGACACCCCGGCCGGCGCCCGATCTCTGGAGGACCCGTGTCCGGGAACCCGTCCCCAGCCGGACCGAGCACGGCGGGAACGTCCCGTCTCGCCCGCACCAGCACCCTCGTCGCCGTCGGCCTCGTCGCGCTGCAGGCCGTCATGGTGATCCTGCTGGCCTGGCCCAACGCCCGCCTGGCCCCGCGTGACGTCCCCATCGCCGTGGCCGGCCCCGCCCAGGCGACCGCCGGCCTGCGGCAGACTTTGGAGAAGCGCGCCCCCGACGCCTTCGAGGTGCACGTCGTCGCCGACGAGGCCGCCGCCCGCGGGGAGATCCACGACCGCGAGGTCTACGGCGCTCTGGTGGTCGGCGCCGGCGCCCCCAAGCTGCTCACCGCCTCCGCGGCCAGCGTGCCCGTCTCCCAGCTGCTCACCGCCCTCGCCGGGGAGGCCGCGCAGGGGCAGCCGGTCAAGGTCGAGGACGTCGTGGCCGCCCCCGAGGGCGACCCGCGCGGCACCGGCTACGCGGCCGGTTTCCTGCCGCTGATCATGACCGCGATGGCCGGCGGCATCCTGCTCACCGTCGCCGTCCGCGCGGTGTCCTGGCAGCTGTCCGGCGCGGTGGTCTTCGCCCTGCTCGCCGGCCTCGGCTCCACCGCCCTCTTCCAGGGCTGGATCGACGTCATCGACGGGCCCTACCTGCTCAACTCCCTGGCACTGAGCCTGATGATGCTGGCGATCAGCGGCACCATCATCGGCGCGCACGCCGTCTTCGGGGTGGCCGGCACGGTGACCGGAGCCTTCCTGATGTTCCTGGTCGGCAACCCGCTGTCCGGCGCCGCCGCCGGACCCGAGATGCTGCCGCAGCCCTGGGGCACCTTCGGCCAGTACCTCCCGCCGGGCGCGGGAAGCCATCTGCTGCGCTCGGTCGCCTTCTTCGACGGCAACGACGTCGCCCACCCCCTCACCGTCCTGTTCGGCTGGGTCGTGCTCGCCGGGCTGCTCGCCGCCACCGGCCTGTGGCTGCGCCGGGAGAGCGAGGCGCCCGCCGCCCCGGCCGGGGGCACCGAGGGCTCCGGCGTGCCGCGTCCGGTCTCCAGCCGTCCTCCAGCCGGCGACTCCAGGGTGTGACGGGCAGCAGACCGCTGTCCCCCGCCCGAGGAGTGCGCCGGGCGGTGCCCCGAGGGGTGCCCCCGACTCCGCCCGTGCGACGCGTTCCCTCCCAGCCGTCGCACGGGCGGGCCCGCCGTTTCGCGGGCCGGCGCGGCGGGGGACGGGGAGGGGCGGGCTGCGGCCCGTCCGTCCCGCCGCGCCGAGAGACAGGGATCCGCATGACCCTCACCCCCGCCCCGACCGCCGCCACCCCGGTGACCGACGCCGTGCTCTACGCCCGCGTCCAGCACTTCTACGCCCGCCAGATGCAGGCCCTCGACAACGGCGACCTGGTGGCCTACGCGGACAGCTTCACCGAGGACGGCAGCTTCCGGCACACGCCGGACGCGCCCGCCGCCAAGGGACGCGCGAGCATCCTCGCCGAGCTGCGCGCCTTCTCCGAGCGCTTCTCCGGCCCGGTGCGCCGCCGCCACCACTTCAACCAGATCGTCCTCGACGCCCTGCCCGACGGCGGCTTCACCACCGCCGTCTACGCCCTCATCGTGCGCATCGCCCCCGGGGAGCGCCCGGAGATCTGGCCGCACTGCGTCGTGCGCGACGTCCTGGCCGTGGACGGCGACACGGTAGCCGTCCGCTCCCGGACCATCGACTACGACGAGCGGGTCTGAGCCGCACCCGTACACACCCGAGCCGGCCGGCCCCTTCAAGGGACCGGCCGGCTCACGTACGCGCACCACCCCGGCGTCAGCGCGGAGCCGCGGCCAACTCGTCCTCCGGGCTGGCCCACACGCTGAAGGTGCCCCGGTGGTACAGCACCGGCCGGCGGGCGAAGCACTCGGCGCCCTCCACCCGCGCGATGAACACCCAGTGGTCCCCGGCCTCGAGCACCTGCGTCACCACGCACTCGGCGTGCGCGAGGGCGCCGTCGAGCACCGGCGCCCCGCCCGCGAGCGCGGAGGGGCGCCAGGCGAGCCCGGCGAACTTGCGCTCCGAGCGCCCCGCGAAGACCAGCGCGGTCTCCTCGGCGCCCTCGGCGAGCACGTTCACGACGAAGGACCGCGCGTGCAGCAGCGCGGGCAGGGTCTGCGAGCGGCGGTCCGCGCAGACCAGCAGCAGCGGCGGCTCGGCCGACACGGCGGAGATCGCGTTGCAGGTGAAGCCGCGTGGTACGCCCTCGGCGTCCACCGCCGTGACGACGGTGACCGCCGTGGGGAAGGAACCGAACAGGCTCCGGAAGGTCGCCGTGTCCACTGCCATGCTGTTCACCGCCCTGTCCGGGCCGGGCCGCTCCCGGCTCCTGCCGACGAGGCTGGCGCCGGGGTCTGGAAGCCGACTGGACGAGCACTGGAGACCTGGCGAAAGCCTTCCGTCGGCTAGGAGGCGTCCGCTTCCCGCGCCGTCCCCGCCGCCTGGGGGACATCGTCGCGCGTGACCGTGCGGGACCGGGTCAGCAGGCCGCCGGGGGCGCGTACCAGGACGTCGTCGACCGAGGCGGCGGGCTGGAGCTCGTGCGGGTCGCCCGGGCGGGTGACGCCGATGGTGGCGAGGTAGCGGGTGTGGATCTCGCCCCCGGGCCCGGTACGGGCCGTCAGCATGCCGAACCAGTGCCGCGGGCGCCCGGCGCCGGCCTGTTCCGCCTCCGCCCGCTGGCCCTTGGCGATGGCCTCCCGGCCGTGCAGCTCCACCTCGGTGCCGGCCAGGCTCAGGACGCCGTCCTCGGTGAAGGTGCGGGCGAAACCGTCCGGGTCGCCCTCGTCGAGGAGCCGCATCTGCCGGGCGTAGAAGGACTGGACGGCCACATACAGGCCGGCGTCGGCCTCGGTGTGCCCCGCCGGGCCCGGCTCGCCGCACCAGTGGCGCAGTACGCCGGGCAGCTCCGGGTCGGCGGGCCGCCGGCCGGTCCAGGCGAGGTAGCCGTCCGGGCGGACCAGGGCGAGGGCCGCGCGGCGCAGCCCCTTGGGGCGCAGCAGGGCCGGTACCACGTGCACGCGGTCCGCCCAGGGCGCGGCGGCGCGTTCGGTCGCGGCGGTGTCCGGCGTGACCGGGCCCCCGGCCGCCATGCCCCCGTCGCCGTAGCCGTCCCCGTCCCCGGACGCGCCGCTCGGCCGGGCCCCGGCGAAGTCGAGGAGCACGTACCGCCCGTCGCCCAGCACCTCGTACAGCCGCCCGGCGGGCAGCCCTGCGGTGGACGCGACGGACGTGTCCGGCATCCGGTCGCCGGGCCGCAGCACCGAGCGCCGGCGCGGGACCCCGCCCGGCGGCTGCCGCACCCGCAGCTCGGCCGCCGCCTCGCCCGCGAAGCGCTGCACGGCCGGCAGCGCGAGCAGCCCCTCCAGGGCGGCGACCCGCAGCGCCCGGTGCGGGCCGCTCATCGCGACCGTCGTGCGGGTGGCGAGGTCGCTGGTGCGGATGACCTGCGCGGCCACCGGGCGGCGCTCGCGCTCGTAGGAGTCGAGCAGCCACGGCGGCGCCCAGCCCCGCACCTGCGCGGCCAGCCGCCAGCCGAGCCCGATGCCGTCCTGGACGCCGGTGTTGAGGCCCTGGCCGCCCAGCGGCGAGTGCACGTGCGCCGCGTCGCCGGCCAGCAGCACCCGGCCCGCGCGGTAGCGGGTGGCGAGCCGGCGGTGCACCTGGAAGCGGGAGAGCCAGCGCGCGTCGTGCGGCCCGGCGTCGAAGCCGAGGGTCCTCTCCAGGAGTTCGGCGAACTCCGGCAGCTCCAGCGGGTCGCGGCCGTAGCGCTGGTGCCGGTTGGCCACCGCCACCCGGTAGTAGCCGTCGCCGTAGGCCACGGTGACCACGATGCCGTCCCGGCAGGGCCGCAGCAGCAGGTCGGCGCGCGGCTCGCTGCGCAGCCGGACGTCGGCGAGGACGATGGCGAAGTCGTACGTCGAGCCGGGGAAGCCGATGCCGGTCAGCATCCGCACGCTGCTGTTGGCGCCGTCGCACCCCGCCACCCACTCCGAGCGGTGCGCGTACTCCCCGTCGGGGCCGCGCACCTGGAGGGTGACCCCGTGCTCGTCCTGGGCGAGGCCGCGCACCTCGTGGCCGCGCAGCACGCGCACGCCCAGGTCCAGGGCCCGCTCCTGGAGCAGTTCCTCGGTGCGGCTCTGCGGGATGACGTCCAGGAAGGGGAAGCGGCTGTCGGTGCGGGCGATGTCCACGGACTTCGAGGCGCTCAGGTGCAGCCGGTCCACCCGCAACCCGGCGCGGACGAACTCCCGTGCCCCGCCCGCGAGGTCGAGCAGCTCCAGGGAGCGCGGATACAGGGCCAGGGCCCGGGACTCGCGGGAGGTCTCGGCGCGCGACTCCAGCACCGTGCACTCCACGCCGGCCGAGGCGAGGGCCACGGAGAGCGCGAGGCCGGCGGGCCCGGCGCCGACGACGGTGACGGGGCGGTCGGCGGCTCGCGAGGAAGGGACAGGGGGCATGATGGCGCACCTTTCTGTCGTACGGCCTTGCTTCCGGCCTACCCCTTCCGTACCAAAGAAGTCCTCACGTGTTGAACTCTGCGCAGGTTGATTTTAAGGTTCAACCACGACCGGATCGGTGTGTCGTACACCGGTCCTGCGCGGGGCGCTGGGACGGCGCCCCGGGGAAGACGAGGTGACAGGGATGACGACCCAGAACGACCGCCCGGCCGGCCGCCGCACCGGGCGCCGGCCCGGCACCAGTGAGAGCCGCGACACCATTCTGCGCGCCGCTCGTCAGCGCTTCGCCGAGCACGGCTACGACGGCGTCTCGCTGCGCTCGGTCGCCAAGACCGCCGAGGTGGACCCGGCGCTCGTCGTGTACTTCTTCGAGAGCAAGGAGGGCCTGTTCACCGCCGCGATGCGGGACGCGCTGCCGCCCGAGACGCTGCTCGACGAGGTGCTCGCCGGGCCGGTGGAGGAGTGCGGGCAGCGCCTGGTGGCCGCCTTCCTGCAGCGCTGGGAGACCGAGCCGACCCGCGACAAGCTGCGCAGCATCCTGCGCTCGGCCGTCTCGCACGCCGCCTCCGCCGAGGTGGTGCGCGGCTTCATCGCCGAGGAGGTCCTCGACCCGCTCGCCAAGACCCTGGGCGGCGACAACCCCCGGGTGCGCGCCGGCCTGGTCGGCTCCCAGCTCATCGGCCTCGCCCTGACCCGCTACGTGATCGAGATCGACCCCCTGGCCGGCGTCGACGCCGCCCACCTCGCCCGCGTGGTCGGCCCGACGGTCCAGCGGTACCTGACCGGCGAACTGCCTTAGAGTGCGGTGCCCCCGAAGCGCAAGGAGCAGGCCCGTGTCCGTCCCGCCCCCCGAGGCCCTGACCGACCCGGCGTTCCTCGCCTGGGCCCGCCGCGTCTGCGAGGACCTGTGGCTCGGGCCCGGGCCCGGGCTCGGACCCGGTGAGGCCGACCCCTCCGACCCCTCCGGCTCCTCCGACGACGACCTGCTGGTCTTCCTGTGGCAGACCTTCGCCGGCAACGGCGAGGTCCCGTCGGACCGCGTCGCGCCGCTGGTGCAGCGGCGCAGGATCGAACTGGCCGGGCACTACATGCGCCACTTCGTCGCGGAGGCACGCCGGGAGACCGGTCTGGCCATCGAGGAGGCGATGTCCGCCACCCCGCCGGACGACCTGGAACCGACCGGCCTGACCCAGGTCGGCAACCTCGCCGTCCAGGGCGTCCGCCGGGCGGACATCGCCCGCGACACCGCCGAGGCGGTGCGGGACTACGTGATGGCGCGCCACCGGACGGTCTGGCCGGTGTGCCCCACGCACCGCCTCGGCCACCACCCGGTCCTGGTGGACGGCACCCCGCAGTGGGAGTGCTCTGCGGGCGGGCACCGCACACCGATGCTGCCGGCGGCCGGCTGACCGACCGGACCTCCGGCTCCCCGCACCGGCCGGCTCAGGTCTGCGGCAGCCCCGAGCGGTCGGTGAGGAGGGCGCGGAGCTGGGCGCGGAAGGCGTCCGGGGCGGCGTCCGGCAGCAGGGCGGTCTGCAGGACGAAGCCCTGCACCGTGCCCATCAGCACCGCCGCGGCGCCCTCAGGCGACAGCTCCGGCGGCAGCAGCCCGCGCGCCTGCTGCTCCGCCACGCTCCGCGACAGCAGCTCGCGCAGCCGGCCGAACATCTCCACGCCGACCGCCGCGAGCGCGGGGGCGCGCAGGCTCTCGCCCCACACCGTCAGCACCAGGCGAGCCACGTCCTGTTCGGCGTGCAGGCGCTCGACGGTGGCGAGGAGCCGGTCCAGGGTCTCCGGCAGGCTGCGCGGTTCCCCGCTCGGCAGCGCCTCCTCGAAGGCGCGGGCCAGGTCGTCCAGGGCGTAGGCGGCGATGGCCGCGATGATCTCGTCCTTGCCGCTGAAGTAGCCGTAGACGGCCCCGGCCGACAGGCCGGACTCGCCCAGGATGTCCTGCATCGAGGTGGCGTGGAAACCGTTGCGGATGAAGCACAGGCGGGCCGCGTCGAGGATCTGGCGGCGCCTGGCTTCCCGGTGTGCTTGCGTGACGCGCGGCATGCGGGACCTGTCGTGCTCGGGGCGGGGGGTTCAGGGCCTGCCGGACGGCCCGGGTGAGACTCTGGTGCGGTCCAGGATGTCAGATCCGGGCCGGCGCCACCGGCGGCGCCGAGGCCCACACGGCGGCGGCCGTGTCGAAGCGCAGCGCCACATGGCTGCCGGCCGTGTGCACGTCCCGCCAGATCCGCTCCAGCGGCTCGTCCCGGGACTGGCCCCGGGTGCCGGCGGCGGCTTGGAGCGTGTCGACGGACCGCAGCAGCAGCTCCACCGCGAGCGCGCAGTCCCGCCCGGCCCGGGCCACCAGCCCGGCCCCCTCCTCGGCACCGCCCTCCGCCCCGGCAGCGCTTTCCGGCCCGGCACCGCCCTGCGGTCCGGCACCGCCCTGCGGTCCGGCACCGCCCTGCGGCGCAGTTCCGGCTGCCTGCGTCACGGCACCACCCTCCGCCCCGGCCGCGCTCTCCGGCCCGGCACCGCCCTCCCCGAGGCCGGCCGCCAGCAGGTCGGCGATGCGGGCCGCCCGGCCCAGCAGCAGCGCCCCCGCGTCGGCTAGCCCGGCGGCGCGGGCCAGCGCCTCGGCGGGCGCCGTGGAGCCGGTACGCCGGTCGGGGAGGCGCAGCCGCTCGCAGGAGGCCAGCGCGGCGCGCGCGGCGCCGAGCAGCGGGGCGGCGAAGGTGAGGCCGTTGATGGCCCGCAGCGGCAGCCGGTGGACGCCCTCGGGGGAGTGGGCGCCCTCACCGGCGTACATCTCGGCGCGGCCGAAGGCGCGGTAGCCCGGCACGAAGACGTCCCGCAGCACCAGCGAGTGGCTGCCGGTGGCGCGCATGCCGACGGTGCGCCAGCTCTCCTCGACGGTGTACTGGTCGCGGGGGACGGCGAAGAAGCGCGCCGGCGGCCCGTCCTTGGCCGGGGCCGGCCCGACCACGAGCGCCCAGTCGGAGTGCTCGATGCCGCTGGTGTACGGCCAGACGCCGTCCAGCACCCACCCGTCCGCCACCGGCCGCGCGCCACCGCTCGGCGCGAGGGCGCTCACGATCCGGGTCTCCGGCCCCTTCGCCCACACCTCCTGCTGCCCCTCGACCGGCAGGTACGCCGCGAACCGCGCGGTGTAGGCCCACAACGAGCCGATCCACGCGGCCGAGACGCACCCGGCGCCCAGCGTGGCGACGGCCTCGGTGAACTCGGCGAAGGACACGTCCTCGCCGCCCCAGCGGCCCGGCACGAAGCGGCGGCTGAACCCCGCCTCGCGCACGGCCTCGGCGACCTCGCCGGGCAGCCGCCCGGCCAGATCCGCCTCCCGCGCGTGCCGCGCGGCGGTCTCGGCGGCGGCACGGGCCGCCGTCAGAAAGGGACTGTTCGCCGCCATCGCAGCGCCTCCAGAGGCTCGTCGGGCTCGTCCACGGAAACGGGCACGCACGTCGCGCCCCGCCCGCGCCACGCTCCGGCCCCTCACTGGAGAAGCACTCGACGCCCGGTCCGGGCCCCGGGGTCAGGACCGGGACGGCTCGCCGTCGGACAGGACCCGCCGGTGGCGGATCGTCCAGCCCGTCCCCGGCGTACGCAGCAGGACGTCCTCCCAGATCCCGACGCGGACGATGCGCGGGGGTTCGCCGGACAGGGTGTGGACGACCGTCATGGTGGACCGGGTGCGCACCTGCTCCTCCGGCGACTCCGGGTCCGGCGTCACGATGAGCATGCTCATCAGGTGGCGCCGGCGTATGCCCCCCGCCCGCAGGTCGTCCTGGGCCTGCTGGAGCCGGGCGATCACCTCGGCGCGGCCCCGGAGCGGCGCGGGCAGCACCGGCGTCTCGAAGACGGCGTCCTCGGCGAAGCCCCGCTGCCACACCTCCGCCACCCCGTCGTCGGCGGCCTGCATGTGCTCGGCGTAGAACTGGGTGACCTCCAGGTACAGCTCGGCGGAGACCCCGTGGTGGGTGGTCGTGGTCATGCGTGAACGCTCCTCAGGGCGAAGGACGAGGGGTGGGGGTGCGGCGGAGAGAGGAAGACGGAGAGAAGAAGACGGAGAGAAGAAGACGGGGCGAGGGACGACGGCGGCCCCCGCCCGCCACATCAGGCCGACTTCAGCCGGAGGTCCATCGAGAGCGGACTGTCCGTGGCGACGGGCGCGTCGAGGGCCGGGTCGCAGGCGAGGACGGCCTGATGCAGCCGGCACATCCGGGGCGACGGCTCAAGACCCAGCTCCTCGCTGAGCACCTGCCGCAGCCGCCGGTAGGCGGTGAGTGCCTGCGCGGAGCGCCCGGAGCGGTACAGCGCGACCATCAGCTGCGCGTGGAGGTTCTCGTGCACCGGGTGCTGGGTGGTCAGGGCCCGCAGTTCCTGGAGCAGTTCGTGGTGGCGGCCGAGGCGCAGATCGGCCTCGATCCGCTGCTCCAGCACGGTCAGCCGGTACTCCTCCAGGCCCACCACGTGCGCCTGGAGCACCGGCCCGATGGTCAGCCCCGACAGCGTGGGCCCGCGCCACACCGACAGCGCCTCGGCGAGCAGCGCCGAGCCCCGCCGGTCGTCGCCGGTGGCGAGCAGCGCCCGCGCCCGGCGCACCCGGTCGTCGAAGACCTGGGTGTCGAGCTGACCGGGCAGCACCGCGATCCGGTACCCCCGGTCCTGCGTCTGGAGCAGCCGCTTGGCCCCGGCACGGCCGCCGGAGTCCGGGCAGCGCGCGAGCGACCTGCGCAGATGCATGACGTACGTCTGGAGCGTCGAGCGGGCGCTCTCCGGCGGGTTGCTCTCCCACAGCTCCTCGACGCAGGTGTGCACCGACACCAGGCTGTTGGGGACGGCCAGTAACAGGGCCAGTAGCTGACGTTGCTTGGGAGCGGTCGGCGTGAGCGAGATCTCACCGCTCGACATGGTCAAGGGTCCGAGCATTCCGAATTGCACAGCGTCCTCCCAGTGGCTGCTTCCCGTCGCTCGCGCCCCGTCCTGCCTCGCGGACGCACGTGGGCCGCGAGGAGGGGAGAAGGGACACGGAGGCGGTATGTGAGTTGGTTGCCCGGCCGCCCCGGTCGGTTGACAGTCCTGGCCGATAATTTCTGCACGCGCTGACATACTGGCCGCAGTCGAGCCACCAGAAGGTGGCGTGCGATCCGGAAGGGGTCAGCGGATGACGGGGGTCGGGAATCGGCGGGCGGCGCACTGCGACGCCGAGCCGCGGGCGGTGTCGCCCGGACGAAGAGGGGCCGGTGGGCTGCGGGACCGGGCGCATCGGGGGCCTTGCGGCGGTCGGCCGGGTACGCCCCGCGCGCCGCGCGAACCGCAGGACCCGGAGCGGGAGTCGGTGCTGGTCCTCCTCTTCGAGTCCCAGTACGTGAGACTGCTCCGGCTGGCCCGGTTGCTGGGAGCGGATCAGGAGGCCGAGGACATCGTGTCCGAAGCCTTCTGTCAACTGCACGGCAGATGGGGTGACCTGCGGTCACCCGAGGCCGCCGCCCAGTACCTGCGCTCAATCGTGGTCAATCTCACACGCATGCGGCTGCGCCACCTCCAGGTCGTCCGCGGACACGTCCCGGACGCCCCCGGAGTGGCCGCCTCCGCCGAGCAGAACGCCCTCGCGGGCCACGACCGCCTGCGTCTGGTCGCCGCCCTGCGTCAACTCCCGCGCCGGCAGCGGGAGGCCCTGGTCCTGCGCTACTGGATGGACCTGCGCGAGGCGGAGATAGCGGCGACGATGGGAGTCTCGGCCGGCGCGGTCAAGACGCACGTCTACCGCGGCATGCGCTCCCTGGCCCGCCTCCTGCGGGGCGGCCACGTCTGACCCGGCGGGTGCGGGCGGTGCTCGGCGTGTGCCGCCCGCACCAAGGAGACCACCCCCGGCGCGATCCTCGCCGCCGGGGGTGGTCACGGTCGCCGCGTCAGTGCCCCGACCCGGCCTTCGGTTCGGCGGTCGGGCTGTGGCCCGGGCGCCAGCCCGCCGTGCCGGTCGACTTGGCCGTCAGGGACTGGGCCGTCGTCGGGAGGGTCCAGTTCTGGGCGCCCGAGCCGTTGCAGGTGTAGAGCTGGAGCTGGGTGCCTGTCGTGGCCGAGCTGCCCGGGTCGTCCAGGCAGAGGTTGGACTGGGGATTGACCAGCGAGTTGTTCGCACCGGCCCGCCACTGCTGGCTGCCCGTGCCGTTGCAGGTCCACAGCCGGACGTGCGTGCCGTTGGTCGTACCGCCGTTGTCCACGTCCAGGCACTTGCCGAGCGAGCGCAGGGAGCCGTCCGCGGCGACCGTCCAGTCCTGGGCGTAGGTGGCGTTGCAGGTCCAGATCTGGGTGGACGTGCCGTCGGCCGTACCCGAGTTGGCGACGTCGACGCAGAGCTTGCCGCCACCCGAGGCGGGGACCCCGGAGACGACCGGGCCTACGCGCGGGATGGCCGGGGCGGCCGTGCCCCCGTCGTACGAGGGAGGCGCGGCCGAAGCCCCGCTCGCCCAGGACGTGTTGGCCGTCGTGCCCAGCGTGAAGTCCAGCGTGCCGCCCGCCGTCAGGGCGGAGGTCGGCGCGTAGGCGTTGTTCCACGCCGCGCCGTTCCAGGCCGCGGACTGCACGTAGGGCGCGTTGTCGGCGGCCCCGTTGCCGTTGATCGTCAGCTTCTTGCCCGAGGGCAGGGTGATCACGGCCTGGGTGAAGAGCGGCGAGCCCAGCGCCAGGTCGGCGGTGCCCGGGGTCTGCGGGTACATGCCGAGCGCGGAGAACACGTACCAGGCGCTCATGGCACCGAGGTCGTCGTTGCCGTCGGCCAGGCCGCCCGGGGTCGCCGACCAGATCTGCTGCTGGACGGCCCGCACCGTGCCCTGCGTCTTCCAGGGCTGGCCGGTGTAGTCGTACTCCCAGGGCAGCTCGATGCTCGGCTCGTTGCCCACCCAGGCGTAGCCGTTGGCGCCGGTGTAGCTGCGCAGCACGGTGTCCAGGTAGTGGTTCATGGCGGTGTTGCCGCCCTTGGCGCGGGCGAGACCCCGGATGTTGAAGGGCACCATGCCGGTGTAGATCCAGGAGTCCGCCTCGACCATGTCCGTGCCGCTCGTCGGATCGAAGCCGCCCGTCCAGGTGCCGTTGGCGTTGCGCGGCTCGACGAAGCCGGACGCCGGGTTGAGGACATTGCGCCAGTTCTGCGCGCGCGCCGCGTACTTGCTCTGGTTCGCGGTGTCGCCGAGCGAGCCGGCGAGGGCCGAGAGGGCGAAGTCCGCGGTGTTGTACTCCAGGGTGGTGGCGACCGGGCCGTAGAAGTTGCAGCAGCCGTACGAGCCGTTGTGCGGCATGTAGCCGGGGGAGTCCAGGTAGTTCAGGCCGGGCCGGTCGTTGTTCGCCTTGGACGCCTGGGCGACCAGGCCCCGCAGCGTCTCGGCGGTGTCGAACTGCCGGGCGCCGAAGGCGTGGTAGTCGGCGATGATCGCGGCGGCCGGGTCACCGACCATCACGTACGACTCGCCGTTGTTCTCCGACCACTTGGGGAAGATCCCGGTCTGCCGGTAGTCGTCCAGCATCGACTGGGCGGTGTCGGAGGCCGCCTGCGGGTCGACCAACGCCTCCAGTTGGGCCTGGGAGCGGTAGATGTCCCAGCCGGAGTAGTTCCCGTACGCCGCCCGGTGACCGGAGTCGACGGTGTGCACCCGGCCGTCGAAGCCCGGATACTGCCCGTCGGTGTCGCTGATGACGTTCGGGTGCAGCAGCGAGTGGTAGAGCGCGGTGTAGAACTGCTGCTGCTGCGCGGCCGTGCCGCCGCCGATCTGCACCCGCCCCAGCTCGGCGTTCCAGGCGCCCTGGGCGGCGTTCCGGGTGGCGTCGAAGTCCCAGCCGGCGTTCTCCGCCGCGCGGTTGGCCTTGGCGCCCGCGACGGAGACGTAGGAGACGCCGACCTTCGCCTGCACCACCGGGTGCTTGGTGGCGTCGAAGGTGACGTAGCCGTTGTTCGCGGCGGCCCGGGGCGTCGCCGCCGGGTCAGCGGCGGCGGGCTTGCCGTGCAGCACGGGGTGGTTGGCCTTCTCGGCCGCGTTCTTGCCCGCCCCCTGCCCGGTCCGCTCGCGCAGGGTCGGCGCCGCGGCCGGGGTGCCGCTGGTGGTGAAGGGCTGGTCGAAGACCATGTCGAAGTAGACGGTGTAGGTGTTCCCCGCCCCGCAGAACCGGCCGCTGGTCACCTGCCCGCTGACCTCGGTGTCGGACACCTTGGTGAACTGCGTGTTGCTCGCGCCGTTCTGGCTGCCGGTGAGCTTGAAGACCAGGTTGGCCTGGGTGGTGGACGGGAAGGAGAAGCGCGCCATGCCGCTGCGCTTCGTCGCCGTCAGCTCGGTGGTGACCTTGTTGTCCAGGCCCACCTTGTAACTCCCCGCCGACGCCGACTCGTTGGCGTGGCTGAAGCCGACGGTGGCCCGGGTGTCCACCGCGCCCACGGTGGGCAGCACGGGCACGTCGCCGGCCGCCCCGCAGCCGGGCCCCGCGATGTGGGTCAGGCTGAAGCCGGTGATCGACTTGTCGTTGTACTCGTACCCGCCGCCGGGCGGCCGCGAGGGCGTGTCCGGGCTCCACTGCACCATGCCGAAGGGGGCGTCGGCGCCGGGGAAGTCGTTGGCCTGGTTCGAGGTGCCGATGAAGGGGTTGACCAGGGTGGCCGGCGCCGCGACCAGCGCGGCCGGCCGGGGTGCCGCGGCGGCCGGGCCGGCGAGCTGGGTCGCCGCCAGCGCGCCGGCGGCCAGAACGCCGGCGCCGAGAGCGGCGGTCGACCGTAGGGGGCGTCTCATGCGTGGCATGTCCGTGGTGCCTCCTCGTGCGGGGGATGGACACCTGTGCTGACAACGTTGTCAAACAACGTTGTCAGTCGAGCGGAGCGCACAGGTGCTGAGGGGCGGGTTCGGGGGGAACGTAGCCACTTGCCGCGTACGCGTCAACGACATGCGCAGAGAAAGACATGCGCGGAGAAAGGAGATGAGGCCCGGGGGCTCCACTTGCTACGGTGCGCCGATGTCCGAGATCAGGCAGGTCCAGGTCACCTTCGACTGCGCCGACCCCGAGCGCGTCGCCCGCTTCTGGTGCGAGGTGCTGGGATACGTCGTCCCGCCGCCCCCCGAGGGCTTCGCCTCATGGGCCGCGTACGACCGCTCGCTCCCGCCCGACCGGCAGGGCGCGGCGTTCGCCTGCGGCGACCCCACCGGCGCAGGGTCGCGGCTGTTCTTCCAGCGCGTCCCCGAGGGCAAGGCCGTCAAGAACCGGGTGCACCTCGACGTCCGGGTCGGCACCGGCCTCGTCGGCGAGGAGCGCCTCGCCGCGCTCCGGGCGGAGAGCGAGCGGCTGGTCGCGCTGGGCGCGGTGCAGGACACCGTGCTGCTCGCCGACGAGTACGACGAGTCGTGCATCGTCATGCGCGACGTCGAGGGCAACGAGTTCTGCCTCGACTGAGAAGGCGACCTCAGAGGCCGAGGAGGCGCTCGGCGTTGCGGTGGGCGATGTCGTGCTGGGCGTCGACGGAGAGGCCGGAGCCGGTGAGGAAGGCGCGGGCTCCGGCGTTGCCGACGAACGGGTAGTCCACCGAGTGGATCATGCGGTCGGTGCCGAGGAGGTCAGTGCAGAAGCGCAGGTGGGGGGCGGTGAACATGCCGCTGGGGGTGTAGTAGCTGTTCTGGCGGACGTACTCGCCGATGGTGCGGTCGAGTCCCGTTGCCTTGCGCGGCAGGGCCTCGTCGAGGCGGTCCAGGTACCAGGGCACCGCCTCGCCCCAGTGCCCGAGGATGAACTGCAGCTCGGGGTAGCGGTCGAAGACGCCGCTGAGCACCAGGTGGACGAAGTGGACGCCGGACTCGTTGTGCCAGCCCCACGCCGCGGTCGCGAACCGGGTGGCGACCACCTCGCCGAGACCGGCCTCGTAGTTGTCGGCGGCGGTGGCGCGGGTCGGCGGCGCGGGGTGGAGGTAGACCGGCACCCGCAGCTCGGCCGCGGTGCGCAGGATCGGGTCGAAGCGCTCGGCGGAGAGGAACTCGCCGTCGGTACGGCCGTGGATGAGGGTGCCGACGTGGCCCAGCTCGGTCACCGCGCGCCGCAGCTCGTCCGGCGCGTGCTCGGGGGCAGTGGTGGGCAGCGACGCGAAGGCGGCGAACCGGTCGGGGTGGCGCTCGCGGGCGGCCGCGAGGCGGTCGTTGACGTCGCGGACCAGCTCCGGCGCCACGTCGGCGGGCAGGTACTGGGTGGTGAGGTTGGACAGCACCTGCAGGTCGATGCCGTCGGCGTCCATGGCGGCGAGCCGCCCCTCGTCGAGGTCTTCGAGGACCTCGGCCGACGGGCTGTAGGGCAGGCCGCTCGCCGGGGCGTAGGACGCGCCGAAGCCGGGGCTCACCTCCGCCGTCCGGGCGGCGGACGCCTTGGCGACACCGGCGTGCAGCGTGTGTTCCTCGATCGTGATCAGTCTCATCGTGCTCCTCGGCCTCTCTCTAGAGCTCCGGTTCTCGACCGCGTCTCCAGTGCTCCAGTGTTCGACCCGCCGAGCGATAGGGCCAACCGAAAGATACGATCGATCGATCAGCGGAAGTGATGGATGAGAGGCGGGCGGCCGATGGAGCTGCGGCACCTGCGCTACTTCGTCGCCGTCGCCGACGAGCGGCACTTCGGCCGGGCCGCCGGCCGGCTGCATGTCACCCAGTCCACCCTCAGCGGCCAGGTGCAGGCCCTGGAGCGCGAGGTGGGCGGGCTCCTGTTCAGCCGGACGAGTCGCCGTGTCGAGCTGACCGAGGCCGGCGAGCAGTTGCTGCCCGAGGCCCGCCGCGCCCTGGCGCAGGCCGACCGGGCCCTGGAGACCGCCCGGTGGTCGGTGCGCGGCGAGACGGGCGCGGTGCGGATCGGCTTCTCCGGCGTCGCGGTCCTCCAGGGCGTCCTGCCCGAGGACATGCGCGCCTTCCGCCGGACGCGCCCCCGCGTCGACCTCACCCTGACGGAGCTGGCGCCCGCCGCCCAGCTCCGGGGAGTGCGCGACGGCGTGCTCGACATCGGCTACTGCCCCGACCTCGGCGTCGGCGACACCGACGGCCTGCACGTCGTCCGCCGGGCACCCATCCGGCTGTCCGTCGCCCTGCGCTCCGACCACGACCTGGCCTCCGCCGACGAGGTGGCCCTCGCCGACCTGCGGGCCCACGACCTCATCGTCTTCGCCGGCCGCGAGGAGGACGAGACCGTCGTGCCCCGGCTCTGGCCCGCCCCCGAGGAGGACCCCTCGCGGCTCCGCCTGGTCGGCAGCACCCTCGGCGTCCTCGCCCTCGCCTCGGCGGGCGTGGGCGTGGCTCTCGTCCCCACGGCCACGGAGCGCATCACCCTCCCGGACCTCACCTACCGTCCCTTGCGCGACGCGCCGACGGGCCCGGACGTGCTGGTCGTGGGCCGCCAGGACGAGACCTCGGGAGCGGTCCGCGCCTATCTGGCCGCGGTCTCCGCACCGTGACAAGGTCGCTGCCGGACCGCCCGGACACCGGTGGTGATCGGCAGTCACCGGCGGCCACCGCTAGTCGAAGCGGGCCACCGTGTCCATGCCCGCGTCGCGCAGGGTGCGGTGGACGGCCGGGCGGGCGCCGTGGATGGTGACCGCGGCCGGGTCGGGGGCCCGGGTGACCGCGCGCAGCAGGCCGAAGGCGCAGGCCAGGTCGATGCGCTCCAGCGCGCTCATCTCCAGGATCCACGATCCGGTACGGCGCAGCCGGGGGTCGAGGAGCAGCTCCTCGAGCAGGCGCAGCGCGTGCGCGTCCAGGACGCCGGTGAAGGCCAGGTCGGCGTGGGTGGCGTCGGCCTCGGCGATCCGGACGGGGGCGGGATCGGTGGTCACGGGAGCCTCCCTGTGCCCTGTGCTGCGCGGTTTCGTCCCCATTGTCGCGCGCTTCGGCCCCATCGGCGAAGGAATATCGCCGGACGAACCGGCGCTGTGCCCTGCACAGTGCGGCAGCGCGTCGAAGGGCTGGTGAGCACATGGTGGCCGAGGAGACGGCGGAACAGCGGACGGGCCCGGTGGTCAGGACCCCGTACGGGTCCGTGCGCGGCGCCTACGAGGCGGACGGCGTCGCCGCCTTCCGGGGCATCCCGTACGCCGCCCCGCCCGTCGGAGAGCACCGCTTCCGCCCGCCCGTGCCGCCCACGCCCTGGACCGGTGTCCGCGACGCGCTCGCCTTCGGCCCGACCGCCCCGAAGCCGCCGTACTCCGACGCCTTCGCCCGCTACCTCTCCGACCCCGCCGTCCCCGGCGACGACTGCCTCAACCTCAACGTCTGGACGCCCGAGCCCGCCCCCGGCGCCCGCCTCCCCGTCCTGGTCTGGCTGCACGGCGGCGCCCTGACCAGGGGCTCCTCCGCCGTCCCCGTCTACGACGGCCGCACCTTCGCCCGCGACGGCGTCGTGTTCGTCTCGGTCAACTACCGGCTCGGCGTGGAGGGTTACGGCCTCTTCCCGGACGCCCCCGCCAACGCCGGGCTGCGCGACCAGATCGCCGCCCTGGAGTGGGTGCGCGACGCCATCTCCGCCTTCGGCGGCGACCCCGACCAGGTCACCGTCGCCGGGCAGTCCGCCGGCGCCATCAGCGTGGGCGCGCTGCTCGCCGCCCCGCAGGCCCAGGGCCTGGTCCGGCGCGCCGTGCTCCAGAGCGGCGCCCCCGAGGTCGCCGAGCGCGACAAGGTACGGCGCATGGTGCGCCGCATGGCCGCCCGCCTCAAGATCCCCGCCACGGCGCACGCCTTCGCCGCCGCCGACCGCGCCGCGCTGCTGCGCGCCCAGGCGGAGGTCGGCCGGTTCAGCAGCCCGGTGCTCGGCGGCCCCGCCTTCGGCCTCGTGGTCGACGGTGACGTGGTGCCGCGCGACCCGCTGGCGGCCCTGCTCGCCGGGGACGCGGCCCGGGACGTCGACCTCATGATGGGCTGGACCAGCGACGAGTACCGCCTCTGGCTCGTCCCCGGCGGCCTCCTCGACCGCGTCGACCGCCTCGGCGGCGTCGCCCTCGCCGGGGCCCGCGCCCGCTGCCACTGCGGTACGGACGTCGTGCGCGGCTACCGCGCCCTGCACCCCCGCGCCGGTACGGCCGAGACGGTCGGCCAGCTCGTCACCGACCACCTGCTCCGCGTGCCGCTGCACCGCCTGGCCGACGCGCGCCCCGGCTCGTCCTACGTCTACGAGTTCGCCTGGCCGTCGAACCTCCCCGACCTCGGCGCCTGCCACGCCCTGGAGCTGGGCTTCGTCTTCGACACCGGGACCGTCGCCGACTCGCGCAAGCTCGCCGGGGACGACGCCCCGCAGTCCCTGGCCGACGCGATGCACGGGGCGTGGGTCGCCTTCGCCGCCGGCGGTTCGCCCGGCTGGGAGGCGTGGGACGCCGGCACGCATCCGGTGCGGGTCTTCGACGGGGGCCCGGAGCGGGTTCAGTACGGGCCGCGGGACGGCGAGTTGGCGCTCTGGTCGGCCGAGCCCCTCGCGCGCTCGCTGTCCTGGCGCGCGTGGCCCTCACGGGCGGCCTGAGCCTCGGCGGTCAGACGGTCGGACTGGGCGCGGCCCAGGGCGCCGACCCGCCTGAAGTACGTGCGAATGGTGGCGAGTTCACCGTCGTCGAAGGTCGCGAGCAGGTCGTCGTAGGCGTTGCCCGGGGCCTCCCAGGCGTCGCCGAGCCCGGACAGGGCGCCGGGGGCGAGGGCGACCAGGGTGCGGCGGCGGTCGGCCGGATCGGCCCGGCGCTCCACCAGACCGGCCTTGGTGAGGCGGTCGACCAGGCGGGTCGCGGAACCGGGGGTCAGCCCGGTCAGGGCGGCGATCTGGCCAGTGGTGAGCGGCTCGGGCTCCAGGTCCAGGAGGTTGAGGCACTGCACGTCGGTCGGGTGCAGGCCGAGCCGGTCGGCCATCTTCTGGTTGAACAGCGTCCAGGAGGCGTAGTGCCGCCGGGACTCGTCGGCGACCTGCCTCAGCAGCTCCTCGCGGTCGGACATGCCGCACCTCTCGGTATTAGCTTGCGTGACACACATATTGCGCCGCACACTATGTGCGTACCGCCCATCTTACGACCCTGCAAAGGACTTCGCTCCCATGACGATCCTCGTCACCGGCGCCCGCGGCCGCGTCGCCCGCACCCTCATCGACCTCCTGGTCCGCCAGGGCACCCACCCCGTCCGCGCCGCCTCCAGCAAACCCGAGGCACTGGCGCTGCCGACCGGCGTCACCACGGTGCCGTGCACACTCTCCGACCCGGCCACCTTCCCGGCCGCGCTCGCCGGAGTGGACCAGGTCTTCCTCTACGCCGCCGAGTCCCAGGCCGACGCGTTCGTCGCGCAGGCCGCCGAGGCGGGCGTACGGCACATCGTGCTGCTCTCGTCCTCGTCGGTCCTCGCGCCCGGCGCCGCAGACGACCCCCTCGCCGCGCACCACGCCACCGTCGAGAACGCCCTCGCGGCCGGGCCCGTCCCCGCGACGTTCCTGCGCCCGGGCGACTTCGCCGGCAACGCCCTCCAGTGGTCGCACGCCCTCACGGCGACGGGGCGGGTCGACCTGCCCTACCCGGAGTCACAGGGCGCCCCGCTCCACGAGACGGACCTCGCGGAGGCTGCGCTGGCTGTACTCAACGCCCCTGCGGAGCACGGCACTCGGGCCTTCCACCTCACCGGCCCGTACACCCTCACGCTGCGCGAACAGGTCGCCCACATCGCCCTGGCCACGGGCCGCCCCCTCGGCGTCAACGCGGTCAGCCGCGAGGCGTGGAAGCGGGGGGTCGCCGGATATGTGCCGGACGAGTTCGCGGAGGCGTTGCTCGACATGTGGCAGGGCAATGTGGACGCGCCGGTGGGGACGACGTCCACGGTGGAGGCGCTCACTGGCCACCCGGCCCGGGCGTTCGCCCGGTGGGCCGAGGAGCACGCGGCGGACTTCCGCTAGGAGAGGGGGGTGAGGAAGGCGGTCCAGGCGGCGGGGGTGACGGTGAGGTGGGGGGCGGTGGTGTTCTTGGAGTCGCGGATGTGGATCGCGGTGGAGTGGGCGGCTACTTCCACGCACTGGCCGCCTTCGTCACTGCTGTAGCTGGACTTGCGCCAGTGGTAGGCGACTTCGAGGCAGTTGCCGCCTTCGCTGCCGCTGTAGCTCGACTTGAACCACGTATGTGTGGTGCCGCTCATGCCTCTCCCAGAAGACGGTCCAACAGGTCCCTCGAGTCCTCGGGGGTGAGGGCCTGTGACCGCAGCATTGCACACTTCTGAGTCAAGATTGCCACCTCATCGGGGTCAGCGATCAGTTGACTTCCGCGCTGGTTCTCCGTGTAAGCGAGCCGCTGGTGGTCAGGGGTCTCCAGCAGGACGAACGGGCCGTCGAGGGACGCGTGGCTTGTCCGGGTCAGAGGGAGGACTTGCAGCATGAGATTGGGCAGCTCCGAGCACGCTTGCAGGTAGCGGAGCTGCTCACGCCGGACCTCCTGTCCACCGATCGGCGCCCGCAGTACCGGCTCCCACAGGACGAAGCAGGTCATGGGCGGCTCCGCACGGTGCAGGATCGCCTGGCGGTCCACACGCCCCTCTACCAACAGGGCGACGGTGTCCTCGTCGTAGACGGGCACCCGGCTGCGGAACACGGCCCACTGATACGCCTCCGTCTGAAGCAGGCCGGGCAGCACCTGGTTCTCGTAGGAGGAGATCGCGATGGCCTCCTGCTCCCTGTCGACGAACTCCTCGGCCCACAACGGAATCATGTCCGATTCCGGCATCTCGCTCACCGCAACGGCTAACGCACCGCCGGTCTGCAGGAACTCGTCCAACCGCTCGGCCAGATCCGGCTTCAGCGGGCGTCGGCCCTGCTCGATGGACGCGATCAACTGCTCGCTGATGGCGAAGTGCTCGGCCAACGACCGCTGCGTATAGCCAGCCTTGTGCCGATACAGGGCGAGCAACGAGCCCACCATCTTCATCGCGGAGGCGTTCCTCCGTGCCTTGGTACCCATGCGGTTGAACTCCCCACCGGCGCCCGTACCTTCACCGTCGCGCACCCGTACAGACGTGATGTACGGGTGCGCGCACTGTCCCATCATGACCACGCAGCGTGATTCTCGTCACGTGAACACCCAAACTCCACCCCCGTCACCCCGCGAGCGCTTCTACCGCAGGGAGCGCCAGTCCATCCCCGCCGCCCGCGCCTTCGCGCGAGAGGCCCTGTCGGCGTGGGAGGTGGACGGCCGGGCCGACGACGTACTGCTGTGCGTGAGCGAACTGACGACCAACGCGCTGCTGCACGGCGTCCCGCCCGGCCGCGGCTTCCTGCTGCGGCTGCTGCCGTACGGCGACGGCGACGGCGTGCGCGTGGAGGTGCACGACAGCGGTGACGGCGTACCGGCGGTGCCGCAGGCGCGGGGCAGGGAGCCCGGCGAGAGCGGACGCGGGCTGCTGCTGGTGTCGGAGCTGGCGGACAAGTGGGGGGTGGGGGAGCGCAGCCCCGGCAAGGTGGTGTGGTGCGAGTTCAGCGCGGCGGCGCGGCCAGCACCCGGGCGACTGAACTGATCTCCGCCGGCCGGATCCGGCAGCACCCGCCGATCACCGAAGCCCCGGCCTCCCGCCACCGCCGCACCGCGTCCGGCGTGAAGCTGGACCGCCCCGACCAGCGGCGCGCCCCCGCGTCCCAACTCTCCCCGCTGTTGGGATAGACGACGACCGGCTTGCCGGTGACGCGGGCGGCGAGGGCGACGGCGTGGTCGGCGTCGGCGGGGGCGCAGCAGTTGACGCCGACGGCGATGATCTCGTCCGCGTCGGCGGCGAGGGCGAAGGCGTCGGCGAGGGGCTGCCCGGCGCGGGTGCGGTCGCCCGCGACGGTGTAGGAGAGCCAGGCGGGGACGCCGAGCCCACGCACGGCGCGCAGCAGGGCCGCCGCCTCGTCGGCGTCGGGGACGGTCTCCAGGGCCAGCACATCGGGCGCGGCGGCGGCGAGGGCCTCCAGGCGGGGCCGGTGGAATCGTTCGAGTTCGGCGCGGGTGAGGCCGTAGCGCCCCCGGTACTCGGAGCCGTCGGCGAGCATGGCGCCGTAGGGCCCCGCGGAGGCGGCGACGTAGCGGGGCCGGTTGGTGGGCGGCGCGAGGCGCGCGGCCTCGCGGGCGAGGGCGACGCTGCGGGCGAGCAGCTCGGCGGCGCGGTCGTGGCCGATGCCGCGCTGGGCGAAGCCCTGGAAGGTGGCCTGGTAGCTGGCGGTGATGACGACGTCCGCGCCCGCCGCGAAGTAGGCGAGGTGCGCGGCGAGGACGGCCTCGGGATCGTCCGCGAGCAGCCGGGCCGACCAGAGCGCGTCGCTCAGGTCGTACCCGGCCGACTCCAGCTGGTTGGACAGACCGCCGTCGAGGACGAGGGGACGGCCGGAGGCGAGGGCGGCGGCCAGATCGCTGGGCATACCCCGACGCTACCCCGACAGCCGGCGGACGCATTCGCCCGCCGCTCAGCCCTGGAGGCGCTGCCGCATCTGGGTCAGGCGGCGGTCGTGGTGGAAGTGGTACCAGGTCATCCAGCCCATGAAGACGATCGCGAAGGCGAGGTACAGGCCGCCGGCGGTGGCCGAACTGGTGGCGAACATCAGGGCGGCCGTGCCGAAGAAGATCACGGCCAGCAGCGGCAGCGCCCACCACCGGTTGCGGCGCAGCTTCCGCTGACGGGAGTCGACGAGCACCGCCAGCTCGTGGCGCTGCTCCTGGTCCTGCGGCGGCTCCTTGCCCTTGAGGATCTGCCGTTCGAGCCCGGGGATGTCGTTCTGGGGGGCTCCCGTGAGCCGGGCGTCGTGCTTGCGGCGCCGGCGGATCAGGAACACCCACCACGCGGCGAATCCGACCGCTCCGACGACGGCGGACGGCCAGGCCGACATGCCGTTCATGACGAGTCGGACCGCCACGCCCACGATCAGCGCGATCAGGCCGACGGCCCACAGACTGTCCCGCCACTTGCGCTTGGGCCGAGTGGGCCTCGTCTCGTGCCGTTCAACGGTGGTCATCGTCACCTTCCGGGTCGGTCCGCCGGGTGAGCGTCCCGATACCCCGTGCGCAAGCCAAATCACCGACAGGCGGCGGCTGTTACGTGCAGCTTGACGCTTCCGGAAGGCTCGAAGGGGCTCCCGGCCCGCGGCTCCTGCTCGCAGACCTGCCCGTGGACGCCGGAAAGGTCTTGCTCAGCAACCTTGCCGTCGCTCCCGAACACCTCGATGAAACGGCTGTTGTACCCCTTCTTGAGCAGGGTGTAATACGCGCCCTCAAAACTCTGCTTCGTGACCCGGGGCGTCTTGAGTGCCGCGACGTGCGCATTCCAGCGGGTTGGGCACTTCTCCTCATACGTTACGGCCCCAAGATCGACCGAGTCCGGAGCTTTTCCCTTTCTGGACAAGCAAAAGCGCCAGAATTCCAGATGCTGCAGATCGACGGTGCGACCGAGGTCTGTGGCGTCTCGAACTGAGAAGCCGACGTTGTTCTTGATCTCGCTGCGAATCTTTGCCGTCAGGCTGTCGGGACGCAGGGCCGCCGTAGTGCTGTGAGTCGGCGCGGTCTGTTTGTCAGCCGCAGCATGGCTCGAGCACCCGACGCCCAAGACGGTCATCGCCAATGCCCACCCTGCGACGCCGCGCTTGAGTTTGATTCCCAACATTTCATCCTCTGTAAAGGTCGGACAATGAGGAGCAGGCAGATTCGGTGATCTGCCTGCTCCTCAGCGCCTGATCGGATCAGGCCCAGGCGTGCTCCGGGACATCGGTGTTCGGGTTGCAGCCGGAGTCCCACTTGATGCCGCCGGTCGCGGAGCCCTGGAAGTCACCCAGGCAGGACCAGAGGGCGAGCGGGGTCCCCTCGGCGATCTCCAGGTCGACCTTGCGGGTCGTGCCGGCACCGTCATGGTTCCAGTAGTAGTAGGTGCTGGCTGCACTGCCGTAGCTCAGAACGCCGATTCCGGAGTGGCCGTCAGACTTCAGGTCGTAGATGCTGAAGATCTCACCGTAGGCCTTGAAGGCAGCCTTGGCCGGGATGTCCCCGCCGACGGGTCGCGCGTAGGCGACTCCGTCCTGGCTGACCGCTTCGCTGTTCACCGCGGCCCCGACGGTGAAGGCGATGGCCGCCGCGCCGACGCTGAAAGCCTTGACGATCCTGTTCATTCTTCTCTCCCGAGAGTGGGGATTGCCGCGAGGAATTGGCAATACGTGAAGGGTGGCCACTCGGTGGGGGGAGCACGTCGGTGAGAGTCCCTTTGGAAGGAACTCTGACGGTGCGGCAGGTGGCGGCGGTGGAGACTGTAAGCAAATTGTAGGTGCCCTGTCAACTCATCCCTTCGGGCTTCCACGTTCAAGTCGTCAATAAGTGCTTCCCAACTTGGGCTGCAAAAAGGGCACTTGACGTCCCATCTGCCTGACGTCCCGTCAATGAGATGAAGTTGTGATCGTCGGCAACATCACGGAATGTCCCTCTTCGGGGAGAAGTGATGATGATCTAATGATCACGTCAACGACGAGGGTGTTTCGGCGTGTTCTGGCCGCCACCCACCCCGTCCCGCGGCGACGACGCGGGATGCGCGGAGTCTCGATGAAGAACATGAAGAGGAAGCACTCACCGTGCGCAAAAGACATAAGAGATATGCGGTGGTGATAGCGGCTGCGACGGCGATGCTCGCCTCGTCGCTGTCCGCCTCCACTCAGGCTCAGGCCCAGGGGCCGAAGGTCCCCGACAACGCCGTCCAAGGCGGCAGGAGTCTGCCGAAGTCCACGCACAGACCGCGTGAGGTCGGCACAGCGGACCGGGCCGCGGTCCTGGGCGACTCCTACTCCTCGTCCAAGGATGTGGCCCTGTCCACCTCGGGTGACGGCACGGGCTTCCACGTCCTGGCCGCGAAGGAGAAGGACGGCTACGACTTCACCACCGTGGCCACCCTGCGGGAAGAGGGCTTCGACTCGGACACCTGGATCGGCAACACCTGTGTGACCGGCTCCGGGAAGTACGCGGCAGTCGCCTACGCGCCCCGGACCTTCACCAACAACCCCGAGCTGATGGTGCGCGGCGCGTTCACCGCCGTCGTCGAACTGGGCACCGGCAAGGTCACCAAGCTCCCGTTCACCGCGTCGCTGGCCTATTTCTCCCCGGGTTGCGGCACCGGGGACGATGTGGTGTTCACCCAGCTGAGCCACGACGGGGACAAGGAGCAGCGGACCCGCCTGATCACCGTGGACGCGGTGACCGGCGAGGAGTCCCAGCCGGTGGCCTTCCCGGGGCAGGTCACCTCGGCCGTCCCGACCCGGCACGGCATCGTCGCCGGCCACGGGAACAAGCTCGTCCGTATCAACGGGCAGCGGGAGACCGTCCTCGCCACCACGAAGCACGTGCCGTTCCAGATCGCGGCCGACAGCGGCGACGGCGTGACCTTCATCGACCGGGACGTCGACACCGCGAAGACCAAGGCCAAGTCCTGGGCCAAGCACCTGGACAGCGCCCAGGTCAAGGGCAAGCGGACCACTCCGCGGACGGTGGCCGAGGGCGGACTCGCTGACTGGGACCTGTCGGCCACCCCCGGCGGCACGGTGTTCCTCACGGGCAAGGCCAAGAGCAAGGGAACCCTCCCCGGCTCGGTGAAGAACCCGGGGCACCTCGCCAAGGGCGCCCGGATGACGAGCCTCGGCCACGCGGGCGTGTCGACGTCCTGGGCGGACGGCAAGACCAGCCTGATCACGCCCGACGAGGCCGAGCAGGCCCGCGACGCGCGGATCGCGCTGGACATCGTCGCCACCGGCAAGCACACCGAACTGGACACCACGCCACAGCTGTCGGCCGAACGGACCGCGGCCGGCACCAAGCCCTCCCCGGCGCTGGGCGTCCCCACCGGTGCGAAGGCGTCGGCCGGCAAGGGCATGTCCGCGCAGACGCTGCGCACCCGAGCGGTGGCGGCGGCGGCGTCGCCGACCGGGCCGAGCGAGGGCACCGACGAGCGCTACTGCGCGGTGGCCCGCAACGACGTGCGCAAGCAGGCGTTCCAGCCGACCCCGCGCCAGGTGGAATGGGCCGTGGACCAGGCCGTCGTCGGTGAACTGCACGTCGCCCGGCCGGCGAACTGGAAGAACACCGGCATGGACTCCTACACCCCGCAGGGGCTGTTCCCGCCGATCACCCTGGCCGGCGACCCCAACGGCCACCTCGACAACGAGGACCCGGACGTCACCGACCGCTGGCACATACCCTCGCAGGTCATGCTCGGCGTCACCGCGCAGGAGTCCAACATGTGGCAGGCGACGCGTTTCGCCGTGCCCGGCGTGACGTCGAACAGCCTCATCGGCAACTACTACGGCACCCAGTACACCGCCGACGGTGACCAGGCCGACCCCTGGCGGATCAACTTCTCCGAGGCGGACTGCGGCTACGGCATCACGCAGGCCACCGACGGTATGCGGCTCGCCGGCAAGACCAAGGAGGGCGAGACGGCGTTGCCGCCCGCCACGCAGGAAGCGGTCGCGCTGGACTACGCCGCCAACGTCGCCTACGGCGTGACCATCCTCTCCCGCAAGTGGAACGATCTCCACGGCCAGGAGATGAAGGTCAACGACGGCCACCCGCAGTGGATCGAGAACTGGTTCTTCGCCCTGTGGGCGTACAACTCCGGTCTCTACGAGGCGGCCGACTCCGCCGGGCACAAGGGCCTCGGCTGGACCAACAACCCGGCCAACCCGCTGTGGAAGGCCAACCGGGTCCCCTTCCTCCAGCACGCCACCGACCCGCACCTGGACGACTACTCCCACGCCGCGCACCCGCAGGACTGGCCGTACGAGGAGAAGGTGCTGGGCTGGGCCGCCCGCCCGATCTCGGCCATGTTCGGGGTCAACGACTTCAAGCCCGGCTACCTGGCCGCCTGGTGGAACAGCGACGCGCAACGCGCCCTGGTGAAGCCGCCGACGGACACCTTCTGCGACGCGTCCAACGACTGCGACCCGTCCAAGATCGGGGACAACGACTCCAACGACCCCGGCCAGGGCGCCTGCAAGCTCGACGCCGGCGACAGCGACACCAACCCCCACTGGCTGCACTGCTGGTGGGACAAGTCGGCGCAGTGGAAGGACTGCGTCAAGCAGGCCGCGTGCGGCCACCAGGTGCACCGGTTCAACACCAGCTACCCGGAACAGCCCGACGGCACCTCCTACCCGCCGAAGTGCAGCACCGGCCTGCCGTCGAACGCCCTGGTCGTCGACGACATCCCCAACGGCACGACGCCGGCGGGCGCGAGCTCACGCGGTTGCGGAGCCGCGAAGTCGGACGGCACCTTCACACTCACGTACCAGCCGTCCACCGTCACGGACTCGGAGACCGGGCAGAACGTCACCACCTATCCCGGCAAGATCGACACCCATCAGATAGGCGCCGGCTACGGCAACCACTTCTGGTTCACCCACACCCGCTCCCCGGAGTCCTACCCGCCGCCGGGTGACCGGATGAAGGTGACCGGCACCTGGAAGCTCGGCAAGCAGATCACCGACTACCGGGGCCAGGCCAAGGTCTACGCCTTCGTCCCCGACCACGGGGCGCAGACCTCGAAGGCCGAGTACCGCATCAAGCACGCGGCCGGCGAGACGGTGAAGGCGATCGACCAGAGCGCCAACCAGTCCAACAAGTGGGTGGATCTCGGCGCGTACTTCTTCGACGGCATGACCCCCGAGGTCAGCCTGCACAACTTCAACGGCGGCGACGGGTCCGCGGACATCGCCTTCGACGCCATCGCGTTCGTACCCGGCGACTACTCCGGCATACCCGCGGACCTGACCTTCGGCGACCCGGACATCACCGCCCCGGACCCGGCTCCGGTGGAGCCGCCCCAGAGCATCTCGGGCAGCTACCTCAGTGAGCTGCCCACCGCCTCCGGTGCCGCGCGGTCCGCGACCGGGTCGGAGGGACTGCGTCTGACGTCGACGCCGGAGACGAAGCCCAAGTCCGCCAAGGCGTCGGCCGGTTCGGTGGCCACCACGGCCTCGTTGAGCTGCTCCATCGGAACGAAGTCCATGGACTTCACCCGGACCGAGGCGTGCCTCGGGGACGAACTGCTGTTCCACGCGACGACGACCGGCACGCCGAAGGCGAGCTTCGACCTACGGCACGAGTTCCAACTCGACCCGGACAGTGACACGTTCACCCAGACCGTGTCGGTCAAGCTGAAGTCCATCTCCATCCCTGCGATCACCCTGGACATCGACTTCGACTGCCGCGGCTACTGCGAGAAGCAGACCCCCGTGTGGAGCGGATCGAAGACCTTCGTCACGGGCGACTTCCACACGGCCACGGTCACTCAGAAGATCAGGTGGAACAACACCACCGAATCCGAGGGCTTGATCGTCCCGTACCTGACGGTCAAGGGAAGCGCGGACGGTCAGACCAGCAACCCGCTGACGGCTGAGAAGGTGGAACTCGACGTCCGGTGCGACCGCGACGTGAAGGCCACTCCGGGCTGCGTCTTCAGCCACTACAGGCCGACGTACGTCATGAACGAGAAGAAGTTCCCGGCGGCTGCCGCGCACGCCTGGCTGGTCCAGAACAAGCTGCCCGGGCACTACGGGCTGCGGGGCGAGACCCCGTTGACCTTCCTGACCGACGACGTCCTCGTGCCCGATCCCCCCACCAGCAAGCAGAGCATCGTCGATTACAACCGCGGCGTGATCTGCCCCACAGCGTGGGTGCGCAACCCGCTGGCGACGCTGTCGCCCGAACTCAGCTCCAGCGCCGCCGACAAGCCGAGCTGCGACGAGTTCCCCTTCGCGGCGAGCTACCAGAGCGCCGCGACACCGAAGGGCTGGGGCGGGAAGAACCTGAAGCAGGTCACATCGGGTGACGAATGCCTGAACACGATCGCCATCCGTGGCACGAACGGCCGGTGGAGCCTCCAGCCCGACCCGCGTTACCACGTCCCGACCTGGACCGAGCCGTGCGGACGCTCCAGCATGTCGAACAACCAGAACACCCAGTCCATGAGCTACATGCCGAGCTGGCGCAAGCAGAACCGAGTCCTCGAGGGGGACAACTACTGGCTCGAAGCCAAGCGTCCTTCGTGACCGCTTGATGACATGAGCAGGGGCCCGGCCACCACGGCCGGGCCCCTGTGGCGTGACGGCGCCAGGCTAGGCTTTCCAGTCATGAACGACGGAATAGCGTGGCTGGACGACGCACTGGGCCGGGAGGGCTACTCCCTCACCATGGTGAAGGGGATCACCCCCGAAGCCCTCGCGGTCCACCTGGGCGCGCAGCCGGGCACGCTCATCGACGCGGACACGCCCGGGGCCCGGGAGTTCTTCCACGGGCCCGGGTCGTCGAAGCTGCCGGACTGGGCGATGGTGGGCGAAGCGGCCGACGGCTGGTCGTTCGCCCTGGAGACGCCCGAGGTCGGACACCGCGACGACCGGCTGGCGCCCGGCAGAGACCTCAGGGCCCGCCACACCGTCGTGGACATCCTCGACACCACCATGGACCCCCCGGCCGTCACGGTGACCGTGGGCGGCGAGACCGAGTGGACACTGGCGGAGAACGGCACCGACCAGGTCGACCACTCGGTGAGTCGGCGCCTGGTCGCGGAGGCCGGCTTCCTCGCGTACCCCCACGGCGTCTTCCGGGACGACGCGTCCCAGGACACCGGCACGACGGACGTCTACCGCATCCTGGGCGACCACTACGGGCTGTCCCTCCCCAGGGCCGCCGTGACAGCAGCCCGGCTGCCCCACGTGTTCACCGAGCCCAGGGTGCTCCTCCACCCCCAGACCCCCTGCCCCGCCTGCGGCGAACCCCGAATGCTGCCCCACACCGCCGGCCCGGCCGAGGCCCGACTGGTCTGCGCCTACTACAAGGTCCGCAACGCACCGGGCTACCCACCCCAGGGCTGCCCCGGCGAACTCTCCGCCTCCACGTCCCCCGACGCGGTACGCAAGGAACCCAACCCGAAGTACGACGCCCTGCGCCTTCCCGACGCCTCGTGAGGGAGCGGCGACTGCTGCAAGGCAAACCGACGGGTCCCGCACGCAAGCGGGCGCCGCCTTCGGGGAGACTCCGGATGTGTCGAAGATTCGCTCTGGCGAAACCAGCAACCCGGCCGATGGCGTCCGTGCCCGTGACCGGAGTTCTGTCTCACGGGGAGTCCACTGTGAAGCGCCGCTCCTCACCGAGATCGCCGCCGCCGACACCGGGAGCAAGTACCCCCTGCCCTCGCCGACCGCACCGGCCGAAGATCGCGTTGCCGCAGGACGTGACGAACGTCTTCGAGCGCTGGGGAACGGGAGATACGGCAAAGGACGCTGTGCTCGGCGACACCTCGCGCCGCATCGACGCGACGACATACGCCATCGGCCAGTGCTGCGACAAGCGTCTGTCACCGAGGACCGTGACCTACGTCCACTCCGTGCTCAAGTCCGCCCTGGAACACGCTGTTCGCGAAGACGACCTGCCTCGCAACGTCGCCCGGAACGTCGAGACCCCCGCGCCCCGCCCCCGGCGCTTCCAACCCTTCACGGCGAGCGAGGCCCGGCAGTTCCTCCAGGCAGCCAGCGGTGACCGGCTGCACGCGCTGTACGAACTCGCCCTACGCACCGGACTCCGCAAGGGCGAACTCCTCGGCCTCCACTGGGAAGACCTCAACCTCGAGGGCGGCACCGCCAGCGTCCACCGTTCCCTCCAGCGCACCCGCACCGGCGGCCTGACCGTCCTGCACACCAAAACCCGTGCCTCCGAACGCCGCATCGTCCCTCCCACCGAATGCCTCTACTCCCTCAAGGAGCACAGGAGCGGCAGGACAGGGAGCGGGGGCAGGCCGGGTCGGCCTGGAGCGACAGCGGCCTCGCCTTCACCTCGCCGACCGGACGGCCTCTCGACCCGGCCAACCTCACCCGCCGCTTCTGCAGCTTCCTCAACCGGGCCGGACTCCGGCGCAGCCGCTTCCACGACCTCTGCCACTCCACCGCCACCCTGCTAGCCGTCACCGTTGCCGTCGAGCGCCCAAGAAGCCCCGCCGGAAAGAAATCCGGCGGGGCTTCTTGCGCTTTGAGATGGGGCGATTCACCGCTACGCAAAGACGAAGGGCGTCACGCGCAGATGAGAAGTTATCGTGCCGTCCGACTTATCGGTAGAGCCCCTCTGTCAGAGTTTGTAGATCACCACGACTCATCGCCCGTCAGAACGATGACTACCTCATCAGGCTCATCGGTTCCGTCTCCGTAGACGTCGACCCGATTCTCTATATTCGGAACGGGAATCAGCAGTCTCACAGATTCATTCGGATCCGAAACTTCGAGGGACGCCTCGGGGAGAGTCAGAAACCCTGAGTACACAAGGACCTTTCCACTCGGCTGGTAAGGCCCCTGCACGCATTGGACCGACACCGGACCACTGGCAGCTTGCTGCACCGCGATGAACAAGGAGTCCGGACCACCGTGCACTACATCAGCAGCCGCGTCCCAGCCTGCGTGGTTGTCGGCGCTCCCGGGTGCGGCAGCAACAACCAGACCGTGCGCGAATCTTGTCGTACACGAGGCGAAAAGCATCATCGAATCCACCTATTGTCTCGGCTTCCACGCCGGGAAGTCGTAGTACTCCTTGAGGAGCGTTCGCACGACTCCACCCTGCTGCTTGGAACACGTCTTGCAGTGCGGATACAGAGTCCATGGATCATTCGGGGAGAGCTTATTCGGCGGGTTGTGGTCACCAGTCCAGTGCCCATCCTTGTAGCCGGACTTCTCGGCACCGCACGTAGACCGTGGTGGTGGTGTTTCCGCGGGCGTCGGTGGCCGAGGTGGGGCGGTCGAGTTCGTCGTAGGTGTAGGTGTAGGTGGCGGTGCCGGTGTCGGGGTCGACGGCCTTGGTTTTGCGGCCTCGCTGGTCGTAGCCGTAGGTCCAGATGTTGCCGGCGGTGTCGGTGACCTTGTTCAGTTGGCCGCTCGGGGTCTAGCCGTAGGTGGTCGCGGTGTAGCCGGTGCCGGTGGGCAGTGGGCTGTCGCCCTCATACTGGCGCAGCTCAATGGTGCGGTCGCGGCCGTCGGTGAGGGTGGTCGTCGGGGTCTGGCCGTTGGGTGGGTCGACGCTGACCCGGTCTCCGCCGTAGGTGTAGGTGGCGCGGTACTTCTCCTGTCCGGCGACCTTGAAGATGCTGGCCGTGCTGCGGGCGGCGCCGTCGTACTCGGTGACGGTCTGGGCGTCGATGTCGGCACCGGTGGGTTCGAAGAGCGTGTCGCTGGGGGCGCCGGTCGCCGCGTAGGTGTCTGGCCCGTTCCTTGAGCGTCTTCGAGCCCTGAGCTGCGGCCCCCGCGGGACCTATCGAAAACCGCGGGTCCTCCCGTGCGCCAGCAGCAGCGCCGTCGCCGAGACGAGCAGCAGGGCGATGCGGGCGTCGACGCCGGACGCACCCAGTCGGACCAAGCCGTCGCGCAGCACCGGTAGTTGGGTGACGCAGAAGAGGCCGAGGCACAGCGACCACACGCCGAAGAGCCGGGGCCGGGTGACGTTCCGCAGCCAGGGCGGCGTCCATCCGGCGAGGACCGAGCAACAGCCCGCCGCTGTGAGGACGCACCCCACGGCGAAGGCGATGTCGTCCACCATTCCGTCTCCCCCCTCCCGGGCCCCCGCAGGGGCCTCAGTCGACCGGCATCGTAATGGTCTCGGAGGCCGTCTCGCGCGGCCAGTGCGTCAGGGCCAGGTGGAGCGCCTCCACCGCCTTGTCCCAGGACGCCCGCACCTCGCGCGGTGCCGCGAACGCGCCGGACGCCTCCAGGGCGCAGTAGCCGTGGAAGGTGCTGCGGAGCAGGCGGACCGCGTCGGTCAGGTCGGGTTCGGTGAGGTCGTAGGCGCGCAGCATGCCGTAGGTGATCTCGGCGGTGCGGAGCATGACGGGGGAGTCGGCGGCCAGGGCCGGGTCGATCCGGATCTGCGTGGCGGCGTAGCGGCCGGGGTGGCGCAGGGCGTAGGAGCGGTACGCGCCCGCGAAGGCGGCCAGCGCCTCCCGGCCGGCCCGGCCCGCGACCGCCTCCGCGATCTCCTCGATCTGCTCGGCTGAGGCCCGCAGTGCCAGCCGCACGCGCAGGTCCGCCAGGCCGCGGACGTGCGTGTAGAGGCTGGCGTCCTTCACCCCGAAGCGGCGGGCCAGCGCGGAGACGGTGACCTTCTCGAACCCGCCCTCGTCGGCGAGTTCGGCGGCGGCCGCGACGACGCGGTCGGTCGTGAGGCCGGCGCGGGGCATGAGGCACCTCTCATCAAGGCAGGAAGGTAAACGACTGGTCGGACCGGGTGGGCCGGGCTCATGCTAATGCGATGGGTGGGACGGGCGAACGGCGTGCGGAGCGGGGGCGGCTTCCCGAGAGGGGCACGGCGAAGGGGCGTCCGCTGTGGCGGCAACGGGACTTCGGCGTCTTCTGGGCCGCCCAGACCCTCTCCGTGCTCGGCGACTCCTTCTCGCTCGTCGCCCTGCCCCTGCTGGTGCTCCGGGCCACCGGGTCGGTGGCCCGGATGGGGCTGCTCACCGCCGTCGGCGGCGTCGCCGCCGTGCTGGCCGCGGTGTTCGCCGGCACCGTCGTGGACCGGGTCGACCGGCGCCGGCTGCTGATCGGCTGCGACCTGGTGCGCCTGGTCCTGTACGGCGCGATCCCGCTGGTCTGGCTGTCCGGCCCGCACCTGTGGGTGCTGTACGCGGTGCTGCCGGTGTGCGAGGCGGTCGGCATGTTCTTCGCCGTCGGCTACGTCACCGCCGTCCGCTCCCTGGTCGGCACCGCCCAGCTCACCGAGGCCAACGGCCGGCTGAACGCCACCGCCGCCGCGGCCGGCGTCCTGGGCCCGCTGTGCGCCGGCGTCGTGGCCGCCTGGGTGGGACCGGCCGCCGCCGTCGGCGTGGACGCCGGCAGCTTCGGGGTCTCGGCCGCCTGCCTGCTCCTGGTGCGCTTCCGGGCCCGGCCCGCCGACGAGGCCCCGGAGAAGCGGCCGGGGCTCTGGGCGGACCTGCGGGCCGGGGTGGCCTTCCTGTACGGGCACCCCGTGCTGCGGGCCCTCACCGTGCTGCTGTGCGCCTTCAGCTTCCTCACCCTCGGCCTGAACGACCTGGTCATCTACCACCTCAAGCACGACCTGGGCCTCGGCGACGGCACGGTCGGCACGGTCATGGCAGCCGGGGCCGTCGGCACCATCGCCGGCTCGCTGCTGGTCGCCCGGGTCCGCCGGGGCCTCGGCTTCGGGTGGACCTGGGCCGGGTCGGTCGCCGTGTGCGGGCTGGCGTTCGTCGGGATGGGGCGGACCGGCTCCGTGGCCGTCGTCGCCGTACTGGCCGGGGCCTTCCTGGGGTGTGTCGGCATGGCCGGCACCTGCTCGATGTCCCTGCGGCAGGAGGTGACCCCGGAGCACCTGCTGGGCCGGGTCACCTCCGCCTTCTGGACGCTCCAGTACTCGGCGGCGCCCATCGGCGCGGCCGTCCTCACCTGGGCCGCCGAGCACCAGGGCACGGCCCCCGTGGCCCTGGTGGCCGGCGGCGCCTGCGTCCTGATCGCCGGCGCCGCCCTCCTCACGCCCGTAAGGGGTCGGGTCAGCCGGTGAGCACCCCGCGCACGAACGCGTTGGTGAACTTGCCCGCCGGGTCGAGGGCCCCGGCCAGCGCGCGGAAGTCGGCCAGCCGCGGGTAGCGCCCGCGCAGCTCGTCCGCCGGGGTCGCGAAGACCTTGCCCCAGTGCGGGCGGGGCGCGAACGGCTCCAGGGCCGCCTCCACCCGCCGTACGGACGGCAGCACCGCCGCCGTGTCCGCGATCCAGGTGAAGTGCACCGCCACCGAGTCCCGCCCGTACGCCGGTCCCAGCCACTGCTCCTCGGCGGCCACCGTGCGCACCTCGCAGGTCTGCAGCACCGGCGCGACCGCGTCCCGGACCGCGTCCAGGGCGTGCAGCGCGGCCAAGGCGTGCTTGCGGGGGAGCAGGTACTCCGACTGCAACTCGGCGCCGCTGCTGGGCGTGAACTCGGCCCGGAAGTGCGGCAGCCGCTCGTGCCAGGGCCCCGGCACGCCGAACTGCTCCGTGCAGTTGAGCGCGGGCATGCCCGGCACCGGGTGGTGCTTCTCGGTGGCCGGCGCGGCCCACGGGATGTCGGCCGGCGGCTGGTCGGTGCGGCGCTTGAGCCAGACCTGCCGGAAGCCCGGGGCCCGCCAGTCCGTGAACAGGCTCACGCTGTAGGCGGCGCCCATGACCGCCGCGAAGGCCGCCTCGTCCAGGCCGGCCAGCGGCAGCTCCGTGAAGACGTGCTGCGCCACCTCGTAGGCCGGCTCCAGATCCAGGGTGAGCGCGGTCACCACGCCGAGCGCGCCCAGCGAGGTCACCGCGCCGCCGAAGCCCTCGTCACCGCGGGTGAGGGTGCGTATCGACCCCTCTGCCGTGACCAGCTCCACCGCCCGCACCGACGAGGACAGCGGGCCGTTGCCGACCCCCGAGCCGTGCGTGCCGGTCGCCACCGAGCCGGCCACCGAGATGTGCGGCAGCGACGCCATGTTCGCCAGCGCCAGCCCGTGGGCGTGCACCCGGCGGGCCAGCTCGGCGTAGCGCACCCCGCCGCCGACCCGTACCGTCCGGGCGGCGGTGTCCACGTCCACCTCGGCCGGTAGGCCCGCCAGCGACAGCAGGACGCCGCCGGGGCCCGGCTCGGCGATCTCGTTGAAGGAGTGACCGCTGCCCAGCACCCGCACCCGCGCGCTGCCCGCCACCAGCTCCCGCAGGGCGTCCACCGACCCCGGCAGCGCCATCTCGGCCGCCGAGTAGGTGATGTTCCCCGCCCAGTTGGTCACGCCGTCGGCCCTGCGCCCGCCCACACCGGTGTCGGTCATGCCGCGCCCCTCCCGAGATCCACGAGGACCGGCCGCCCTCTGGCCGGAAATCTACCCGGCGTGCTGAGGGGGCCCCGGGCGCGGAGACGGGTGGCCGGGGGCATACCGTGAGAAGTCGAACGCCTGAGCCGGGAGGAGATTCGGGATGGGCAGCCGCACCGCGCTGGTCGAGGATCTGATGGAGCGCTTTCCCCACGTACCGCGGGAGGCCGTCTTCAAGGAGGACCTGCTCCGCGGCGGGGTGGCCTTCGACGCCTCGGCGCTCAGCGACAACGAGGACGGCGAGGTCAAGCCGAAGTCGTACTTCATCTTCTCCTTCGACCACGGCACCCTGCCGGAGCTGGGCGAGGCCGCCCTGCGCCGCCCGCCCGAGGAGATCATCCTCACCGGCGGCCCCTACGACCTGCGCCGCACGGTGGTCTCGGTGCGGGTGAACCCGGCCTCGCCCTACCGCGTCGCCGCGTCCGAGGACGGCCAGCTCGGCCTCTACCTCGACGGCCGGCGCATCTCCGACGTCGGCGTGCCGCCGATGCCGGAGTACTACCGGCACAAGCTGTCCAACGGCAAGTCGGTCATGGAGGTGGCCCCCACCATCCAGTGGGGCTACCTGATCTACCTGACCGCCTTCCGCGTCTGCCAGTACTTCGGCGCCAAGGAGGAGTGCCAGTACTGCGATATCAACCACAACTGGCGCCAGCACAAGGCGGCGGGCCGGCCGTACACGGGCGTCAAGGACGTCGACGAGGTCCTCGAGGCGCTGGACATCATCAACACGTACGACACCGCGAAGGTCTCCACGGCCTACACGCTCACCGGCGGCGCCATCACCTCGAAGGTGCAGGGCCTGGACGAGGCGGACTTCTACGGGCGCTATGCCAAGGCCATCGAGGAGCACTTCCCGGGCCGCTGGATCGGCAAGGTCGTCGCCCAGGCGCTGCCCAAGGACGCGGTGCAGCGCTTCAAGGACTACGGCGTGCAGATCTACCACCCCAACTACGAGGTGTGGGACGAGTACCTGTTCAAGATGTACTGCCCCGGCAAGGAGCGCTACGTCGGCCGCGACGAGTGGCACAGGCGCATCCTCGACTCCACCGAGGTCTTCGGCGCGCGCAACGTGATCCCGAACTTCGTCGCGGGCGTGGAGATGGCCGAGCCCTTCGGCTTCAAGACCGTCGACGAGGCGATCGCCTCCACCACCGAGGGCCTGCGCTTCTTCATGTCCCACGGCATCACGCCCCGCTTCACCACCTGGTGCCCCGAGCCCACCACCCCGCTCGGCAAGACCAACCCGGACGGCGCGCCGCTGGAGTACCACATCCGCCTGCTCGAGGCGTACCGCAACACGATGGACGAGTACGGCCTCTCCTCGCCCCCCGGCTACGGCCCGCCCGGCGCCGGCAACGCGGTCTTCTCGGTCAGCTCCTTCATGGACAGCCTCCCGGCGGACGCCCGCGTGGAGGTGTGAGGCGGTCACCCCGGGCCGGGTGACACCGGCCGGCCGGTGAACGCGTCGAGCAGCACCCGCGCCCCGACCGGCCGCCCCGGCCGCACCCCGGTGACGATGAGGCGCGGCCCGTCGGCCCCGCCGCCCCGCGCCGGCTCCGCGTAGGCCCCTCGCGCCGCCGCCGGCAGCGGACCGCGCAGGACGAAGTCGCCAGGCAGCCGCCACACGCCGGGCACGTGACTGCGCCTCGGCGGCCGAGCCGGTGCGGGGGCGTCCTCCGCCGCGGTGCCGCAGGCGGTGGCGAGCGGGGCGGCGAGGGCAGTGAGGGCGATGAGCAGACCGACGGCACGCGTGGGTGATGGCATGGCTCTCCTCGGGGCGGTGCACCGCGGTGTCGTCCCTATGACGCCCGACTCGCGCCGCGCGTTCGGCACGGCGCCCGCGATGTCGAGAACCCGTGTCCGGCTCCGTCCCCGGGGTGAGTGCGACCACAATGGGCGCGTCAGCGAGGGAGCGACACCATGGCCAAGTACCTGCTGCTCAAGCACTACCGCGGCGCCCCGCCCGCCCGGTGCGACGTGCCGATGGACCAGTGGACGCCGGAGGAGGTCGCGGCGCACATGCGGTACATGCACGACTTCATCGCGAAGCTGGAGGGGACCGGCGAGTTCGTGGACGCCCAGGGGCTCGTCCCCGAGGGGGAGTGGGTCCGGTACGACGGCGAGGGGCGCCCGCCGGTCACCGACGGCCCGTTCGCCGAGACCAAGGACCTCATCGCCGGCTGGATCGTCATCGACGTCGACACCCACGAGCGCGCCGTCGCACTGGCCGGGGAGCTGTCCGCCGCCCCCGGCGCCGGCGGGCGGCCGATCCACGAGTGGCTGGAGGTACGCCGGATCATGGCCGCGCCGCCCACCATCACGGAGTGACCCCTGCCATGGACGAGGCACTGCTCCGCGGCCTCACGCCGGGCGTCCTCTCCGTCCTCGTCCGCCGCGGAGCCGACTTCGCGGCGGCCGAGGACGCGGTGCAGGACGCGCTGGTCGAGGCGGTGCGCGTCTGGCCCGCCGAGCCGCCGCGCGATCCGAAGGGCTGGCTGGTCACCGTGGCCTGGCGCCGGTTCCTCGACGCGACGCGGGCCGACGCCGCTCGGCGCCGGCGGGAGGACCGCCACGAGGAGGAGCCGGCGCCCGGTCCGGCCCCCGCGGCGGACGACACGCTCCGGCTCTACTTCCTGTGCGCCCACCCCTCCCTGACCCCGTCCTCCGCCGTCGCGCTCACGCTGCGCGCGGTCGGCGGCCTGACCACCCGCCAGATCGCCCGGGCCTACCTGGTGCCCGAGGCGACCATGGCGCAGCGCATCAGCCGTGCCAAGCGGACGGTCTCCGGTGTGCGGTTCGACCGGCCCGGTGATGTCGCGACCGTGCTGCGCGTCCTCTACCTGGTCTTCAACGAGGGCTACTCCGGCGACGTCGACCTCGCCGCCGAGGCCATCCGGCTCACCCGGCAGCTCGCGGCCCGCGTCGACCACCCCGAGGCGGCCGGGCTGCTCGCCCTGATGCTGCTCCACCACGCCCGGCGCGCCGCCCGGACCACGCCCGACGGCGGCCTCGTGCCGCTCGCCGAGCAGGACCGCGGCCGGTGGGACACCCGCGCGATCGCCGAGGGCGTCGTGATCCTCCAGGCGGCCCTCGCCCGCGACCGGCTGGGCGAGTTCCAGGCCCAGGCGGCCATCGCCGCCCTGCACGCCGACGCGCCGACCGCCGCCGAGACCGACTGGGTGCAGATCGTGGAGTGGTACGACGAGCTGACCCGCCTGACCGGCAACCCGGTCGTCCGGCTCAACCGCGCGGTGGCCGTCGGCGAGGCGGACGGGCCGGGCGCGGGCCTCGCCGCCCTCGCGCCCCTCGATCCCGCCCTGCCCCGGTTCGCCGCGGTCGCGGCCCACCTCCACGAACGCGCCGGCGATCCGGCGACGGCGGCCCGGCTCTACGCCGAGGCCGCCCACCACGCCCCCGACCTCGCCGAACGCGACCACCTGACCCGCCAGGCCGCCCGCCTCAACGCCCTGCGACGGGGCTGACGGCGAGCGGCGTGCCCGGCAGGCCGGCGCCGGGGGCCTCCGGTCAGGAGGCGGGCAGTTCGGCGCGGACGGTGCGGGCGGCGGTGACCAGGTTCTCCAGCGAGGCGCGGGTCTCGGGCCAGCCGCGGGTCTTGAGGCCGCAGTCGGGGTTGACCCACAGGCGTTCGGCGGGGATGGCCTTGAGGCCGGTGCGCAGCAGGGCGGCGGCTTCCTCGGTGCTGGGGACGCGGGGGGAGTGGATGTCGTAGACGCCGGGTCCGGCCTCCCTCGGGTAGCCGTGGGCGGCGAGTTCGCGGGCGACCTGCATGTGGGAGCGGGCGGCTTCCAGGCTGATGACGTCGGCGTCGAGGTCGTCGATGGCCTGGACGATGTCGCCGAACTCGGCGTAGCACATGTGGGTGTGGATCTGGGTGTCCGGGCGGACGCCGGCGGTGGTGAGCCGGAACGCCTCGGTGGCCCAGGCGAGGTAGGCGGGGTGGTCGGCGGCGCGCAGTGGCAGGGTCTCGCGCAGTGCGGGTTCGTCCACCTGGATGATGGAGGTGCCGGCCGTCTCCAGGTCGGTGACCTCGTCGCGCAGGGCGAGGGCGACCTGGCGGGCGGTGTCGCCGAGGGGTTGGTCGTCGCGGACGAAGGACCAGGCCAGCATGGTGACGGGGCCGGTGAGCATGCCCTTGACGGGGCGGTCGCTGAGGGACTGGGCGTAGGAGGTCCAGCGCACGGTCATCGGCTCGGGGCGGGAGATGTCGCCGGCGAGGACGGGCGGGCGGACGTAGCGGGTGCCGTAGGACTGGACCCAGCCGTGCTGGGTGGCGAGGTAGCCGGTGAGCTGCTCGGCGAAGTACTGGACCATGTCGTTGCGTTCGGGCTCGCCGTGCACGAGGACGTCGAGGCCGGTCGTCTCCTGGAAGGAGACGACTTCCTGGATCTCGGCCTTGATGCGCTCCTCGTAGCCGGCGGTGTCGATGCGGCCGGTGCGCAGGTCGGCGCGGGCGGTGCGCAGCTCGGTGGTCTGGGGGAAGGAGCCGATGGTCGTGGTCGGCAGCAGGGGCAGGTTGAGGTGGGCGCGCTGGGCGGCGGCCCGTTCGGTGTAGGGCTGGGAGCGGCGGGCGTCGGTGACGGCGGCGGCGCGGGAGCGTACGGCGGGGTCGCGGGTGATCGGCGAGTTCGCGCGGGAGGCGAGGTCGGCGCGGTTGGCGGCGAGTGCGGTGGTGATGGTGTCGGTGCCCTGGGCGAGGCCCTTGGCGAGGGTGACGATCTCGGTGGTCTTCTGCTCGGCGAAGGCCAGCCAGCGCAGGATCTGCGGGTCGATGTCCCGCTCGGGTGCGGTGTCCAGCGGGACGTGCAGCAGGGAGCAGGAGGCGGCGACGTCGACCCGGTCGGCGAGGCCGAGGAGGGTGCCGAGGGTGGCGAGGGACTTCTGGAGGTCGTTGATCCAGATGTTGCGGCCGTTGACGACGCCGGCGACCAGGCGCTTGCCGGGCAGTCCGCCGACGGCCGCCAGGGCTTCCAGGTTGGCGGCGGCCTCGGTGAAGTCGAGCGCCAGGCCGTCGACCGGTGCCTTGGCGAGGACCGGCAGGGCGTCGCCGAGCCGGTCGAAGTAGGAGGCGACAAGCAGCTTGGGCCGGTCGGTGCGGGCGCCGAGGTCGCGGTAGGCGCGTTCGGCGGCGTTCAGCTCGGCCGGGGTGCGGTCCTGGACCAGGGCGGGCTCGTCGAGCTGGACCCAGTCGGCGCCGGCCGCGCGCAGGTCGGCGAGGACCTCGGCGTAGACGGGCAGCAGGCGGTCGAGGAGGGCGAGCGGCTCGAAGTCGGCGGGCACGCCGGGGGCGGGCTTGGCGAGCAGCAGGTAGGTGACGGGGCCGACCAGGACGGGCCGGGCGGACAGGCCCTCGGCGAGGGCCTCCGTCAGCTCGGCGACCTGCTTGGTGGAGTCGGCTGTGAAGACGGTGTCGGGGCCCAGCTCGGGGACGAGGTAGTGGTAGTTGGTGTCGAACCACTTGGTCATCTCCAGCGGCGCCACGTCCTGGGTGCCGCGGGCCATGGCGAAGTAGCCGTCCGTCGCGTCGGCGGTCACGGCGGCGCGGTGGCGCTCGGGGATCGCGCCGACCATGACGGTGGTGTCCAGCACGTGGTCGTAGTACGAGAAGTCGCCGGTGGGCACCTCGTGGACGCCGGCGCCGGCGAGGCGGCGCCGGTTGTTGCGGCGCAGTTCGGCTGCGGTGGCGTGGAGGGCGTCGGCGGTGACGCGGCCCTTCCAGTAGCCCTCGATGGCCTTCTTGAGTTCCCGGTTGGGGCCCTGGCGGGGGTAGCCGTACACGGTGGCCTGTGCTGCCGCGGCTGCGGACTTCGCTGTCACGGAGATCTCCTTCGCGAGATGAATCCCTGAGATCCCGGAGACGGGACGAGAGACGCGAAGGGAACGACGCACCGGACGGAGCCGTCGCGGCCCTGCCTGGTGTGTACGCCGACCCGCCCTCGAGGTCACCGGGATGTCCGCGCACGGAACGGTCCGCGCGCGGGCAGTTGGCAGGTCTTCGGACTCGCGGGCCCGCCCTCCTGCTCGGAGGACACCTACTGGCCGTCGCTTCCCGGGCCCATACGTCGGACCCAGTGCGTATGACGGCGGTCGTTCCCGCTCACCGCTGCGGGGCAGTCCCGGATTCCCACCGGGTTCCCTCTTGCGACACCCCGCCTGGCGGACGGGGCGAACCAGCTGCACCGGCCACCCTACGGGGTGGGCCCGCCGGAGGGGGAACATGGACGGGACTCCGGGGCCGGGGGTACGCGCGGGACGGCCGGGAGCGGGGACGTCACAGCCCCACGTCGCGGTTGCGGACGTCCGCCAGGGACTCGCGGCGCACCAGCAGGCGGGCCGTCCCGCTGTGGACGGCGACGACCGGTGGGCGGCCCACGAGGTTGTAGCCGGAGGCCATGGAGAGGTGGTAGGCGCCGGCCACGGGCAGGGCGATCAGGTCGCCGGGGTGCACGTCGGCGGGGAGCGGGACGTCCGCGGCGAGGACGTCGCCCGCCTCGCAGTGCCGGCCGACGACGGTCACCGGGGCGGGCGCGGCGCCGCCGGGCCGGCCGATCAGGCGGGGGGCGTAGCGGACGCCGTAGAGCGCGGGGCGCGGGTTGTCGCTCATGCCGCCGTCGACGGCCACGAACACGTGGTCGCCGGTGCGCTTCACGGACAGGACCCGGTAGAGGGCGACGCCCGCCGGTCCCGCTATGGCCCGGCCGGGCTCGATGAGCAGCCGGGGGACGGGCAGGTCCGCCGCCGCGCAGGCGGTGGCGAGTTCGGCGCGCACCCGGCCGGCCAGGGCCGTCAGGTCCAGGGCCGGCTCGCCGGGCCGGTAGGCGATGCCATGGCCGCCGCCCAGGTCGAGTTCGGGCAGGACCAGGCCGTGCTGCTCGTGCAGGCGGCTCATCAGGCCGACCAGGCGGCGCACCGCCACGAGATACGGCTTGACGCTGGTGATCTGCGAGCCGAGGTGGCAGTGCAGGCCGGTCAGTTCGAGCTGCGGCTGGTCGAGGATCCGGGCGATGGCGTGCGCCGCGTAGCCGTCGGCGATGGACAGGCCGAACTTCTGGTCGTCGGTGCCGGTGCGGATCTTGTCGTGGCCGCCCGCGCTGACGCCGGGCACCACCCGGACCATCACCTTCTGGTGGCCGTCCGGGCCGACGGCCGCCGCGAGACGGGCGATCTCGGACGGGCTGTCGATGACGACGCGGCCCACGCCCAGGCGCAGCGCGGTCGCCAGGTCCTGCGGCGACTTGGCGTTGCCGTGCAGCACGATCCGGTCCGGCGGGAAGCCGGCGGTGACGGCGAACTCCAGCTCGCCGGCCGAGCAGACGTCCAGGCCGAGGCCCTCCTCGTCCACCCAGTGGATCATCGCGCGGCACAGGAACGCCTTGGCGGCGTACAGGATCTCGGTGTCCGGGAAGGCCGCCCGGTAGGTGCGGCAGCGGTCGCGGACCTCGGCCTCGTCCAGGACGTAGACGGGGGTGCCGAAGCGGTCGGCGACCTCGGCGAGCGGGACGCCGCCCACGGCGAGGCCGGTGGGCGGGGCGTCGGCGGCCGAGGCGGGCCACACGGACAGGTCGGCGCGGACGGGGGTGGGTTCGTGCACCATGGTCATCGGGTCCGCCCTCTCAGACGAGTGCCGCGGTGGGGGCGGCGGTGGTGACCGGCGCGGGGGCCGCGGCGGTGAACTGCGGGTCCACGGTGAGCCGCGTGACGCCGAGCGGGGCGGTCAGCGCGCGCAGCGCGGGCTCGGCGAGCCGGATCCAGGGCTGGCCGGGGCCGAGGGTCGCGGCCAGCCGGTGCGCGGAGGTGAAGCCGACGGCCGTGCGGGCGCCGAGCGGGGTGCGGAAGAGGCGGGCCGTGTGCCCGCCGGGGCCCGGCCGGACCGGGACGTACAGGGGTCCGGCCGGGGCGGGTTCGAGCGGATCGGGGTCGTCGCCGTGGCGCGGCTCGGTCATGGGTGCCTCCGGGAGAGCGCGGGTGCGGGGTGGGAGTCGAGGGCCCCGGAACGCGGGGAGGCGGACCGGGGCTCGCACTCGACGCTATGCCCGGCCGCGCCGCCCACGGGCCCTTTCTGACGGGACGTTGACGGTGCTCCGTGCCGCCTTGACGGGTCGCTGACGTGCCTGGTGAGAGGGGTCTCACCGGAGCGTCGAAGGGGTACCGAGTGCGTCACCGTGCGGACGTGAGGTCCTTGAGCGCGATGTTGAGCTCCAGGACGTTCACGCGCGGCTCGCCCATGAAGCCGAGGGTGCGGCCCTGGGTGTGGTCCTCGACGAGTCGCTCCACCCGGTCGACGGGCAGGCCGTTGCGCGCGGCGACGCGGTGGACCTGGAGGCCGGCGTACTGCGGGGAGATCGCCGGGTCGAGGCCGGAGCCGGAGGACGTGACCGCGTCCGCCGGGACGTCCGAGGGGCGCACCGTGTACCCGGGCACCGAGTTGTCCTTGACCACGGCCGCCTTGGCGTCCTTGACCTGCTCGACCAGGTCCTCGTTGTCGGCGGCGAGGTTGGTGGCGCCGGAGAGGAGCAGGTCGTACCGCGTGTTGAGGTCGTTCTCGCCGAGGCCGCCCGCCGGGCGGCCCTGGAACCACTTCGGTCCGTAGGACTGCCCGATCAGGGACGAGCCGACGACCTTGCCGTCCGACTCGATCTCGGAGCCGTTCGCCTTGTCGCCGAAGAGGCCCTGCGCGATGCCGGTGACGACCAGGGGATAGATCACGCCGGTCACCAAGGTCAGCACCAGCAGCGCCCGCAGGCCCGCGCCGAGCAGCCGGGCGGAGTTCACGACGGAGTTGTTCATGACGGTCAGCCGATCCCGGGGATGAGGGAGATGAGCAGGTCGATGAGCTTGATGCCGAGGAAGGGCGCGACCAGTCCGCCCAGCCCGTAGACGCCGAGGTTGCGCCGCAGCAGCCGGTCCGCGCTGAGCGGCCGGTACCGGACGCCCTTGAGGGAGAGCGGGACCAGCGCGATGATGATCAACGCGTTGAAGATCACGGCGGACAGGATCGCGGAGTCCGGGGAGGACAGCTGCATGATGTTGAGCTTGTCCAGACCCGGGTAGACCGCGGCGAACAGCGCCGGGATGATCGCGAAGTACTTGGCGACGTCGTTCGCTATGGAGAACGTCGTCAATGCACCCCGTGTGATCAACAGTTGCTTGCCGATCTCGACGATCTCGATCAACTTGGTCGGGTTCGAGTCGAGGTCGACCATGTTGCCGGCCTCCTTGGCGGCCGACGTGCCGGTGTTCATGGCCACGCCGACGTCCGCCTGGGCGAGGGCCGGCGCGTCGTTGGTGCCGTCACCGGTCATCGCGACGAGCTTGCCGCCGGCCTGCTCCCGCCGGATGAGGGCCATCTTGTCCTCGGGGGTGGCCTCGGCGAGGAAGTCGTCCACGCCGGCCTCGTCGGCGATGGCCTTGGCTGTCAGCGGGTTGTCACCGGTGATCATCACGGTCTTGATGCCCATGCGGCGCAGCTCCTCGAACCGCTCCCGCATGCCGTCCTTGACGACGTCCTTGAGGTGGACGACGCCCAGGACCCGCGCGCCGTGCTCGTCCTCGACCGCGACGAGGAGCGGCGTGCCGCCCGCCGCGGAGATGCGGTCGGTGGCCGCCCCCGCGTCGGCGGCGACCGTGCCGCCGCGCTCCTCGACCCACCTGACGACCGAACCGGCGGCGCCCTTGCGGACCCTTCGGCCGTCGACGTCCACGCCCGACATGCGGGTCTGCGCCGTGAAGGCGACCCACTCGGCGCCGGCCAGCTCGCCCTGGTGGCGTTCGCGCAGCCCGTAGCGCTCCTTGGCGAGGATCACCACGGAGCGGCCCTCGGGCGTCTCGTCGGCCAGTGAGGAGAGCTGCGCGGCGTCGGCCAGCTCGGCCTCGGTGGTGCCGCGCACCGGCACGAACTCGGCGGCCCGCCGGTTGCCGAAGGTGATCGTGCCGGTCTTGTCCAGCAGCAGCGTGGAGACGTCGCCGGCGGCCTCGACCGCGCGGCCCGACATGGCGAGCACGTTGCGCTGCACCAGGCGGTCCATCCCGGCGATGCCGATCGCGGAGAGCAGCGCGCCGATGGTGGTCGGGATCAGGCAGACGAGCAGTGCCACCAGGACGACCATGGACAGGTGCGTGCCCGCGTGGTCGGCGAAGGGCGGCAGCGTGGCGCAGGCGAGCAGGAAGACGATGGTCAGCGAGGCGAGCAGGATGTTCAGCGCGACCTCGTTGGGCGTCTTCTGCCGGGCGGCGCCCTCCACCAGGCCGATCATCCGGTCGATGAAGGTCTCGCCGGGCCGCGTCGTGACCTTGACGACGATGCGGTCGGAGAGCACCTTCGTGCCGCCGGTGACGGCCGACCGGTCGCCGCCGGACTCCCGGATGACCGGGGCCGACTCGCCGGTGATCGCCGACTCGTCGACGGAGGCCACGCCCTCGACCACGTCGCCGTCGCCGGGGACGGTGTCGCCGGCCTCGCATACCACCAGGTCGCCGACGGCCAGCGCGGTGCCCGGCACCCGCTCCTCGGCGCCGCCGGAGCGCAGCCGGCGGGCGACCGTGTCGGTCCTGGCCCGGCGCAGGGTGTCCGCCTGCGCCTTGCCGCGGCCCTCGGCGACCGCCTCGGCCAGGTTGGCGAAGAGCACGGTCAGCCAGAGCCAGGCGCTGATCGTCCAGCCGAACCAGTCGCCCGGGTCGGTGACGGAGAACGCCGTGGTGAGCACGGAGCCGACCCACACCACGAACATCACCGGGGACTTGACCATGGTCCGCGGGTCGAGCTTGCGGAACGCCTCCGGCAGCGACCTGACCAGCTGCCCGGGGTCGAACAGGCCCGCGCCGACGCGTCCCGCCGGCTGCGACGGCGTCTTGGCGGGGGTGGGCGTCGCCGTGCGGGCGGGCGTCTCGGTAGTACGGGTAGGCATCACGCGAGTCCTTCGGCGAGCGGGCCCAGCGCGAGCGCCGGGAAGTAGGTGAGACCGGTGACGATGAGGACGGCGCCCACCAGCAGGCCGGTGAACAGGGGCTTCTCGGTGCGCAGGGTGCCCGCGGTCACCGGGACGGGCCGCTGCCCGGCCAGCGAGCCGGCCAGCGCGAGCACGAACACCATCGGCAGGAAGCGCCCGAGCAGCATCGCGAGCCCGGTCATGGTGTTGAACCAGTCGGTGTTCGCGTTCAGGCCGGCGAACGCCGAGCCGTTGTTGTTGGCCGCCGAGGTGAAGGCGTACAGCACCTCGGAGAAGCCGTGCGCGCCCGGGTTGAGCATCGAGTCCGGCGGGGTGGACAGCGCCAGGGAGGCCGCGGTGAAGACGAGCACCAGCGCCGGGGTGACGAGGATGTAGGCGGCGGCGAGCTTCATCTCCCGGCCGCCGATCTTCTTGCCGAGGTACTCGGGCGTCCGGCCGACCATGAGGCCGGCGATGAAGACCGCGATCACCGCGAGGATCAGCATGCCGTACAGGCCGGAGCCGGTGCCGCCGGGCGCGATCTCGCCCAGCATCATGCCGAGCATGGTGACGCCGCCGCCGAGGCCGGTGAAGGAGGAGTGGAAGGAGTCGACCGCGCCGGTCGAGGTGAGGGTCGTGGACACCGCGAAGAGGGACGACCCGCCCACCCCGAAGCGGACCTCCTTGCCCTCCATCGCGCCGCCGGCCGCCTGGAGCGCCGGGCCGTGGTGGGCGAACTCGGTCCACATCATGAGCCCCACGAAGGCGACCCAGATGGTGAACATCGTGCCGAGGATCGCGTAGCCCTGCTTCACGCTCCCGACCATGACGCCGAAGGTCCGGGTCAGGGAGAACGGGATGACCAGGATCAGGAAGACCTCGAAGAGGTTGGTGAAGGGCGTGGGGTTCTCGAAGGGGTGGGCGGAGTTGGCGTTGAAGTAGCCGCCGCCGTTGGTGCCCAGCTCCTTGATGGCCTCCTGCGAGGCGACCGCGCCGCCGTTCCACTGCTGGCTGCCGCCCATGAACTGCCCGACCTCGTGCACACCGGAGAAGTTCTGGATCGCCCCGCAGGCCACCAGGACCACGGCGGCGACGGCGGCCAGCGGCACCAGGACGCGCAGCGTGCCGCGTACCAGGTCGGCCCAGAAGTTGCCCAGCTCACCGGTGCGGGAGCGGGCGAAGCCGCGCACCAGGGCGACGGCGACGGCCATGCCGACGGCGGCCGAGACGAAGTTCTGCACGGCCAGGCCGGCCGTCTGCACGACGTGCCCCATGGTCTGCTCGCCGTAGTACGACTGCCAGTTCGTGTTGGTCACGAACGAGACGGCCGTGTTGAACGACTGCGCCGGGTTCACCGAGTCGAAGCCGAGCGAGCCGGGCAGCACGCCCTGGAGCCGCTGGAGCAGGTAGAGGAAGAGGACGCCCACGGCGGAGAAGGCGAGCACCGCGCGCAGGTACGCGGGCCACGTCATCTCGGTGTCGGGGTTCGCCCCGACGGCCTTGTAGGCCCACCTCTCCACCCGTAGGTGCCTGGGGGAGGAGTAGACCCGGGCCATGTAGGTGCCCAGGGGTATGTGGACGAGCGCCAGCACGCCGACGAGGGCGAGCAGCTGGAGGACGCCTGCGGTGACGGGACCCATGTCGGCGCTCAGAACCTCTCCGGGAAGATCAGGGCGAGGACGAGATAGCCCAGCAGGGCGACGGCCACGACCAGGCCGACGACGTTCTCGGCGGTCACAGCTTCGTCACCCCCTTGGCGACTAGGGCCACCAGCGCGAATCCCGCGATCATGGCGACGACGAAGGCCACATCGGCCATCGTGAACTCCTGGAGTGAGGTGCGAACGGATCGGACGTTTCGAGGAAACGACCTCACCGGCCCGATCCGGCCACCCGTTGACGGGTCTCTGACGCCGCCCCGCACCGCCTTGACGGGCCTCTTACGGCGCCGCTCTCGACCCGGTGCCGGCCGTCGCACGATTTTGATGCGGTCTTGACGCGGATGGAGGGCATTCCGGTCGGCGTCCGTGGCACCCCGTGCCTACGCTGATGCCGCCGTCCGTGGGATGGCCGGATCCAGACCCCCCGCATGTACCGCCAGGTCCCCGCACGCACCACCAGGAGTACGTCCATGGCCGCCGACGCCCAACACCCGCCCGCGAGCCGGCTGCGGACCTGGATGCTCCAGGGCCTGTCCGACATGGGCAAGCCGGGTGGTCACACGGGCCCGCACGCCGAGCCCGAGCCCGCGCACAAGGGCCAGCGCTGGTACAAGGTCATGTGCCTGACCGGCGTCGACTACTTCTCCACCCTCGGCTACCAGCCGGGCATCGCCGCGCTCGCGGCCGGCCTGCTGTCGCCCGTCGCCACGATCGTGCTGGTCGTCGTCACCCTGGCGGGCGCCCTGCCGGTCTATCGGCGGGTGGCCGAGGAGAGCCCCCGGGGCGAGGGCTCGATCGCCATGCTGGAGCGGCTGCTCTCCTTCTGGCAGGGCAAGCTGTTCGTCCTCACCCTGCTCGGCTTCGCCGCGACCGACTTCCTGATCACCATCACGCTGTCCGCCGCGGACGCCTCCACCCACCTGGTGGAGAACCCGCACCTCACCGGCGCGCTGCACGGACACCAGCTGGTGATCACCCTGTTCCTGGTGGCCCTGCTCGGGGCGGTGTTCCTCAAGGGCTTCCTGGAGGCGATGGGCGTCGCCGTCGCCTTGGTCGGCACCTATCTCGCCCTCAACGTCGTCGTCGTGATCACCGGCCTGTGGCACGTCGCCACCGCCGGGCATGTGATCACCGACTGGAGCAGCGCGCTGACCGCGGAGCACGGCAACGTGTTCCTCATGATCGGCGTGGCCCTGATCGTCTTCCCGAAGCTCGCCCTCGGCCTGTCCGGCTTCGAGACCGGCGTGGCCGTCATGCCGCACGTGCGCGGCGACGACAGCGACACCGACGAGCACCCACGGGGCCGGATCCGGGACACCAAGAAGCTGCTGACCACCGCCGCGGTCATCATGAGCGTCTTCCTGATCACCACCAGCTTCATCACCACGCTGCTGATCCCGGAGAAGGAGTTCGAGCCGGGCGGCCGGGCCAACGGCCGCGCGCTCGCCTACCTGGCCCACCACTACCTCGGCGGCGCCTTCGGCACGGTCTACGACGCCTCGACCATCGCCATCCTCTGGTTCGCGGGCGCGTCCGCCATGGCCGGCCTGCTCAACCTGATGCCGCGCTACCTGCCCCGCTACGGCATGGCCCCGCACTGGGCGCGGGCGGTGCGGCCGATGGTCATCGTCTTCACCCTGATCGCCTTCCTGGTCACCTGGATCTTCGACGCCGACGTCGACGCGCAGGGCGGCGCCTACGCCACCGGGGTGCTGGTGCTGATCAGCTCGGCGGCGGTCGCGGTGACCATCGCCGCGCGCAAGGCGGCGCAGCGGAAGTGGACGATCGCCTTCGGCGCCATCTCCGCGGTGTTCCTGTACACGACGGTGGTGAACGTCTTCGAACGCCCGGACGGCGTGAAGATCGGCGCCTGCTTCATCGTCGGCATCATGCTGGTCTCCTTCCTGTCCCGGCTGGCCCGCGCGTTCGAGCTGCGCGTCACCGGGGTCGAGCTGGACGCCACGGCGGAGCGGTTCGTGCGGGACATGTCCTCGCGCCGCATGCGCTTCATCGCCAACCAGCCCGACCGGCGGGACAAGGCCGAGTACCGCCACAAGACCGAGCAGATCCGGGCCGACAACGACCTCTCCGAGCAGGAGGACTTCGTCTTCGTGGAGGTCACGGTCACCGACCCCTCCGAGTTCGAGGCGGAGCTCAAGGTGCGCGGCGAGGTGCTGCACGGCCGCTACCACGTCCTCACCATGGAGTCCGCCTCCATCCCCAACGCCCTCGCCGCGCTGCTGCTGCACACCCGCGACCTCACCGGCTGCACCCCGCACATCTACTTCGAGTGGACCGAGGGCAACCCGTTCGCCAACTTCCTCCGCTTCTTCCTCTTCGGCCAGGGCGAGGTCGCCCCCATCACCCGAGAGGTCCTGCGCGAGGCGGAACCGGACCGGACCCGCCGCCCCCGCGTCCACGCCGGCTGACGCGCAGGGACTCCGTCAAGGCCGGGCCGTCCGGCGTCAGGGCTTCGTCAGCGGGGGTCGCCGGGGGCCGGCGGGGGCCTAGCGTCGGAGCCATGCAGAGACGAGACCCGTTCAGCCCCGTCGCCGACCGCGAGTGGCCCGCCGCCGCGCGGCTGGCGGCGGGCTGCGCGCTGCTCTTCTGCGGCACGACGGTCGCCGTCGACCGGTGCGCGGGAAGCCTCGACCCGCTGCGTGCCATGCTCTGGATCGCGCTGTCCTGCGCCCTCGGCGCCGTCCTGCTGCCTCCCCGGGTGACCGCCGCGCCGGGCCGGCTGGCCGTCCGCACCCTCCTGCGCCGGTACGTCGTCCACACGGCCGCGCTGACCGCCGTACGCCAGTACCCGGGAGTCTCCGCGCACCTGGTGCTCCAGGACCTGCACGGCCACCGCCTCGAACTCGACCCGCGCGTGCTCGCCGCGAACCCGGCCCTCCTGCACGAACTCCGTGCCGGCGCACACCTGGCCGCCGCACGGGGCACCCTGCGCCAGGGCGCCCAGCTGCTGGACCGGCTGGGGGAGCGGACCGACGCACGGCCGGTGGAGACGGACCGAGGCGCCCGGCGGTGACCGGCCGGGCGTCACCCGCCGGGTCGTGGGCGCGGACCAGGTCGCGGGCGACCACGAACGCTCCGCGCGCCGGGTCGTCGGGCAGGACACGGGCGACCCGCAGCGGGATCTCGGCGCCGTCGGCGAACCCGGCCGGCGGGGATCGGCGGTCAGCTCGGTCCGGATCAGCACCGGGCCGGCCGAGCCACCGCGCTGGAAGGGCGCCGTCAGGAGGCGGGCGGCGGGGCCGACGAGGGCCGGGGCCAGCAGGCGAGCAGCCCGCCCGCGCCGAGCACGGCCAGGCCGGCGGTCCACGGTCCGCGCCCCATGCCCCGGGCCGAGGAGCGGCTGTCGAGCAGCGCCTCGACGGCGGCCACCCTCGCCTGTCCGCGAGCCTGACCGGGGCGGCCGGACGGGCGGCCTGACCTGGTCGTACGATGACCGCACCAGCCGGGACCCGCCCGGCCCGCAGCGGCCGTACGCGAAGGATCCGACCTGCCATGCCTTCCCCCGGTGCCCTGCTCGTCGCCGCCCTCGCCCTGTGGCCCGCGCCCGCCGCCACCGCCCTCGCGCAGGCGTGCGCCACCGGGGCGGCGCTCCTCGGCCTGCTGCCCGGCTGATCCGCGGGCACCCCTCCACGAACAGGAGAGACACATGCGAACGACGACATCGGGACAGCTCGCCCGCCCCGCCGGTGCGGTGGCCGTGCTCGGGCTGGCGTTCCTGCCGGCCCTCCTCGCCGCGCTGCCGCTGGCGTTCAACGGCGCCCAGCACACCCTGGGCGCCCTGGGGCGCGCGACGATGCCCGAGGGCACGACGGCCTCGCTCGGCTGGGGTCTCACCCTGCTGGCGGCGGCCGTCCTGCCGTTCGCCGCTGCCCCGGCGGCATGGGTGGCCGCACGGGCCGGACGGCTGCCCCGCGAGGGGGCGGTGCGCCTCTGCGCGACGGCGGTCCTCGCCTGCGGCCTGCTCGCCTGCCTGCTGGCGGCGGTCTCGGCCGGCATCTGACCGGCGGAGCCTTCGGTCATTTGATCGGTCCGATCAGGCATGGCCGGGAAGAGCGGGGGCACGAGGGTGATACACCCCCCACGGGTCCGGCGGAGAGCCGGATCCGCGTCCCCAAAGCTCAGTCTGAAGATCGGATTCGCGATGATTGTCATCGGGCTCATTCTGCTCATCATCGGCCTGCTCGTGGGCCTGTCGCTGCTGACCACGATCGGCGGCATCCTCATCGTCGTCGGGGCGATCCTCTGGATCCTCGGAGCCACCGGTCGCGCCGTCGGCGGTCGAAAGCACTATTTCTAGGCACTCGCCGCTCGCACCGATCTCACCGCCGGTCACCTCGGGTACGACACCGAGGTGACCGGCGCGGTCGTTTCGGGCGCGTTGGCGCGTAGGTGCCGGCCGGTCGTCGTGATGGAAGGTGAAAGAAAGAGGCCGGTTTCGAGCACTTGACTTCATGTGCGCCCGGGATTCAAGGTGTGTCCACGTCAAGTCGACGTCGAGGACAGCCCTGGACTCCCAGGAAGGCGCCTGTCATGCAACCGAGTGCACACCCGGTCCGCCGGCTTCTGCGGACCCGCCCCCCACTGCTCGCGCTCGCGGTCCTGCTCATGGCCGCCGCCCTCGCCCTGGCGGGCCCCGCGCCCGAGGCGTCCGCCGCCACGGCGGGGACGGTCACCGGCGTCAGCCGGTCGGGCGGCACCTTCACCGTCAGCACGTCCAGCGGCGCCAAGGCGCGCGTGGTCGTCGCGCGGGCCGACATCTTCCGGATCTGGCTCTCGCCCGACGGCTCCTTCACCGACGACCCGGCGGGCCGGACGCTCGCCGTCGACACCGACTTCGGCCCGGTGCGCACCACCCTGGCCGACGCCGGCCCCTACTACCGGATCAGCACGCCCTCCGTGGCGATCCGCGTCTACAAGAGCCCCCTGCGCTTCGCCGCCTACCGGGCCGACGACGCGACGCCCCTGTGGCAGGAGACCCAGCCCACCGACTGGACCGCGGGGAAGACCACCCAGCACCTCGCCCAGGGCCCGGACGAGCAGTACTACGGCACCGGGCTGCACCTGGGGGAGTGGGCGCTGCGCGGGAAGACCGTCCCGGTGGCGGTCGGCAACCAGTGGAAGGAGGGCACCAACGCCAGCCCCGCGCCGTTCTACATGTCGACCAACGGCTACGGCGTCATGCGTAACACCTGGGCCCCGGGCAGCTACTCCTTCACCGCGCAGAGCGCCCTCACGCACAACGAGAGCCGCTTCGACGCCTGGTACTTCGCCGGCGACTCCCTCAAGGGCGTCCTCGACGCCTACACCGACGTCAGCGGCAAGCCGTTCCTGGCCCCGCAGTGGGGCTACGAACTGGGCAACGCGGACTGCTTCAACGCCTCCAACCCCGACTACCAGGGCGACCACGACCGCGCCCGGCACCAGAAGACGCCGGACGTGGTCGGCTACGCCACCGACGCGCGGGACGCCGACATGCCCTCGGGCTGGTTCCTGCCCAACGACGGCTACGGCTGCGGCTACACCGACCTGCCCTCGACCGTGGCCGCGCTGAAGGCCAAGGGGTTCCAGACCGGCCTGTGGACCTCCACCGGCCTGGGGAACATCGGCGACGAGGTCGGCAAGGCCGGCAGCCGGGGCGTCAAGACGGACGTCGCCTGGATCGGCGGCGGCTACCAGAAGGCGTTCACCGGCGTGCAGCAGGCGGTCGACGGCATCGAGCAGAACTCCGACGCCCGCCGCTACGTCTGGACGGTCGACGGCTGGGCCGGCACCCAGCGCAACGCGGTGGTGTGGACCGGCGACACCTCCGGCACCTGGGACGCCATGCGCTGGCACGTGCCCTCGATCGCCGGCGCCGGCCTGTCCGGGCTCAACTACGCCTCCGGCGACGTGGACGGCATCTTCGGCGGCAGCCCCGAGACCTACGTCCGCGACCTCCAGTGGAAGGCGTTCACCCCGGCCTTCATGACCATGTCCGGCTGGGGCGCCACCAACCCGTCGGCCGGCTACCAGGACAAGGAGCCCTGGCGGTTCGAGGAGCCGTACCGCTCCATCAACCGCAAGTACCTCAAGCTGAAGATGCGGCTGATGCCCTACCTGTACACCGCCGGCCACACCGCGCACACCACCGGCGTGCCCTCCACCCGGGCCATGGTCCTGGAGTACCCGGACGACCCCGTCGCGCGGGACAACCGCACCAGCGGCCAGTTCATGGCCGGCGACTCCTTCCTGGTGGCGCCGGTGGTCTCCGACACCGCCACCCGCGACGGCATCTACCTGCCGGCCGGGACCTGGACCGACTACTGGACCGGCCGCACCTACACCGGCCCGGGCTGGCTCAACGGCTACTCCGCGCCCCTGGACACCCTGCCCCTGTTCGTGAAGGCGGGCGCGATCGTGCCGATGTGGCCGCAGATGAACCACACCGGCGAGAAGCCGGTCTCCACCCTCACCTACGACGTCTATCCGCGCGGCTCCTCCTCGTACACCCTCTACGAGGACGACGGCATCACCCGTGCCTACCAGGACGGCGCGTACGCCCGGCAGAAGGTGGACGTCACCGCGCCCGCGGCCGGCACCGGGCGGGTGCGCATCGCGGTCGGCGCGAGCCAGGGCTCCTACGCCGGCAAGCCCGCCGCCCGCGGCTACGAGTTCACCGTGCACGCCGCCGCCGCGCCCCGCACGGTGTCCGCCGGCGGCACCGCGCTCACCCGGCTCGGCACCAAGGCGGCGTACGACGCGGCCGCCACCGGCTGGTACTTCGACCCGGCGGACCGCTCCGGAGTGCTGTGGATCAAGGCCGGCCGCCGGTCGGGCGCCTTCACGGTGACCGCCGACGGGCTCCGCGTCCCGGCCGGGGATCCGGTCCCGCCGTCCTCCCCGCCGATCTCCAAGGCGGACTGGAAGCTGGTCTCCGCCGACAGCGAGGAGACGGCCGCCGAGGACGGCGCGGCCGACAACGCCTTCGACGGCAGTCCCGCGACCCGGTGGCACACCGCCTACTCGGCCGGCACCCCGGCGCCGCCGCCGCACGAGATCGCCGTCGACCTCGGCACCCGGACCAGCGTGGACTCGGTGTCCTGCCTGCCCCGCCAGGACGGCGGCGTCAACGGCCGGATCGGCGCCTACGAGGTCTACGTCTCCGACTCGCCGTCCTCCTGGGGCGCGCCGGTGGCGAAGGGCACCTTCGCCGACACGGCGGCCGAGCAGACCGCGCGCTTCCCGGCCAAGTCGGGCCGGTACCTGAAGGTGCGGGCGCTCGGCGAGGCGGGCGGCCGGGGGCCGTGGACCAGCCTCGCGGAACTCTCGGCGACGGGCCGTCCGGTGCCGTGACGCGCAGTCAGGAGCCGGCGGCCCGGGCGAGGAAGGAGCGGATCAGCCCCGTCACGGCCGCCGGCTGCTCCAGGGTGCTGCTGTGCCCGGCGCCGGGGACCGTGACGAGACGGGCCCCCTCGATGTGTGCGGCGACGACCTCGGACTGCGCCGGCGGGGTGGCCCGGTCGTCCGCCCCGACGAGGACGAGGGTCGGCACCCGGACGCGGCGCAGCTCCTCCCGTACGCCCGGGCGGTCGGCCACACCGAGGACGGCCCGGCGGATGCCGGCGCGGTCGCAGCGGCGCAGGCGCCGGGCCCACTCGTCGAGGACGGGCCGGCTGTCCGGCGCGGCGAGGAACGCCGGGCCGAACATCAGCGCCCGGACCTGCCGGAGCACCGGGCGCGCTCCGGTGACCCGGTAGACGTCGGCCAGCAGCCGGTACCGCCGCGCGTGCGCCGGGTCCTCCTCGTCCGCGCTCGTGTCGAGCAGCGTGAGCGACAGCAGCCGGCCGCCGTGCCGGGCGGCGATCCGCTGCCCGACGAAGCCGCCCATGGACAGCCCCACGAAGTGCACGGCCCCCAGGCCGAGATGGTCGAGCAGCGCGAGGGCGTCGGCCGTGAGGGTGTCCATGTCGTAGCCGGACGGCGCGGGCGGAGTGTCGCCCTGCCCCCGCCAGTCCAGGGTCACGCACCGGTACTCGTCGCGCAGGGCGGCGATCTGCGGGTGGAACAACCAGCCGCTGAAGAGCAGCCCGTGCCCGAAGACGACGACCGGGGCGTCGGCCCTGCCGGGCGGTGCGCCGGTGTCGGTGTAGGAGATCGTCGCACCGCCGGCCGTGAAGGTGGGCATGCGCGGCGGTCAGGGGGCGGGGGTGCGGGCGACAAGGACGAACTCGTTGTACGGGAAGACCTTGCCGATCGGCCGGGGGAAGGGGAAGGAGTAGCCGCGCCGGACGAGCAGCCCGGCCTTGTCGGCGTGCGCGCGCAGCCCGTCGAAGTCGACGAAGCGCACATGCGTGGCGTCCGTCTTGTAGCCGGCCTCCTGCGGGCAGATCAGCACGACCGCGCCGCCCGGCTTCACCAGCGGCAGGTACTGCTCCAGGACCGAGTTCGCCGGCGTCTCGTCCATGTGCTCCAGGACGTGCGCGCACAGCAGGCTGTCGAAGGAGCCGGGCCCGCAGCCCGGGGCCTCGGCCAGCCCGTCGGGCGTGTACGCCGTCAGGCCGCGCTCGCGGCAGGTGGCGACCGAGGTCGCGTTGTGGTCGACGCCCACGCTGTCCGGCCCGCAGTTGAGCAGGTTGCGCCCGATGCCGCAGCCGACGTCCAGCACCCGCCCGAGCCGGAGCCGCTTCAGGTTCCACCGGTACGGCGCCTGCGTGGGCAGCAGCCGCTTGATCCCCGAGGTCTCCAGCCGCGCCAGCCGCCGGGTGTAGTCGGAGGATTCCGTGCCGCCCATCGACGACCGCCTTCCGTCACGCCGCATGATCCGGGCCACGACGCTATGCCATGACCGGGGGCCGGTAAAGGCAGCGGGGTGCCCGGAACGAGGCGGACGCCGTCGTCAGGTGGATTTGGAAGTGAGGCGGGCGTAGACCACGACGTTGTCGCTGTAGTGGTGGTCGGCGTCGGAGTAGGCGCCGCCGCAGGTGATGAGGCGGAGTTCGGCGTGGTCGGTGTTGCCGTAGACCTCCAGGCTGGGGAAGTGGTCCTTCGGGTACTGGTCGGTCCGAGTGACGGTGAAGGCGGCCCTGGTGCCGTCGGCGCGGTCGACGTCGATGCGCTGACCGGGGCGGAGCCTCGCCAGGTCGAAGAAGACCGCCTTGTGGCCGTTCCATGTCACGTGCCCGGCGATGACCGCCGGTCCCCGCGCGCCGGGTGTCGAGCCCCGCTCGTACCATCCCGCCTTGTCGGGGTCGCGGGGCGTCTCCATGACGTCGTGGTCGTCGAGGCCGAGGCGCTCCAGGGACGAGGAGACGCCCAGGGAGGCGATGGTCAGCCTCGTCGGCCGGGAGGCGGGCAGGACGGGCTCCGGCGCCGACGGCTTCGGGGCGGACGGGGTGCCGCTCGGCTGCGCCGGCGCGGCGGTCGTGGGTGGCGCGGCCGCGGTGTCGGGCCGGGCGGGGGGTGCGGGCTCCTGGCGCGCGAGTCCGGTGACCAGCAGGATCGCGGCCACCAGGACGAGCGCGCCGGCGACGGTCAACAGGGCCGCGCGGCGCGGGAGTCGCCGTGCGGCCCTGTCCGTCGCCGGAGGTGTGTCCGGCATCGGTGCGCTGCCTCAGCGCGTCTCGGTCGCGACCGTGCGGCGGCGCCGGGCCGTCACGCCGAGCACGGCGGCACCGAACAGCGCCGCCCCGCCGGCGGCGAGGAGGCCGGGCGACTCGATGCCCTGGGTGCTGCCGGAGCCGGTCTCGACACCGCCGACAGGCATGGAGCCCACGGCCGCGCCGGCCAGCATCCCGCAGGACGCGGGGGCGGTGGCCTCCTGGGGCAGCTTCGGGTCGAGCTCGCTCTTGCCCTTGCCGAAGTCGTACTTGTCGTTGCCGTTCGGGTCGATGCCGTGCTGGACGACGTGCAGGTCCTTGATGTGGTCGGCGACCGCCTGGGAGACGTGCAGGAGGCGCTCGTAGGACAGCTTGCCGTCCTTGTCCGCGACGGGCATCCGGGTCACGTCGAGCCCGCTGTCCTTGCTGGTGTCGCCCTTGGTGGTGAGCGAGATGTTGATGTCGCCGTACGACGGCAGGCCCTCGGCGGTGGTGACGATGCCGTCGCCGTCCTTGTCCGCGCTCGCGTCGGGGCAGTGGAAGTCGTGGCCGTCGGTGGAGCCGTGGAGGTGCTGGGCGTGCGGCTGGCCGGGCACCAGGCCCGACGCCTCGATCTTCACGTTCAGGTCACGGCCGTTGAGCGTGAGCATCGCGGTGCCCTTGGCCCCGGAGTCGTTCAGCTGCTCCAGGTCCACCTGGTAGGACTTCGATCCCTCGGCGGCACCGGCCGCCGGGTGCCCGGAGTGGCTCGTGTGGGCCGCCGCGGGTATCGCGGCGGTCAGGCAGAGGGCCGCCGGGAGGGCGAGCAGGGTGGTGAGACGAGCGCTGCGTCGAGCTGTCACGGGATGGTCCCTTCTCCACCCGGGCCGACTCCTGGCCGGACCGGATGACGCTGGCAGGTACACGGGGAATTCGCCGCCGGACGCCCGGCGGATTGGTCCGCGTCCCCACCACTTGCCCGTCCCGTCACAGAGGACCGCTGCCGACACACCCGCCTGACGCCCCGTCGGCCCTGCTCGGACGATGTCGGACCGGCCCCGCGACGTCGTCACGCCGCCGCCCGAGCGGGGCCGGTCCGCCACGGGTCAGTGCTTCATCATCCGGTGGCCGCTCGTGTTGGCGCAGTAGTTGCCGAACGCGGGGTTGAGCAGGCCGATGACGTTGACCGTGTTGCCGCAGACGTTGACCGGCACGTCGATCGGGACCTGGATCACGTTGCCGGAGGCGACGCCGGGTGAGCCCACGGCCGCGCCCTGGGCGCCGCTGTCCGCCAGCGCCGCCGTCGAACCGCCCAGCACCACGGCACCCGCGGCGGCGAAGAGGCCGGCGACCTTCATCATGTGAGCCTTCATCGGGAACTCCCTCTGTTGTCCTTGGACACTCGGCCCCGCCGCGGCACGCGGCGGGCACGGGGAATTCGTCCGGGATGCCCGGGGGGATTGCCCGGCGGCGCGGCAACCACCCGATGGGAGCAACGGTCGCGGATCTCCTCGATGGCGGCCCGTACCCAGGGCGGGTCCGGAAGGGGCCGGACGAGGGAACGCCCGACGCGTGGCGCCTCGGGGGAGTGGACCGTATTTTTCGTCTATGCACCATTTGTCGCGCACTCTTCGTCCCAGGAGCGACTGAGCGCCATGGGAGTGCTCAAGGACCACCCGGAACTCGTGCTGTTCGCGAGCCTCGCGCTCGGCTACCTGGTCGGGAAGCTGCGCGTGGGGCCGCTGACGCTGGGCGGCATCTGCGGGACGCTGATCGTCTCGCTGCTGCTCGGCGCCTGGACCAAGGCGCGGGTCTCGGACGACGTGAAGACGGTGTTCTTCGCGCTGTTCATCTTCGCCCTCGGCTACATGGCCGGACCCCAGTTCTTCCGCAACCTCAACAGGAAGTCGCTGCGCTTCTTCGTGCTCTGCGGCATCGAACTGGTCTGCGTCCTCGGGATCGCCCTCGGCCTGGCGAAGTGGTTCGACCTCGACGTCGGCACGGCCTCCGGCATCCTGGCCGGCGCGGCCACCGAGTCCGCCGTGGTCGGCACCGCCACCGAGTCCATCGGCAAGCTCTCGAACCTGACCCCGTCGCAGGTCACCGAGTACCAGGGCAACGTCGCCACCGCGTACACCGTCTGCTACCTCTTCGGCCTGATCACGATCGTGCTGTACGCCAGCCAGATCATGCCGATGCTGATGCGGATCAACCTGCGGGACGCCGCCCGCGACCTGTGGCAGCGCACCCGCTCCCAGGGCAGCCTGGAGGCCGACGAGCGCCCCGCGCTGCCCGGCACGGTGGGCCGCACCTACCTGGTGACGACCGCCGACGGCCGCACCGTCGGCGACCTCCAGGACTCCCTCGGCGACCGGATCACCGTCGAGTCGGTCAAGCGCGGCAGCAGGATGCTCACCCCCGCCCCCGACCTGGCGCTGACCCTCTCCGACCTGGTGCTCGTGGTCGGCCGGCGCGCCAACACCATCGAGGCCGGACGGCTGATCGGCCCGGAGACGGCCGGCGTTCCCGGCATGGACTCCGCGCTCGCCACCAAGCAGGTCTCGATCACCGAGAAGGCGCACGACGGCCGTTCGATCGACCAGCTCCAGACGGAGTACCCGGAGTTCCGCGACGACGGCGTGTACGTCACCGACGTCGTCCGGGGCGACCAGGACCTGCCGGCCAACGGCGACACCGTCCTGCAGCGCGGCGACGTGCTGACCCTGGTCGGCGCCCGCGCGGGCCTGGACAAGCTGGTCGCGCGGCTCGGCTCGGTGGTCAGGAACGACGCCACCGACTTCATCTACCTGGGCCTCGGCATCGCGGCCGGCTCGCTGCTCGGCCAGGTCGTGGTCAAGTTCGGCGACGTGCCGATGTCGCTCGGCACCGGCGGCGGCTGCCTCATCTCCGGGCTGCTCTTCGGCTGGTTCCGCTCCCGCAGCCAGACCTTCGGCGCCTTCCCGCCGCAGGCCGCCTCCACCATCAAGGACATGGGCCTGGCGGTCTTCATCGCCTGCACCGGCCTGGTCTCCGGCCCCCAGGCGTGGCCGCTGATCAAGGAGTACGGGGCGCTGCTGCCGTTCGCCGGGATCGCCATGGTGCTGATCCCCGCGACCCTCTCGCTGATCGTCGGCCGGAAGCTGCTGGGGATCGAGAAGCCGCTCCTGATCGGCGCGATCGCCGGCCAGCAGTGCTCGACCCCGGCCATCACCGCGGTCACCCAGGTGGCGCAGTCCTCGGTGCCGATGCTCGGCTACACGATCACCTACGCCCTGTCCAACTTCCTGCTGCCGCTGACCGGCCCGGTCCTGGTCGGCATCCTCGGCCACTGACCGGCCACCGATCCGCGAGGAGGCCACCGGAGCATGATCGATTTCCTCAACCGGAACATCTTCCAGCCCCACCCCGAACTGCTGGTCTTCATCACGGTGGCGATCGGCTTCCTCTTCGGAAAGCTGCGCTACCGGGCCATCGCCCTCGGTTCGGTCACCGGCTGCCTGATCGCCGGGCTGCTGCTCGGCGCGCAGTTCAAGGTAAGCATCGACGACACCGTCAAGAGCCTGTTCTTCACCCTGTTCCTGTTCGCCCTCGGCTACAAGGTCGGCCCGCAGTTCTTCCGCGGCCTGAAGAAGGACGGCCTGCCGCAGGTGGTCAACGCCGTCATCGTCTGCGTCACCGGCCTCCTGGTCTGCTGGGGCTTCGCGGCGCTGCTCGGCTACGGGCCCGGGCTCAGCGCGGGCCTGCTCGGCGGGGCGCTCACCCAGTCCGCGGTGATCGGCGTCGCGCAGGACGCCATCGGCAATCTGCCGGGGCTCTCCGCGGGCGAGGCCAAGAGCGAGGGCAACCTCGTGGCCATCGGCTACGCGGTCACCTATCCGCTCGGCACCATCCTGTGCGCGCTGCTGCTCGCCAACGTCCTGCCCCGCCTCTACCGCAAGGACCTGGCCGCCGAGTCCGCGCGGCTGGCGAAGGAACTGGACGCGCCCTCCGGCGACCCGGACCTCGCGGAGGGCTACTACGAGGTCGTGCTGCGCGCCTACACCATCCAGCGCCCCGACATCGTCGGCCGCACCATCGCCGACTTCGAGGCCCAGCAGCAGGCGCTCGGCCACCGCATCTACCTCACCCGGGTGCGCCGCGACGGCACGATCCTGGAGCAGAGCCAGCAGATCGTGCTCCGCGAGGGCGACGTCGTCGCGGTGAGCGCGCTGCGCGGCTCGCTCGTCGCCTACGACGCCCGCACCCACATCGGCGCCGAGACCGACGACGTGGAGCTGCTCGGCTACCAGACCGAGACCCTGCACGTGGTGGCCTCGGAGAAGGCGCAGCTCGGCCGGACCATCGCCGACCTGCGCACCGAACCCTTCATGGTCGGCGTCTACATCGACAAGCTGTACCGCTCCGGCTCGGAGTTCCCCTACCGCCTGACCACGCGGATCGAGCGCGGCGACACCGTGGTGCTGACCGGCCCCGAGCGGCTGGTGGGTCCGGCGGGGCGGGCACTGGGCACACCGGTGCCGACCTCGTTCGCCACCGACATGGTCTGGGTGAGCCTCGGCGTCTTCCTCGGCGGCTGCATCGGCATCCCGGCGCTGACCGCCGGCGGGGTGCCGATCTCCCTGTCCACCTCGGGCGGTGCGCTGATCATGGGCCTGGTCTTCGGCTGGATCCGGGGCAGGTACCCGACCTTCGGCAACGTGCCGCCCGGCGCCCAGTGGTTCATGGACACGCTCGGCCTGTGCCTGTTCGTCGCGGTCGTCGGCATCAACGCCGGACCGAGCTTCACCTCGGGCCTGGCGAAGGCCGGCTGGGGGCTCCTGCTGTTCGGCGCGATCGCCACCGTGATCCCGCTGATCGTCGGCTTCCTGGTGGGTCACCACGTGCAGAAGATCAGGTTCCCGATCCTGATGGGCGTGCTGGCCGGCGGCCAGACCACCACGGCCGCCATCGGCGCGATCAACGAGCAGTCCCGCTCCCAGGTCCCCACCCTCGGCTACACCATCCCGTACGCCGTCTCGAACGTGCTGCTGACCATCTGGGGCGCGGTCATCGTCCTGCTCCACCACTGACAGGCAAGGAACCGAGATGCCGAAGAGCAACCTCACCCGCGAGCAGATCAAGAGCTACGCCCGGCTGTCGCCGTTCGAGCTGAAGAACGTCTTCATCGAGATGGCCCAGCGGCACCAGGCCGACGAGCCCGGCCAGAAGGACGTCTCCAGCGTCCAGATGCTCAACGCGGGCCGCGGCAACCCGAACTGGATCGCCACCGGTCCCCGCGAGGCGTTCCACGCGCTCGGGTACTTCGCGCTGAGCGAGTCGCGCCGGGTGTGGACCGCGGACGACCTCGGCGGCATGCCGGAGGCGCCGGGCGCCGGCGAGCGGTTCGACGCCTTCGTGCGCGAGCACCCGGGCCTGCCGGGCATCGAACTGCTGCGATCATGCGTGGAGTTGGCCGTGCGGCGGTTCGGCTTCGACAAGGACGCGTTCGTGCACGAGCTGACCGACAGCTCCGTCGGCGACAACTACCCGGTGCCGGACCGGATCCTGCGCCACACCGAGGAGATCGTGCGCGGCTACGTCGCCGACGAGATGTTCGCGGGCGAGCCGCCGGCCGGCGACTTCTCGTACTTCGCCACCGAGGGCGGCACCGCCGCCATGTGCTACATCTTCGACTCACTGATGAAGAACGGCATCCTGCACAAGGGCGACCGGATCGCGCTGATGACACCGGTCTTCACGCCGTACATCGAGATCCCCGAGCTGGACACCTACGAGTTCGACGTGACGTACGTCCAGGCCAGCATGTTCGCCGAGCGGGGCGTGCGCGAGTGGCGCTACCCCGAGGAGGAGGTCGCCAAGCTGGCGGACCCGGAGATCAAGCTGGTCTGCCTGGTCAACCCCTCCAACCCGCCCTCCCTCGCCCTCAGCCGGCGGGTGGCGGACCAGATCAAGGAGATCGTCGCGACGAAGAACCCCAACCTGCTGCTGGTCACCGACGACGTCTACGGCACCTTCGTCGACGGCTTCCGCTCGATCGCCGCCGACCTGCCGCGCAACACCCTGCTGGTCTACTCGTACTCCAAGCACTACGGCTGCACCGGCTGGCGGCTCGGCGTGATCGGACTGCACGACGACAACGTCATCGACGAGATGCTGGCGAACGCGCCGGAGACGGAGAAGGCCCGGCTGAACCAGCGGTATGGGACGCTGAGCCTGGAGCCGGAGAAGATCCGCTTCATCGACCGCCTGGTCGCCGACTCCCGGCAGGTGGCGCTCAACCACACCGCCGGCCTGTCGCTGCCGCAGCAGGTGATGCTGTCGCTGTTCTCGCTCTTCGACATGCTGGAGGAGGGCCAGGCGTACAAGCACCGGATCCGCGGCATCGTGCGCGAGCGCCTCGAACTGCTCCTGGAGGGCGCCAAGATGAAGATCGCGGACGACCCGCAGCGCGCCGCCTACTACATCGAGCTGGACCTGCTCGCCCAGGCGGAACTGGAGAACGGCGCGGAGTTCGCGCGGTTCCTCCAGGACACCTACGAGCCCATCGACCCGCTGTTCCGGCTCGCCGAGCAGACCGGCGTGGTGCTGCTCAACGGCGGCGGCTTCGACGGCCCCGAGTGGTCGATCCGGGTCTCCCTGGCCAACCTCGACACCCTCGACTACCTGAAGATCGGCCACCATCTGCGGGAGATCTTCAACGACTACGCGGAGGAGTGGCGGGCCGGCACCCCGGGTGCCTGACTCCCCGGGGGTCAGGCCGCGCCGGTGCGGCGCCGGCGGGCCCCCCAGAGGGTCTTCTGCACGGTCAGGGTCAAGGTCCCGGCCAGCAGGATGCCGAGCAGGTTGAGCAGGAGCTGCTCGGCCGAGTGCCACGCCTGGCCGGGGTCGCGGTAGACCAGGGCCACGGCCGCGTTCGCGGCGGCCGGCACCGTCGTCACCGAGATGGCGACGCCCACCAGGGCGCCGGACTTGGCGGACGTCAGGGAGAGCGTGCCCGCGACGCCCGCGAGCACCGCCACCACGAAGGAGAACCAGTCCGGCGCGTAGATGAACTGGGTGTTGGGCCGCTCCGCCTCCAACTGCCCCCTGTCGAACAGGCCGACGGCGTCCATGAAGAGGCTGAAGCCGACGGTGAGCACCAGGGCCGCCGCGAAGCCCACCACCAGGGCGACCGCGGAGCGCAGCGCCAGCCGGGGCGCCCGCTGCACGATCGCCGTGCACACGCCGGCCAGCGGGCCGAACTCGGGCCCGACGGCCATCGCGCCCACGATCAGGATCGCGTTGTCCAGCACGACACCGCAGGCCGCGATCATGGTGGCGAGGGCGAGGAAGGCGACGTAGGTGACCGAGAGCGTCGACTCCTCGTGGGTGGAGTCCTCCAGCTGCTCCCACAGCACCGCGTCCGCGGGCTCCCCCGGAGCGTCCCGCTCGGCCCGGTCGGCGCGCTCGGACAGCGACAGGTCGATGTTCTCCGCGGTGATGGCGCCGCTGCGGTCGAGGCCCAGGTCACGCAGCCCGGTGACGAGGCCGTCCGCGGCCTCCCGGGCCACGTCGCACAGCACCACGTCGCCCTCGGGGTCGCGGGCGGCGCCGGGCAGGACGACCAGGTGGGTGGTGCCGACCGTCTCGCGGACGAGACGTACCACCTCGTCGGTCCGGTCGGCCGGGGTGATCAGTCGCATGTGCAGCATGAGCACATCCAACACCCCGCCCGGTGGCCCGCCCGCCGCTCGGGGACGAGCCCGGGACGGGCCGCCCGACGGCGGGTCGCCCGACGGCGGGGCCACCGGTTCAGGACAGCGCGGGCGCCGCCCCCTCGTCCGCGGTGTCGCGGTCCTGCGGGGCCGGTGCGCGCCCCAGCCGGCGGATGGCCGGCACGCAGAGCATGGCGGCGAGGCAGACGACGGAGACCGCCGAGGAGAACACGAGCACCCGGTCCGCGCCGCCGACGGCCTCGGCCGCGGGACCGGCCAGCGCCCTGCCCAGCGGGATGACCATGATGGAGCCGGCCACGTCGTAGGCGTAGACGCGGCTCAGCACCGCCAGCGGGATGTGGGACTGGACACTGGTCGCCCACATCACGCCCCAGAAGGCGAAGCCGCACCCCGCCAGCACCCCGGTGAGCGCCGTGGCCGTGAACGACCAGCCGAGCGCCGGGGCCAGGGGGTTGAGCGCGAATAAGAACATGGCCGAGGCCCCCGCGACGAGCGGGCGGCGGGGCCGCACCCGCATGCCGAGCAGGCCCCCGACGATGGTGCCGGCGCCGTCGGCCGAGGCGATCCAGCCGTACCCGGTGGCGCCGTGCTGCTCGGTGATCAGCGCCGCCCCCAGCGGGATGGCCGGGCCGAAGACGAAGAGACCGTACACGGCCCACAGGACGATGACGCCCCAGAGCCAGGACCGGGAGCGGAACTCGTGCCAGCCGGCGACCAGGCGCTGCCACACCGGGTCGTCGCCGCCCTCCCGCTCGACGGCGAGCCGGCGCAGCGGCGCCAGCACCAGGGCGCTGAGCCCGTAGGCCGCCGCGATCACCGCGTAGGAACCGGCCACGTCCCAGTAGGCGACCAGGAGGCCGGCCAGCCCCGGGCCGATCAGGGCGCTCATCGCCTCGGAGACGCGCAGCAGGGCGTTGGCCCGCTGGATGTCCCGGGCGACCCGCGGCACGATGCTCGCCACGCCGGGCTGGAACATCGCCGTCGCGGCGCCGCTGAGCGCCATCAACGCCATGATCTGCCACAGCCGCACGTCGCCGGCGCCGAGCAGTCCGGCCATGCCGAGCATGGCCAGCATCCGCACGAGGTCCGCGCCGACCATCATCACCTGCGGCGTGAAGCGGTCCGCGAGGACGCCCCCGAACAGCACCAGCAGGGCGATCGGCGCCATCCACGCGGCCAGCGCGTAGCCCACGGCGCCGGCGCCGTGGCCCGAGCCGAGCACGGCCGTGGTGAGCGACACCATCAGCATGCCGTCGGCGAGCAGCGAGGCGCTGCGGGCGGTGAAGAAGAGTCGGAAGGGCCCGGAGCGCCAGGGGCTCTCGGACCGCTGCGCGGCCGGCTCAGGGCGGGGCGGGGCGGGCGTGTCGTCGGTCGTCATGAGGCATCGGCCGGCCCGCGGCCGGTTCCTTCCGTGAGGGCCGGCCGGCGCAGCCACCCGGCGTCCGTGCCGGGGTCTCCCGGCGGGTCCTGGACGATCACGTACCGGCGCGGGGCCAGCACTCCGGAGCGGCCCGGCAGCACCCGCATCAGGGCCGCGTGCGCGCGGTCGGGGGTGAGCGGCGCGGCGCCGCGGGCGATGAACGCCGTGAGGGAGGCGGGGGCGCCCTCGTCCACGGCGACGTGCACGGGCAGGCCGCCCAACGCCTCGCCCAGGGCGTCGGCGACGGCGGCCGGCGAGACCCAGCAGCCGTCCACCAGCCGCCAGTCGGGGCCGCGCTCGGCCGGCCGGACGCCGGTGACCTCCGTGAGATCCGCGAGCGGCACGTCCTGGTCGGCGGCGGCCTCGAGGAGCCGCACCAGGCCGGTGACGAAGGTCTCGGCCTCGTCCCGGGTGAACAGCGCGGGATCCGCCCAGACGCCGAGGTGCAGGAGGGGTTCGGTCTGGTAGGCGAAGCACAGCAGCCGGGTGGGCAGCACCTGTTCGGGTCCCCAGCCGGTCTCCGGCCCCGGCCCCTCGGCGGGTCCGCCGGGGTCGCCGCCGGGTATCGCGGCCAGCCCGCTGACGTCGTTGAAGACGACGTCCCGCCCGAAGCGGCTGCCGCGCTCGTGGACGGTGCGGTCGATGACCTCCCACAGCCGCAGCGCGTCGAACTGGCTGTGCCGGTAGGCGTTCAGCGCCGCGCCCCACGCCTTGCGCAGCACGTCGTCGAAGGTGGCGACCCCGACGTCGAGGCTGAGCAGCGCGTCCTGCGACAGCGTGTTCACCGCGCGGGCCAGCTCGGGGCGGGAGCGGTTGGACAGCGGGGCCGCGACCACGCAGGTCCGCTGGCCGGCCCGGTGGGCGACCAGGGTGCACCACGCGGTGAGCAGCACGGTGGGCACGGGGCTGCCGGTGCGCCGGGCCACCCGGGCCAGCGCGCGTCCGCCGCGCGGCGAGCGCAGGGTGAGCTGCGGCTGCCGCGGCTCGGCGGTCAGGGCCCGCGGCTCGGCGAACATCTCCTGCGGCGCGGTCGCGAGCACCTTCTCCCAGTAGCGCAGCGACGCCGCCGCCTTGCGCCGGCCGGCCGGGGTGGCCTCCTCGGCGGCCAGCTCCAGCGGGGTGAGGGCGTCCAGCGGGGCCGGCCGCCGGCCGCCGAGGAGCGTCAGCCACTCCGCGCGGAGCACCGCGAGGGCGCTGCCGTCGGTCACCGCGTGGCTGGCGGCCAGGCAGAGGAAGAGCGGCGTGCCGCGCCGGGCGAGCACCACGACGCGCAGCGGGAACTCCTCCCCGAGCCGGAAGCGCCCCGCGCGGGCCTCGCGGGCGACCGTCTGGGCGTACCGGTCCGCGTCCTCGGGGAACTCGGCGTGATCGCGGACGGTCACGGTGAACGTGCCCCGGTCCGCGACGCGCTGGACACCGGGCGGGGCCGCGCCGTCGGCCTCGAAGGTGGTGCGCAGCGCCTCGTGCCGGACGACGAGCGCGCGCAGGGCGTCGACCACCGTGTCCAGCGGGGTGCCGGCCGGGACCGGCCAGACGCCATGGTTGTTGATGTGCAGGGGGTCGTCGCGCAGGATGCAGCGGATCATGTTGGCCTGGCCCATGGTGACCGGGCCCCGGCGCTCCACGCCCCCGGCGTAGGCGACGGCGACGGCGCGCTCGGTCGCGGACGGCCGGACGCGGGTGGCGGTCTCGTCCGGGCTCATGCGCTGACCGGCCCGTTCGCGGACGCGGACTGCCGTACGCCGTCCAGGAGCGAGCCCGTGTACCAGCGGGCCTCCCCGGCGGCCCGGACCAGCGGGCCCCAGTCGTCGATCAGGTCGACGAAGTCGGCCATCATCGCCGCGGGCCCCGCCATCAGCTCGGCGCGCCGGGCGGCCAGGGCGTCGGCGACCGCGGTGTACGGGCCGCCCAGGGTGCGGTGGCAGCGCTCGATCAGCGCGAGGCGATCGGCGACCCCGTCCGGGTCGGGGCCCGCCTGCTCGCGGACCAGGGCGGCGACGGCCGGCGCGCGGACGGCGCCCTCGGCGTCCAGCAGCGCGTCGCCGGCCTCGGCGAGGGCGGCGTACACGGCGTGCAGGCGCGGGGCGGCCAGCAGGAACCGGGCCAGGCGCAGCTGGTAGGCGGCCAGGCCCGCTCCGGTACGGCGCTCGGGGGTGTGGTGGTTGACGATGTGGCGGTTGTGCAGCACGGAGGGCAGGTGGGCGGCGCGGACCAGGTGGAGGAGGAAGTAGTCACTGCCGACGGTGTCCGTGACCGGCGGCAGCGGCACCCGGCCGTAGACCCGGCGGTCCAGGGCGATGTTGCACATGTCGACCCGGGCGGGGACGGCGCGGGTCAGGGTGGTGAGGTCGTCGGTGAAGGGCGTGCTGCCGGCGCCGCGGAACGCCTCGTCGACGAGGGTGCGGCGCCAGATCTCCGGCACCGTGCCGGGGATCGAGAGCCCGACGAGGTCGCGGTGGACGGCCGGGTCGCGCCGGCGGATCTCGGCCACGTCGACGGAGAGTTCGCCGACGAAGGAGCCGCCGACGAGAGCCACCGGCCGGTGCGCGCGGCCGGGGTCGAGGCGGCGCCGGGTCACCCGCCCGGCGGCCTCGGCGGCCGGGCGGCCCAGGAAGGCGAGTTCGTGCTCCAGCGGCAGGACCGGTTCCCCGTCCCGCTCCTGGTAGCCGCTGTCGGAGTCCCTGCGGTGCACGGAGTCGCAGTCCAGCGCCTCGGCGAGGAGGAAGGCGCGGTTGGTGCAGGCGCCGTAGGAGACCCGGTCCGGCAGCATCCGGTCGACGGTCCGCTCCGGGGCGGGCACCCCCGCCCGGACGGCCACCTCCGCGAGGAAGGCGCGCTGCGCGGTCTCGTCCAGGTGGTGGACGACCACGCCGGGTGCGGACGGCAGGTCCCGCAGCGCGGCGCGGTGCGCGGCCCGGGCGGGCGGGGCGCTGGAGTCGAGGACGAGCAGGTGCACCTCGGCGCCGTAGCGGCGGGCACCGAGGGCGGCCTCGCGGGCGGTGGCCACCAGGGTGCCGGCACAGGGCCGGTCGGTGGGCAGGGTCAGGCAGACGCGGCGCACGACGACTCCCCGCTCCGGCCCTCGCCGACCGGTTCGGACCAGGCGGCCGAGCCCAGCAACCGGGCGCCGAGGGGGGTGAGTTCGGCGGTGGGGTAGCGCTCGGACTCGTGGCGGACCGGGTCGCCGACCAGGGTGCGGTTCCAGCGGGGGGTGCGCAGGTGCCGCCAGGACTCCACCCGGGAGCGGCGCAGCCTCTCGTGCTCCTCCAGGGCGGGCATCATCGACAGGTACTGCACGGCCCGGACACCGTTGTCGGAGGTGTTGCGGGCGACGCCGTGCGCGAGCAGCCCGTTCCAGATGAGCAGGTCACCGGGGTTCAGGTCGGGCCGGACGACCGGGAGTTCGGCGCGGTCGATCGCGGGCCGCAGCGGGTCGCGGTCGGCGGGCTGACCGGTCTTCCACTCCTCGAAGCGGTGGAAGAGCTCGGGGCAGCACTGGAAGCCGCCGGTCTCGGGGCTGGTGTGGTTGAGGGCGATGATGCCCTGCACGCGCTGGGGCGGGACGCCGAGGGTGGTGTCGATGTCCCAGTGCAGCTCGATGTCGAAGCCCCGGTCGGTGGGCTCGATCAGGGCCCGGTCCCGGTTGCCGGTGTTGGGCGGGTTCAGGTTGAGCCGGTCCAGGGTGACCCACAGCTCCTCGCAGTCCCAGACGTCCACGAAGGCGTCGTAGACCCGCTGGTTCTGGCGGTTGTCCCAGAGCAGCTGGTGGTGGTACGCCTCCACGAAGCCGTAGACGTGCAGCTGCCGGTCGAGGTCGCCGCGGAAGGGCCGGTCCGCGTACCAGGTCGCCGGGGTGTCGGGGTCCAGGCCCTGGAAGTCCCAGGTGAAGTCGAGGAGGCGGCGTGCGGCGTCCGGGGTGATCGCCTCGCGGACGACGACGTACCCGTAGGTCTGCCAGTGGGCGAAGTCCTCCTCCGACAGCACCCGCAGCGGCCGGGTCTTCCGCAGTTCCCGCAGGGTGGTCTGCGCCAGGTAGGACTCGCCGTCCGCGCTGAAGTAGGGCCGGTCGGACGCTGCTCGGTGCAGCCGCGGGGGCGGGCGGAGCGCGGTGGGGGTCATCGGCGGTCCTTTCGGGTCCGGTGGGGTGTCGGCGGCTCGGCGACCAGGCGGCTCGGGGCGCGCGGCAGCCCGCCGCGACGGGCGGCGGGGTCCGGCCGGCCGTCGCCGGAGGGGCGACACCGACAGCACATTGGTCCAGACCACTAGCCATGTCAAGGGCGGAGCGGGAAGGGCGCGGCGAAACTTCTTTGGTCTAGACAAGTCGTGGTCCGCTGGCCTAACGTCCGGGCGAGCGACAGGATCTGACGCTGCGTCCGGCACTGTCCCGGCCGCCGTCCGGCGCAGATCACCGACGCCCAAAGGACGCCTCACCATGCCCACAGCCACCCCCGCGCTTCCGCCCGCCGTCGCCCTGCGCGGCCCCGGACCCGGACTGGTCACCCTCGATCCGGTCCACACCGCCCTGCTGCGCGGCCTCGACGAACTCCTCAGCGGCCTGGCCGCGCGGCTCGCCGCCCCCGAGGTGGTCGGACCGCCCCTGCTCGCGGCCGACGGCCTCGCCCGCCTTGACTACTTCCGCAACTTCCCCCACCTCGGCGTGAGCGCCGGGCGCTTCACCCCCGACGCCCACGGCACGCTGGCCGCCGGCCGCGGCCCGCAGGGGCTGCCGATCGAGCCGACCGGGCACCTCCTGCCCTCCGCCACCTGCTACGGGCTGCTGCTCTCCCTGGAGGGCCAGGACGTCGGCGCGGCCGGCCTGCGGCTCTCCGCGACCGGCCGCTGCTTCCGCAACGAGACCCACTACGACGGGCTGCGCCGCCTGTGGGGCTTCCACATGCGCGAGGTGCTCTACCTCGGCGACAAGGCCGGCGCGGTCGAGCACCTGGAGCGCGGCGCCGCCTTCGTCACCGAGACCGCCGGACTCCTCGGCCTCGACCTCACCCGCGAGGCCGCCGACGACCCGTTCTACGACAAGGGCGGCTCACGCGCCCGGCTGATGCGCCTGGACCCCGTCAAGCACGAGTTCAGCGCGACCGACGGCACGGCCATCGCCTCCGTCAACCGCCACCGCAACTTCTTCGGCGAGCGCCTGGACATCCGCGCCGGCTCCGCGGAACCGGCCCACAGCTCCTGCGTCGCCTTCGGCACCGAACGCTGGGTGCACGCGATGGTGCTCACCCACGGCACGCCGCAGCAGGCCCTGGAACGTCTCCGCGAGGCCCTGGACCGGCCCCGCCCCGCCTCCCACACCTGAGGACCGCCCCGCACATGGACAGCATCACCGCCTGGCTCCACGAGAAGAACCCCGGACTCGACGGCGGCATCGGCGCCGACGAGGACCTCATCGAGGCACGCCTCATCGACTCCATGGACTTCCTGGACTTCATCGACCTGCTGGAGGAGCTGAGCGGCACCGCCATCGACCTCCAGGAGGTCACCATCGACGACTTCCGCACGCTCACCCGGATCCGGCAGCGCTTCCTCGGTCCGGCCGCGGCGGCGTGAGCACACTCGCCGCGGTGGCCACGACCGCCGAGGTGCTGGCCCATCCGGAACTGGACGAGTCCGTGCTCCACGACTGGGAGCGGCGGCGGCTGGCCGCGGTGCGCGTCCCCGCCCGCCGCGACGACGTGGTGGCCGCCCGGCTGCTGCTGCGGCTGTGCGCGGCGCGCGCGACCGGCGAACCGCCGGGCCGGCACGCGCTCGTCCAGTTCTGCCCGGACTGCCGGCGTGCCGGGCACGGCCGCCCCGCCCTGCGGAACCGGCCCGACATCGGTGTGAGCATGAGCCACGCCGACGGACTGGTCGCCGCGGCGGCCGGTCCCGGCGCCGTCGGTATCGACGTCGAACCCGCCGGCCGCCGCCCCCGCGCCGCGGCGGTCCTGCGCCGGATGCTCCCGGAGGCCGCGGACGGCGATCCGCTGGCCGCCTGGGTGCGCCGGGAGGCCCGGCTGAAGGCCGGCCGCCCCGACGGGCCCGTACGGGTCTGGACGGACGCCGGACGAGACGCCACGGCGGCCGTCGCCTGCGACGGCCCCGTACGCTGCCTGCCCGACTTCACCGCCCCGGTAGGCCGGCAATGACGGCGTCGGCATGGAACACCTCGGGCTGCTCGACGAAGAAAGGCGCCATCGCGCCGGAGAACTTGACGAACGCCTCCGTCTTCGCGAACACCTCGGTGTGATAGTCCAACGACTCCCACCGCACGCACAGCATCATGACCCCCTCCTTGTCGACGGCGCGGAACAAAGTGAGGTCAAGGCAGCCTTTCTCTTCCTCCAGGAGCGGCAGATGCGCTCGGACGACGGACTCGAACTGCTCCTCAGCGCCCTCCGGCACCACTATGCGAACGATTTCCCAGACGGCCATCGGTCGACACGAGCCTTCCGTCGGCGAGTACGACCTCTGCTCCGAGATGGAGCTTGGTGGTGAACCCGCCGCGCGAGCGGCCCAGCTGCTGCGGCCCCCTTTGCGGCCGGGGGCCGGCGGCGGTTCGCTACGGGTGCCGGCCGCGTGCTGGTGGAAGCGGACGACGGTCGAGTCGACCGAGACGTCCCAGTCGATCTCCCTGGCCGCGTCGGTCTCGGCCTGGACCTGCTGGAGCAGGCGTTCCCATGTTCCGTCTGCGGACCACAGCCGGTGGCGTTCGTAGACGGTCTTCCACGGGCCGAAAGCCCCTGCCCACATCAACGACACACCGGCGAAGCAATCACATGATCGGCTGGACGACTCCTAGGTGAGGAGAGCGGACAGGACGAGAGTCGGCGGCGCGTACGAGCCGGTCAGTCCGCGTGCTTCAACCCACCGCGTTCGGTGCATCGCCCGCCAGGCGGGCGTCCAGGGTCGCGGCGAAGTCCTCGGCGCGGCCCAGCTGGACCCGTAGCTTCTCCACCTGCTCGACGGCGGCCTGCTGGTAGGTCCGCACCCGCTCCAGCAGCGCTTCACGTTCGCCGGCGGTCAGGGGGTCTTCACCGTCCAGGCGGTCGGTGGCGGCCAGGAGGTCGCGCATCTGGTCCAGTGTGAACCCGAGCGGTTTCATCCGGCGGATGACCATGAGCCGGGCGACGTCGGTCTCGTTGTACAGGCGGAATCCACCCTGGGATCGTTCCGAGGGAATGACCAGGCCCGCGTCCTCGTAGTGCCGGATGGTGCGCAGGGACAGCTCCGTGCGCGCAGCGACCTCGCCGATCTGCATGTGCTTGCCGTCCACGCCGGTGACCCTGGCCCTTCGCCCTCGTCGTGACTGGACCGCGGTACGTGCTTCCAGCCGATCTCTACTCTAACGTCAGGGTAGAGTTGCCGACGGCGGAGGTCGCGAGGCGCGCTCACCGCCGACCTTTCCGTGGCCGAGGATGTCCCGGCGCCGATCCGAGCACGACAGGTACCGATCTTCTTGTCCTCCGCTGTGTCCCCCGCCGCGCGGCTGCGCGATCTCAAGCCCGACTGGATCAACAACGCCCAGGTGTGGCGTACCGAGGTCCTCGCGGGTCTTGTCGTCGCCCTGGCGCTGATCCCCGAGGCGATCTCGTTCTCCATCATCGCCGGCGTCGATCCGGCGATCGGCCTGTTCGCCTCGTTCACCATGGCCGTCACCATCTCCGTCGTCGGCGGCCGTCGCGCGATGATCTCCGCCGCGACCGGGGCCGTCGCCCTCGTCACCGCGCCCGTGAACCGCGAGCACGGCCTGGGATACCTGGTCGCCACCGTCATCCTGGCCGGTGTCTTCCAGGTCGTCCTCGGTGCGGTCGGCGTGGCCAGGCTCATGCGGTTCGTGCCCCGCTCGGTGATGACGGGGTTCGTCAACGCCCTGGCCATCATGATCTTCATGGCGCAAGTCCCCGAGATGCACGACGTGCCCTGGCCGGTGTACCCGCTCATCGTCGGCGGCCTGGCGCTGATGGTGACCTTCCCCAAGGTCACCAAGGTGATCCCGGCGCCGCTGGTCAGCATCGTCATCCTCACCGTCGTCACCGTCGCGGCCGGCGTCGCGGTGCCCACCGTCGGCGACAAGGGTGCCCTGCCCTCCTCCCTTCCCGTGCCCGGACTGCCCGACGTGCCGTTCACGCTGGACACGCTGACGACCGTCGCCCCGTACGCGTTCGCCATGGCGCTGGTCGGCCTGATGGAGTCGCTGATGACCGCCAAGCTGGTCGACGACATCACCGACACCCACTCCTCCAAGACCCGGGAGTCGATCGGCCAGGGCATCGCCAACATCGTCACCGGCTTCTTCGGCGGCATGGGCGGCTGCGCCATGATCGGCCAGACCATGATCAACGTGAAGGTCTCCGGCGCCCGCACCCGCGTCTCCACGTTTCTGGCGGGCGTGTTCCTGATGGTGCTGTGCATCGCCTTCGGACCGGTCGTCTCCGACATTCCCATGGCCGCCCTGGTCGCCGTCATGGTCATGGTGTCCTTCGCGACCTTCGACTGGCACTCCATCGCCCCCAGGACCCTCAAGAGGATGCCCGCCGGGGAGATCGTCGTCATGGTCATCACCGTGATCGTGGTCGTCGCCACCGGCAACCTCGCCATCGGCGTCGTGGTCGGCTCCGTGACCGCCATGGTCATCTTCGCCAAACGGGTCGCCCACCTCGCCCGCGTTCACAGCGTTTTGGACCCCGACGGCACGACGGTCGTCCACCGGGTCACGGGCGAGCTGTTCTTCGCCTCCTCCAACGACCTCGTCGGCCAGTTCGACTACGCCGGCGACCCCGAACGCGTCGTCATCGACCTGTCCGAGGCCCACATCTGGGACGCCTCGTCCGTGGCCGCTCTCGACGCGATCGAGACCAAGTACCGGGACCGCGGCAAGACCGTCGAGATCACCGGCCTCAACGACCCGAGCGCCGACCTCCACAGCAAGCTCAGCGGCGGGCTCACCGGCGGTCACTGACCCGCGATGCCGCGCAGGCCCTGTGCCGGGTCAGGGGCGGGCGGGGCCGGCGTCCCGGGTCTGCTCCCGTTCGGTGGCGGCCCACGCGACGAGCAGCCGCAGGGCGTCGTGGTCGGGTGTGCCGGCTTCGGCGCTGTAGGCGGTCAGGGTCAGTCCGGGGTGGGCGGGGAGTTCCATCGCGTCGAAGTCGAGGCTGAACTCGCCGACGGCCGAGATCTCCGGCGCCGACATGGACGTCCTGCGCGACGTGGACTACGGCGAGCACAGCGTCTTCCCGTCTACAGCGGCAAGTGACGCCAGACGAAAGGCCCCCGCCGGCACCCTCGCCACGGGTCCCGGGCGTCCGGTCCCCTCCTGCGCCGGCGGTGTGTGCGGCGCGGTAGAAAGGAGGCATGCGTGAGAGTGAGGGCGCCGAAGGGGCGACGGATGATGTGGACGCGGTCACCCGGGCGGTGCTGACCGCGTCGCGTCTGCTGGTCGCGATGTCCGCGCGTTCGCTCGCCGCGGTGGAGGAAGGGGTGACGCTGCCGCAGTTCCGGATGCTGGTGGTGCTCGCGACCCGGGGGGCCACCAAGCTGGTCACGCTGGCCGAGCAGCTCCAGGTGGCGCCGTCCACGGCCATGCGCATGGTCGACCGTCTGATCGCGGCCGGTCTGGCGGATCGGCACGTCAATCCGGACAACCGTCGTGAGACTCTGCTGCAGCTCACCGAGGCGGGGCGCCGGGCGGTCGAGGACGTGACGGCCCGGCGGCGTACCGAGATCGCCGGGGTGGTGGAGAGGCTCTCCCCGGTGCAGCGGCTGGCTCTGGTGGAGGCCCTCACCGCTTTCAACCGGGCGGGCGCGGAGCCGTTGGCGCCGCCGGTGGACGACATGGAACCGCATCCGCTGGGCTGGACGACCGATCTGCCCCGGTCCTCCTGACCCCGCCGTGTGGGGCGGGAGAGGGGTGGACGACGCGCAGGGCGCCGCGCGGGCTGAGCCAGCCGACCGGTTCCCCGTTCGCCGGGTCGAGGACGGGGAGACCGGCGCTCGGCGCCGAGACGAGTGAGTGCACCGCCTGCGACAACGCCTGGTCCGTGGTGACCGACGGCGGCGGCTCGGCGAGTGAGCCGACCCGGCCGGGGACCGCGCCGGGCTCCTCGGCGAGTGCCTCGGCGACCGCCTGGGCCGTCACGACGCCCAGGTAGGCGCCGCCCTCGTCGACCACGGGGAGCCCGCCGTGGCCGGACAGGGAGAGCAGGTTCGCCGCGGCGGTGAGGTCGGTCGCGGCGGGCAGCGGCGAGGGCAGGTGCTCCATGACGTCGGCGACGCGCTGGCCGCCGATCAGCGCGCCGTGCGCCGGCCCCTTGAGATCGATGCCGCGGCGGCGCAGCTTCAGGGTGTAGACGGTGTCCGCCGAGAGCAAGTGGCTGACCGCGGTGGACAGGACGATGGCGAGCATCATGGGAAGGATGATCGAGTACTCGCCGGTCAGCTCGAAGAGCATGACCACCGCCGTGATGGGGGCGCGGGCGGCACCGGCGAAGACGGCACCCATCCCCACCAGGGCGTAGGCGCCCGCCGCGCCGGCCGTGGTGGGCAGCAGGGTGTGGACCCCGGTGCCGTACGCCGTGCCGAGCATCGCCCCGATGAACAGGCTGGGCGCGAAGACTCCGCCCGAGCCGCCGATGCCGATGGTCAGGCTGGTCGCCAGCATCTTGCCGGCCAGGAGCAGCAGGAGGAAGCCGGCGGCGTACTGCCCCTCGGTGGCCTTCTCCAGCACCGGGTAGCCCACGCCGTACATCTCCGGCAGGGCGAGGAGCAGCACGCCGAGCACCAGTCCGCCGGCTGCCGGGCGCAGCCATTCCGGGCCCCGCCACAGCCAGCCGCAGGCGTCCTCCACCAGGTAGAGGAATCGGGCGAAGCCCACCCCGACCACCGCGGCCACGACACCCAGCAGGGCGAACAGGCCGTACTGGGCGAGGTGTTCGACGTGGAAGTCGGGCAGGTCGAGGAAGGCCACGTCACCGAAGGCGGCGCGCCCGATGACGCTGGCGGTGACGCTCGCCAGCACGGCGGCGCCGAACGCCTCGGCGCTGAACGTGCCGAGGATCAACTCCATGGCGAAGAAGACCCCGGCCAGCGGGGCGTTGAAGGTCGCGGAGATGCCCGCCGCCGCGCCGCACGCGACGAGCAGCTTCATGCGGCCCTCGCCCGCCCGGGTCACGCGGCCGAGCGTGGAGCCCAGCGCCGCGCCGATCTGGACGATCGGGCCCTCCCGGCCGACCGATCCGCCGGACCCGATGGTCAGGGCGGAGGCGAGCGTCTTGACCACCGCGACCTTGGGGCTGATCCGGCCGCCGCGCTGCGCGACCGCCAGCATCACCTCGGGCACGCCGTGCCCTCGCGCCTCCTTCGCGAACCTCTGCACCAGAGGCCCGTACAGCAGTCCGCCGAGCACCGGTGCCACCAGCACGAAGCAGGGGCCGAGCCACGGCAGCTGAGGGTGGCCGGAGCCCGGCGCGGCGGCGTAGTCGGCGTGGCCGGAGAAGAAGCGGGTGAAGGCGGTGATGCACCACCGGAAGACGATCGACCCCGCACCCGCCCCGGCACCGACCAGCACGGCCAGCGCCAGCGGCACCCAGGGCGCGGAGCGCAGGCCTCCCGCCCCGATGGGCGTTGAGAGGCGTGCTGCCGACCCGTGGTGCAGGGTGCCCGGGTCGAGGTGAACCTTGCTCATGCTTCCCCTTCCTTACCGTTGCAGTATGCAATATGCGTCACCGTGCAGGAGGGGATGGTCGGGTGGTCTTGCCGTCCTTCTTTGCCTTGTGCAAGAATGCCCGCGTGGTGAAGCCCTGGCTTCGCCTGGCGTGCCGGGAAGTCTGGTCGGCGTTACCCGGCCACGTCGTCCCAGAGAGCACCCATGCCCCCACCGCCCTTCGCCGCCGAAAGCGGCCCGGCGAGACTTTCGATCCGGCGCGAGAGTGGCGGGTGTCCACGGTCACCGGAACTTGAGTGGTGTCTGGCGGGCGAACTCGACGTCGACACCGCTGCGGGGCTGCGCGAGGAAGTCGCCGTGCTGGTGAGCCGTGCCCCCGGTGGCCGGCTGAAGCTGAACCTCTCGGGCGTCACCTTCTGTGACACGGCGAGTCTGTACACCTTGCTGGCGATCCGTCAGGCCCTGCCCGTGACCGGCACGGAGGTGATGCTCGTAGAGCCCAGCTCCGCGGTCCGAGCCGCGGCGGAACGAGCGGACGTCACCGATCAGCTGGCGCTGTGTGATGGTGACTTCTAAGAGGGGCGGCTCACGGTGACCGTGGCTCCGCAGTGCTGTGCGGTGGCCGGTGCGAGGTGCGGTCCCCCTTGCCTTCGGCGCTCGGCGGTGGGTCCGGCAGCCAGGAGAAGAGGGCCAGCAGGAGGGCGAGGGCGAGAAGGCCGCCGACGAGACGTCCTGGGCTGCGCCGTCTCCTGACGGTGTCGAGATGTGCGAGTCCGTCGGCACGTTCCCGTGCGGAGGGCTCCTTCGGGGCGGACTCCCGTATGGCGTCTTCCGTGTCTGTGAGGAACCGCTGCCAGACCGACTCGGGCACGGGTTCTCGCATGTCCCCTCCGGTGCGTGTGGCAAGGTCGCCTGTATGGGTGGTCGTTGGTGGCAGGTCCGGTGTCGCGGCGGGCCTCGATCGAGTAACGCACCCGGATGCGCTGCGCAGCCCGACAGGACCCTTGCATAGTCTAAAGCTTCGGGATGTCCTCTAGGCGGGCAGGACGAGTGTCTGCCCCTTGCGGACCCTGGGAGTCTGGGAGGACGAGACGTGACCGCGCAGAGACCGACGTCCGGAGCGACGGTGCTTTCTTGGATGCCGTTCGCGGCGATGGCCGTGGTGGCGGTCGCGGACGTCATCGCGGGGCCGAGCGTCGGCTTCCTGCCTCTCGTCGCTCTCGGGCCGGCCTTCGCCAGCCTGGTCGGCGGCTGGCGCCGAACCGCCGTCATCGGTGTGGTGGCCCTGGTGCTCTGCGTGGGGCTCGGTCTGTACGACGACCTGTTCGCGGGACGACGGGGGCTCACCGCGTCCGCCTCGGTGGCGGGAGTCACCGGCGTCGGCGTGGCCGCCTCCGTGATGCGCTCGCGCCGGGAGGCCGAGCTGGAGAGCGTGCGCTCGGTCGCCGAGGCCGCGCAGCGCGTGCTGTTGCGCCCGGTGCCGCCGGCCGTCGGCCCGCTCCAGCTGGCCGTCTCCTACACCTCCGCACTCGCGGAGGCGCGCGTGGGCGGCGACCTGTACGAGGTGGTCGCCTCGCCCTACGGCGTCCGCGTCGTCGTGGGGGACGTCCAGGGAAAGGGGCTCGCCGCGGTGGAGACCGCGGCGGTCGTCCTGGGTGCCTTCCGTGAAGCCGGGTACGACGAACCGGATCTGGTGGGGCTGGGGGAGCGCTTGGAGCGCAGCGTCTCGCGGGAGTTGGACGGCGAGAAGTTCGTCACGGCGATCCTGGCCGAGATGCGGCCGGGCGGCTCGGTGGTTTTTCTCAGCTTCGGGCACCCCGCCCCGATGCTGCTGCGCGCCGACGGCGACGTCAGCTTTCCGGAGCCGTCTTCCCACGCGCCTCCGCTGGGCCTGGGGATACCCGGCACCGATGGGCCGCGACCGTACCGCGTGGACCTCGCGCCGGGTGACCAGTTGCTGCTCTACACCGACGGCGTCACGGAGGCCCGTGGCCAGGACGGCGCCTTCTATCCCCTGGCCGATCGCGCGCGGCTGCTGAGGGGGGCAGATCCGCAGAGCGCCTTGGCCGCCGTGCGGAAGGACCTGGCGGCCTATGCGGTCGGTGCGCCGCACGACGACGCGGCCATGCTCCTGATCCGGTACGGCGATGCGGTGGACGCCGAGTCAGCCGTGTGAACGCTCGGGTTCGCCGGGTTCGCCGGATCCGCCCATCATGCTCAGCATGCCCCGGCCACCGGTGCGAAGGAACCGGACGACGAGGGCGGCTGCCAGCAGGAAGAAGACGATGTTGAGCCACGTGGTGTAGTTCCAGCTCACCCCGCTGTCCGGGACGGTGGCACGGTCGCGGTCGGGAACGAGGCCGAGTCCGCCGAATACGAACTCGACGACGTATCCGGCGAGCACCATGGCGGTGTAGAAGGTGCCGAGCACGAAGAGCGCCATACGCGTGCCGTAGTACTTCCGGTAGATGTTCAGGATCGGCAGGATCAGCAGGTCGGCGAAGAGGAACGCGACGACTCCGCCGAAGCTGATGCCGCCCTGCCACAGCACCACGGCGAGCGGCACGTTGCCCACCGAGCACACGAACGAGGCGATGGCGACCAGCGGACCGATCAGCGGCCCCCACAGCTTGGACGCGAGCGGATGGCCGTCGAAGAAGAAGGCCCGCCAGAAGGAGTCCGGCACCCAGGCGGCGATCGCGCCGGCGACCACCAGGCCGACGACGAGGTCGCGCAGGATCGCCGCCCACTCCATGACGAAGACGTGCGAGACCGAGGTGAAGCCGTCGCGGGAGAAGAGCCTGCGGGCGAAGGAGCCTTCACTCTGGACGGACATGTCCATCGCCGCATGACCCTCCATGGAGCCGGTCAGCCCGCGTTCGGCCTGCTCCCGGGCCCCCCGCAGCAAGCGTTCGCGCAGCAGGAGACGGAACAGCACCGCCAGGGTGACGATCATGAGGGCGCCGCCGGTGAACTCGGCGGCCGTGAACTGCCAGCCCATGAGCAGCGCGAGGATCACGCCGAGTTCGACGACGAGGTTGGTCGAGGCGATCTGGAAGGCCATCGCCGCGGTGAAGTCGGCGCCCTTGCGGAACAGGGATCGGGCCAGCGCGACCGCGGCGTAGGAGCACGAGGAGGAGGCGATGCCCAGTCCGGTCGCGGTGGCCAGGGTGCGGGGGCGGTCGTCGCCCAGCAGGGAGACGACGGTGGACTTGCGGACCACGGCTTGGACCACGGCGGACAGGGCGAAGCCCAGAATCAAGGCCCAGGCGATCTCCCAGGCCATGGAGCCGGTGATCGACAGGGCGTGCCAGATCGCGTGCATGTGCGTCCTCCTGCGCCGGACGTTCTCGACACACCGCCCGGATCGTGTGCCACCAGGAGTACCCCACCGGCGCCGCGTACGCGGCACGCCTCACAGGGTCAGGAAGGGGCGATGTTCGAGGAGCAGGAGCTTGCGCAGGGATGCGCGGACACGTGACAGCGCCCAGCGACGTCGGGACGTGGATGCAGACATGGCTTCCCCCGGAAGGTAAGGTACGCGGAAGTGCGTACCTCAAGTGAAGGTACGCTTTGGTGCGTACCTTGTCGAGGGGTGAAGTGATGACGGCGGAAGAGCTGGCGCACCCTGCCGCGGAAGAGCTTGAGGTGGGGTCCGTCCTCTCGGCGCTGGCCGACGCGAACCGGCGCCGGGTGGTGGCCGAACTGGCCGAGCGGCCCGACGAGGAACGGCTGTGCGCCTCCTTCGACCTGCCCGTCGGCAAGTCCAGCCGCACCCGCCACTGGAGGGTCCTGCGCGAGGCAGGTCTGGTCTACCAGCGCGACGCCGGGAACGGCCTGTACATGCGCCTTCGCAAGGAGGACCTGGACCGCCGTTTCCCGGGTCTGATCCAGGCGGTGGTCGCCGCGGGCCGAGCGCGGTGAACCCCGCTTCCCAGACGCCGGCCGAAGCCGTCGCTCACACGTCCTTGGCCGGCCAGTCCAGGAGGCGGGCGCCGATGACCGCTGTCTGGAGCGTGTGGCGGTGGCCCGGGTCGGCGCCGGTGAGCTGGTGGATGCGTCCCAGTCGGTACGTCAGGGCCCGGACGCTGAGTGACAGCCGTCGGGCCGCCTCGGTGGCGACGCAGCCGCAGCCGCAGTCGAAGTAGGCAATGAGTGTGTCCAGCAGGGGCTGGGCGCCCCCGCGGGCCGAGGTCAGCGGGCCGAGGGTGTTGAGCACCAGGTCGGCCATGGCCTGCCGGTCCCTGGTCAGCACGGGCACGGGGTAGACGAGCAGATCCGCCGTGCGCAGGACCGGATCGTCGAGGCCGAGGCGCTCGGCCGGCCCTCGGCCACAGCGTCACCTTGCTGGACCCGGCTGACGCGACCGCCCGACGAGAGGTCGAGAAGATCAACTTCGCCCTGGCGGCCGGCAACAACACCCTCCTGTACCTGGACGACATCCAGCACACCTCCGCCGAGCTGCTCCAGAAGTTCATCCCGCTGTGCGACGCCACCCGCCGCGTCGACGGCGTGTGGGACGGCGAGCCGCGCACTTACGACCTGCGCGGCAAGCGCTTCGCCGTCTGCATGGCCGGCAACCCCTACACCGAGTCCGGGGCTCGCTTCCAGGTACCCGACATGCTCGCCAACCGGGCCGACGTGTGGAACCTCGGTGACGTCCTCACCGGCAAGGAGGACGCCTTCGCCCACAGCTTCCTGGAGAACGCCCTCACCTCGAACCCGGTCCTCGCCCCACTGGCCGGGCGCGACCCGTCCGACATCGAGCTGTTCGCCCGCCTCGCCGAGGGCGACCCCACGGCCCGCGCGGACCGGCTGGCCCATCCCTACCAGCCTGCCGAGGCGCAGCAGATCGTGACGGTCGTACGGCACCTGCTGCGCGTGCGCGGGACGGTCCTCGCGGTGAACGCCGCCTACATCGCCTCGGCCGCGCAGTCCGACGCCACGCGCACCGAACCGCCCTTCCGGCTCCAGGGTTCGTACCGCACCATGAACAAGATTGCCTCGCGCGTTCGGCCGGTCATGAACGACACCGAAGTCGCGGCCGTCGTCGGCGACCACTTCACCGCCGAGGCCCGGACACTGGGCGTCGCCGCCGAGGCCAACCTGCTCAAACTGGCCGAGCTGCGCGGCACGCTCACCCTCGCCGACGAAGCGCGCTGGAGCGAGCTCAAGGCGGCGTACGAGCGCGCTCGGGCCCTCGGCGGCGACCAGAAGGATCCGCTGGTGCGGGCAGTGGCCGCCCTCGGCCTCGTCGCCGACCGCGTGGCCGTCACCAGGGCCACCGGCCCCTGCACGTCGCCCGTCGAAGGGCGAGGACGGCACGCCGCTGGACACACGGACCGGCCGTGACGCCGCTCGCGATGCCACGGCGCCCCGCGTCCCGCCCCCTTGTATCGTGCCGATACGGGGACCGACGGGAACAGGAGCCGATGGTGCGAGCGCGTGATCTGGTGGAGGAGTACGAGACGGTCGGCCTCGACGACGACGCCCTCGATGCCGCACGGCTGATGGCCGGGCACCGGCTGCCCGCGCTGCTCGTCGTGGACGACGACGGCGCGCCGAAGGCGATCCTGCCCGCCTCCCAGATGGTCAAGATCCTCGTCCCGCAGTACGTCGTCGACGACCCGGCGCTGGCCGCCGTCGTCGACGAGCGCCATGCCGACCGGCTCTGCGCCGCACTGGCCGGGCGCAAGGTGCGCGACTGCCTGTCGAAGACGATCCCGGCACCCGTGGTGGCCGCGCCCGACGACACCGCTCTGGAGATCGCCGCGCAGATGGCACAGCAGCGCAGCCCGCTGGTGGCCGTGGTGGACCGGGACGCCTCCGGCACCCGTCTCCTCGGTGTGATCACCGCCTCCCACCTGTTGGAGCGCCTGCTCGCCGTGGGCGCCGGCTGAGAAGCACCGGGTCGTTGCCGGGCGTCGGCAACCAGAGGCGTTCCGGCGTGCCCGTGGGCCAGGTGTTAAAGACGCGTCAAGGACAGGTAGGGTTCCCAGCGGTGTGCCGGGAAGCCTGGTCGGCGATTCGAGGAGAACTCTCTTTCCGATCGGGGACCCGTCATGGTGCTGGTGGTGGTGTTCGGCGTCGCGCTGCTCGTGGCGGTGGTGCTGTCGGGCCTGGCGGCTCGGACCGTGCTCTCCACGTCACTTCTCTTCCTGACCGGTGGTGCCCTGGTCAGCGACGGCTTCCTCGGACTGATCCACATCACGCCCGACAGCGAGATCGTCTCGGTCACGGCCGACCTTGCCCTGTTCGCCGTGCTGTTCACCGACGGCATGCACGTGTCCCTCGCGAAACTGCGGGCGAACTGGCGCAACCCCGCGCGGGCGTTGGGCCTCGGCATGCCGCTGGCGTTCGTGTTCATGGCTCTGCTGACCCACGTCCTGGTGGGCCTCGACTGGACGACGTCGTTCCTGGTCGGCGCGGTGCTGGCGCCGACGGACCCGGTGTTCGCCTCGGCGATCGTGGGCCGCAAGGAAGTGCCGGCCAAGCTCCGCCAGCTGCTCAACGTGGAGAGCGGCATCAACGACGGGCTCGCCCTCCCGGTGGTGCTGCTGCTGATCGCGGCGGCCGGGCCCACGGCCGGACACGCCGACGAGGCGTCGCTCGGGAAGATCGCCCTGGAACTGGCGCTCGGCCTCGCCTTCGGCGTGGTGCTCCCGCTGCTGGTCAACTGGCTGGTGCGGGTCCCGCTGTTGGGCGCCGAGCCCAAACTCCAGCCCCTGCTGCCCCTGGCCACCGGCATCATCCTCTACGCCGCCTGCCACCTCACCCACGCCAACCCCTACCTCGCGGCGTTCTCCGCCGGAGCGGTGCTGGCCGCCGTGTCCCCGGAGGCGAGGAAGGCGTTCGAACCGCTCGGCGAGGCGCTGGCGGAACTGGCGAAGTTCGCGGCACTGCTGGTGTTCGGCGCGCTGCTCACCCCCCACCTCTTCGGCGACCTGTCACTCGGCGGGTACGTGGCGGTCGTGCTGGCCATCGTGCTGATCCGCCCCGCGTCGCTGCTCATCTCCCTGGTCGGAACCCGCTTCACCCGCCGGGAGAAGCTCACCGCGGCGTGGTTCGGACCCAAGGGCTTCGCGTCGGTGGTCTACGGGCTGCTGGTGCTCCAGTCCGGCATCCCGCAGGCACGCGAGGCGTACACCCTGATCGCGGTGTGCATCGCCTTCTCGATCGTCGCCCACAGCTCCACCGACGTGCCGATCGCGCGCATGTTCGACGTGGAGGACCTCGTCGGCATTCCCGACGACGACCAGGACCACCCCCGCCCCGGCGACCGCGAGACCGCGGCGACGCCGGCGGCCCGGCCCCGCGGGGACCGACACACTGGAGGATCGTGAACGACTGGCACAGCTGGGCGGCGGTCGTCGTCTTCGTCGGGGCGTACGCCCTGATCATCAGCGAGAAGATCCACCGCGTCGCCGTCGCCCTCGGCGGCGCGGGCCTGATGCTGGCGATCGGCGCGACCGACGACGTCTCGGCCTTCTACTCCGAGGACTCCGGCATCGACTGGAACGTCATCTTCCTGCTCATGGGCATGATGATGATCGTCGGCGTGCTCAAGAAGACCGGGCTGTTCGAGTACTTGGCCATCTGGGCGGTCAAGCGCGCCCGCGCCAAACCCTTCCGGGTGATGGCCATGCTGGTCGTCATCACCGCGCTCGCCTCCGCCCTGCTCGACAACGTGACCACGGTCCTGCTGATCGCCCCGGTGACCCTCCTGGTGTGCGAGCGCCTGGCCCTGCCGGCCGCGCCGTTCCTCATCGCCGAGGTGTTCGCCTCCAACATCGGCGGCACGGCCACGCTGGTCGGCGACCCGCCGAACATCATCATCGCCAGCCGGGCCGGCCTGACCTTCAACGACTTCCTCGTACACCTCGCGCCCCTGGCGGTCGTCCTGGTGGCTGTCCTCCTGCTCCTCTGCCGGGTGATGTTCCGCAAGTCCTTCGTCTACGACGAGAGCCGCGCGGCCGACATCATGGAGCTGGAAGAGCGGGAGGCCATCAAGGACCCGCGCCTGCTGGTGCAGGGCCTGGTCGTGCTGGCCGTGGTGGTGGCCGGCTTCGTCCTGCACCCCGTGCTGCACTACGAGCCCAGCATCGTCGCCCTCCTCGGTGCGGGGCTGCTCGTCGCGGTGTCGGAGGTGGAGACCTCCGAGGTGCTCACCGAGGTGGAGTGGCCCACCCTGGCCTTCTTCGCCGGCCTGTTCGTGATGATCGGCGGCCTCATCGACACCGGAGTCGTCGGGGAGATCTCGAAGCAGCTCGCGAAGGCCATCGGAGACAACGAACTCGGTGGCTCGATGACGCTGCTCGGTGGCTCGGCGGTGCTGTCCGGGATCGTCGACAACATCCCCTACGTGGCCACCATGGCCCCCATCACCAGCGACCTGGTCCACGACATGGGCGGCTCCGGGGACCACGTCCTGTGGTGGGCCCTCGCCCTGGGCGCGGACCTCGGCGGCAACGCCACCGCCATCGGCGCCAGCGCCAACGTCGTCGTCCTCGGGATCGCCGAGCGCAACCGGCAGCCCATCTCCTTCTGGCAGTTCACCAAGTACGGCCTCGTCGTCACAGCCGCGACGGTGTCCATCGCCCTCGCCTACGTGTGGCTCAGGTACTTCGCCCTCTGAGCGGGGTGATACTGGTGCCAAGAGGTTGCGGGTCGCTCGCCCAAGCGCTTTGCTGATAGAGCCGTGCGCCGGCACCTCAGACGGCGGCCGAGAAGATCTAGGAGCTGAGTGTCGTGAGTATTCCGCACGTGGTGGGATTGGTTGTCGCGGCGTGCCTCGTCGGATACCTCATTCTGGCCGTGCGGTATCCGGGGAAGTTCTAAGCCGCCATCATCATCGAAGCGGTCGGTGATGATTTCCGCCCCAGGGATCAGGGCCGACGAGGCGTGAGCCGATCTTGCCGATCCGGCGTTCGAACCATGCCTGCGGTTTCGGCCCGAGAGCGAACCGGGCATTGACGTGGCGTAGCTCGTCGACATGTACGCCAGCCACGTGCTGGACGGTTCTAGGGTGCAACAGGGTTGCCGAATATCCACAAGCGCCTCCGTCAATGCCGCAGATCGCCATCTGGTGCAGCTCGCTGTGCAGGCAGGCGATCACTGCAAGCTGCCTGGGGGCGTGCTGTGGTGGACAGGCGCCTTTGGGCGAGCCAGCACCAGGAAGAACAGCGAAATCGGCGCACATGGTCTGTTCAGGCAAAAAGCCATCGGACACGCCCTGTGCGGTCAGGTCAAGCGGCGAGTGTGTCCGATCCTCGGAGCCCCAAACATCGCCACCAGAGGACGACCATGTCTCACCGCCCCCACCGCAGTCCTAGCAGTGTTGGGAACCACCACAAGGATGCGACGGATCCAGCGCGCGTAACCTTGGAAAGCCCATCGCGGTTCGGCGTGGCGGATCACACTGGAGGATCATGCGAACGCTGAGGCCCTGAGCGAGGTATACGGAGGTGTGCCGCAGCCGGCGTTCACGGGCGACGAGAGGTCGCGGACCGATGCCGGAGGTGCGAATCGAGTTCCGGCTAGCGGACCTTCCCGAAGTGGGCGTGTTCTTCCTGGTGTCGAACTCATGGGAACTCGCAGGCGAGGTGCCTGCGTTGATTGATGCCCTGGGTCGGGCGGCAGCGCCAAGGTCGGGGGTGCTCCGATGTGAACCGGTGCACTTCACCACGCGCTCTGGGATCGCCGTGAGCTACAGGCGGCCGGTCGTGGAGATCGGCAGTGAGCAGGTCATAGCTGCTGCCTGCTGGGGGAATCGCCGTCAACTCGAATGCATGGTCCGCTGGTTGACGGGCCCCGCAACGACAGCGGAGCAGACCTCCGTGATCGACGCCTTGGAACACGAGGCGACGGAGCTGTCGCGGCAAGCCGACCTGACGATCTTCTTCGCCGACGGCGACGCGCTGGCAGACGCGTGGAACGAGTCGACCATGCAGGACCGTCGCATGCTGCTGGGCTGCGTAATGAAGTCCATGACCGTCGCGCCGGCACGCTTTCAAGGTGACTCGACTCCGATCATGGATCGCATCAGCATTGAATGGGTGGCCTGATCACGCAACCCCGGGTGCATTCCGATCTCGCATTCACAAGGAGCCGACTGATGCGGTTCGGCAGCTGACGTAGAAAGGTCGCCGGTCCGCAGACTGGACCGGCGGCCTCATCTCATCGCCCGCTCAGTCGGTCTCCCCTGGCGAGGTGCGTCGCTGTACGACCAGCGAGATCGACGGCACATCCGGCGGGAGCGCCCACTCGGTGATGTGCAGACCCGCCAGCTCGATCAGCTCTTCCGGGACGCCCAGCAAGTGCAGGGGGGTCCGCCTGTGGCGGGTCAGCCACGCCCGGCGCCGCTGCTGTTCCGTCGGATCGAGCTGTGCCCACACGTCGATCACCACGCCTGGCGGCTCGCTGGGCAGGGAGCGGGTGCGCTGCCGTACATAGGGCAGGTTGTCCACGTCGTCGGCGAGCGCGACCAGGCACCAAGCGACTTCGTAGGGCAGGGGGAGCCCGTGCGTGGCCCGCAGCCGCCTGGTGCGCCACTGCCAGCGCGGTGCCAACAGCCAGCGGAACGTCGTCAGCGACAGCTGTCGCACCCCAGCCCGGGATCGTTCGGCGCGCTCGCCGTTGCCGCTCATTGCGCTGAGCGCTCGTCGCGTGACGTGCTCTGCTCCAACTGGATCTCGCGTTTACGTTGTTCTTCCTTGATCCTCTCGACCGTTCCGGCATAGAGGATGAGCCGAGGGATCTCTTCCAGCTCCGCGTAGTCACCGAGCTGGAATCCGCTGGCGTTGTAGTTCTTCTCGGTAGGCCCAGGCGTTGTCGCTCAGGACGCGTTCGATGCGGGTGATGCCCAGGCCGGCGAAGAATGCGGCGGCCCGGGTCAGGAAAGCCGCGCAGGTCGCGGCCTTCTCGTCACCATGGACTTCGGTGTAGGCGAGTCGGGAGTGATCGTCGACCGCGGAGTGAAGGTAGTCGAAGCCCATGCCGCGGATCGGCCGGCCGGCTGCGCGGCCGTGCACTTTGTGGCCTCCGCCGTCGGGGATCCGGCCCAGTTTCTTGACGTCGACGTGGATGAGCTCGCCGGGACGTTCGCGTTCGTAGCGGCGGATCACCGTGCCGGTGGGCCGGTCCATCCAGGCCAGACGGTTCAGCCGGTGGCGGGTCAGTATCCGGTGGACGGTCGAGGCGGGCAGACCGAGGACCGGGCCGATCCGTGCGGGTCCCAGCTTGCGGGACCTGCGCAGGTCACAGACGCGGGCCTCCATCGCGGCCGGAGTGCGGTGTCGTCAACGGCCTGCTGGAGCGGTCGGCCAGGCCCGGCTCGCCCTCCAGGGCCTGATCAAGTTCGCTGAGGGTCGGGGTTGTTGGTGATGCCCAGGAGTGGGAGGGCTCGTTCGGGCGGGTCGCGGATTGCGCGGGTGGTTTTGGCGATGTTGGCGGCTCCGAGGGTTTTGAGGAGGCCGATCGCGAGGTTGCGGAAGGTGGCCATGGCGCGGGGTGCGGTGCCGGTGTGGACGGTGGAGGCGTCCTCGGCGAAGGTCACGTCCCGCACGTGGTGCAGGGCTTCGATCGTCCAGTGGCCGCGGATGGCGGTGGCGAGTTCGGCCGGGGTGGTCTGGTGGGCGTCGAGGCTGGTGACGGCGTAGACGGTCTCGCGTCGGCCGGTCTGCCTGCGGCGGCGGTGGACGCGGATGGCCAGGCGAGCGTGGGGGAAGGCGATTCCGCCGAGGTGGTCGGCGATGCCGCAGGTCTTGATCGAACGGGACTCGCGGCGGCCGTGGCCGGTGACGGTGGCGGTGTGCTGGACGGCGATGTCCCGCCAGGGCAGGGCGGCAAGCTGCCGGTGTGCGGTCGGCTGATTGGCCTTGATCATGGCGACGTAGTGGGCGTTCTTGGTCTCGACCAGCCAGGTGACGTTCGCCTGGACCGAGTGAAGGGCGTCGAAGGTGACGACGGATCCGGTCAGGTCGACGGGCTCGAGCAGGGGCTGGAAGTGCGCGGTCTCGTTCGTCTTGGCTCCGACCTCCGCCTGGGCGAGAGTGACCGCCCGGTGGTGGGTGACCGCACAGAGCAGGTGCCTGCGGGATGCGGTCAGGCGTGCTGATCCCTTCACCGACTTGCCGTCAACGGCGATCACCTGCCGCCGGTCAGGGCCCGGGCCGGTGTCCCCGGTCTTCCGGGCGGCGAGGTAGGCGCCGACCGCCCGGTCCAGGGCGTCACCGTCGACGGCCGCGAGCACACGGCCGATCGTGGTCCGCGAGGGAGCCCGGCGCCACCTCAGCGGATGCCGGCAGACACCGACGGCTGTCAGCACGGCCTCCGAGGCCCGATCCGCCCACTCGGCGATATCGTCGACACTCCTCGCTCCGGACACGGCCGCGCAGGCACAGACGAGGAGGATCGCGGCCAGCGGGTACCAGCGGCCATGCCTCGACCGCGGGTCGGGCACCGACTCCAGGAAAGGCCGCAGGTCGGCAACGCCGGCGATGTCGAGCGGACCCAGCTTCACCAGCACCGGCGGGATGGGGGAAGATACAGCGGCAGGCACGGGCCACCTCATGATCGTTGAGCTTCGACACCCCAATGATCACGAAGCCGGTGCCTGCTCTGCTACGCACCCCAACCGGTCATGTACCGGACCAACCACGCAACTCCGGAACTCGCTCAAGCCCTGGGTAGAGGCTGAGCCGCTGGCCTGGGTCAGTGTTGTGGGCAGTCCTGGGGGGCCGCGGCATAGAGTGCGGCCCAGGTGAAGATGCCGTCGTCCCCGTCGACGGCACGAACCGGAGGGTACTGGAGCCCGCCGCCGAGGTCCCATTGCCGGTCTTGGCCAGCAGCATGCGGGCTGCCTGTGCCGGCTCCTCGCGGTCGGCCTGGGGAGCGTTGGCGCCGGTGCGGGCGGTCAGCCGCAGGTCGAGCCAGGATGCCCGGCCGTCCGGCTGCTGGGTGTTGGGGTTCCAGTCCGGGCCGGCAATGTCAGGGACGGCCGGTGACCGTCTCGGCCCAGAAGAACTTGTCGCGGAGTTTCCTGGCCGCGTCCTTGCAGCTGGACCACACGAACGCGTCGGCCCGGTCCGCGTTGACCACGCCTCCCATCAGCATGGTTGCGCGAGCAGTCGCCGCTACAAGCCCTGCGACGATGTGCCGAAGTAATGACCTCTTGTGCGTGAGTGTCACGTCGGTCCACCTCACTTTGTCGTCTTGCCGGTGCCTCGGTCGGCGGACGCCAACCGAGAGGCGGTTGATGTTGGCCAGACACGGGTCTTGGCTGGCGGTGGGGCTGGTTGGCCTCCTTGGGGCGCTGTGGTGCATGACCTCACTGCCGAAGGCGGGCGGCGAAGTCTGCCGTAGGTCGTGTCTGCGACCGTCAGGGGCGGGGGGGGGGGGGGGGGGGGGGGGGGGCGGCGGGGGGGGGCCCCCCCGCCCCCCCCGGGCGGGGGGGGGGGCCCCCCGCGGGGGGGGGGGGCGGGGGCGGGCGGGGCCCCCGCCCCGCGG